>JABHGV010000043.1 GCA_018671895.1 Rhodospirillaceae bacterium | reverse complement strand
TCACCGTCGAGGTGGTGCCGTCAGCAGCCGTTACCGTAAAGCTCTCGGTCGCCGTCTCACCGGCATCCAGAAGATCAGCCTTGTCCGGATCCAGGTCGTAGGTCCAGTTGCCGGCCGTGTCCATCCTGAAGGTGCCGAAGTCACCGGCGGTGCCGGTATCAGCAGCGAAGGATTCTTGTTCGACGCCATCGGCGTCTTCGATGGTCAGCTTGCCACCGGCCTGCTGAGCAACATCGCTTTCAACCAGGCTGTCGGTCGAGGTGCCGCCAATAACCGCAGGGTTATTACCGCCAGTGATATCCACTGTTACCTCTGAGGTCGTGCCATCGGCAGAGGTCACCGTGAAGGTCTCGGTCGCCGTTTCTCCATCGTCCAAGGCCACAGCCTTGTCCGCATCCAGGTCGTAGGTCCAGTTGCCGGCCGTGTCCATCTTGAAGGTGCCGAAGTCACCGGCGGTGCCGGTATCAGCAGCGAAGCTTTCCTGCTCGACGCCATCGGCATCTTCGATGGTCAGCTTGCCACCGGCCTGCAATGTCGTATCGCCTTCGCTCAAGGTGTCAGTACTCGAACCGCCAATAACCGGAACATCATTGGTACCGGTCAGGTTAACGCTGACCTTGCTTTCCGTGCCGTCAGCAGACGCCACAGTGAACGTTTCGGTTGCCGTCTCTCCGTCATCCAGAAGGTCGGCCTTGTCCGGATCCAGGTCGTAGGTCCAGTTACCGGCCGTGTCCATCTTGAACGTGCCGAAGTCACCGGCGGTGCCGGTATCAGCAGCGAAGGATTCCTGATCAGCACCATCGGCATCGCTGACCGTCAGCTTTCCAGATGCCTGCTGGGCGGAGTCCGTCTCGGTCAGGCCGCCGGTCTGAGCACCGCCAATGACCGCTTCATCAGGGGTATCGACGACTGTGGTCGTGGTGGTACCTGTCGTCGGAGTGTCATTCGTAGGAGGCGTGTCATCCGCCGGAGGGGTGTCATCCGCCGGAGGCGTATCGTCGCCTGGGGGGGTGTCGTCGCCTGTACCGCCGGTCAAATCCAGTTCCGTAGCGGTAATTGTTTCCGTCGTAGTCGGCGTCGGTTCATCACCACCCGATGCGGTTTCAAAATCGGTCAGTTCCTCAATAGAAGCCAGATCTTCATCACTCAGGCCTTCGGTATCCGCAACAGACATCTCTTCCGCACTGGGAGTTTCACCAGCAGCCGTTTCAAAATCAGCCAGATCACTTGGGTCCTCAACGGACAATTCTTCTTCACCAGCTTCCTCACCGGCAGCGGTGTCGAACTCAGCCAGCTCTTCGGTGGCAAAATCCTCATCGGCCAGCTCTTCTTCAAAGACGCCTTCCTGGGCTAGTTCTTCGCTGGAGACTTCCGTCTCAACAGCGGCTTCGGCAAGCTGCTCCTCTTCCGAACCGGACGCCGTATCAAGTGCCGCCAGTTCTTCCGCGCTCAATTCTTCAGAAAGCTCCTCGACAGCGAGACTTTCCTCACCCTCACCTTCGGTCGTGGCTTCGGCCAGTTCTTCCTCGTCAGCTTCTTCACCAGCAGCGGTTTCAAGCTCGGCTAATTCTTCGGCGCTTAATTCTTCAGAAAGCTCTTCTACGGCCAGATCTTCCTCGACGGAACCTTCGGAGGCACCTTCTTCGGCCAGTTCTTCTTCGTCAGATTCCTCACCGGCGGCGGTTTCAAGCTCGGCAAGCTCTTCTTCGCTCAGTTCGCCCTCGCCTTCCTCTGCGAGTTCTTCTTCACCTTCGCCTTCAGTGCCCTCTTCGGCGAGTTCCTCTTCGCCTTCTTCCTCGCCAGCTGCGGTTTCAAGTTCGGCAAGCTCTTCTTCACTCAGTTCGCCCTCACCCTCTTCGGCCAACTCTTCCTCGCCCTCACCTTCTTCTTCCGCCAAGTCTTCTTCGCCTTCATCTTCACCTTGGCCTTCTTCGGCCAGGTCTTCTTCGTCTTCACCTTCTTCGGCAACTTCCTCGCCAGCGGTTTCATCTTGCTGGGCTTCTTCGATCAGTTCTTCAACGGTTTGGGATTCTGTGCCGTACTTGTTGGCATTGTTGCCAGCAGGCAGGCTGTTCAAGGCGCCGCCGAACTGTTGCAGTAACTGGGATTTATCAACGGTAAAGGACTCTGTCGGGGCCGCATTGGAGTTGCTGACCTGAGTTCCGGAAAATGCCGTGTTCAGGATTTGCACACCACCGGCATTGGAGACGACGACTTCGCCGACGAAGCCGTCGGCTTCTTCCATCAACACGACGGTCGTGTCTTCACCCTCGCCGACATCCAGGCCGACCTGGGTGCCGCGAATACCGATGGTAGCCACCGGTGTGTTCAAGGTCATTGCGTCCGGATCAGTCTTGGCAATCTGGCCAGAAACGAATGTAAATACACCCTCGACGGCAGAAATCGACACGGAGCCTTCCTGGGTCACCGGGTCATAGACCATTTCATCGAGCACCATGTTGCCGTTTTCGGCCATGGAGAAGGTGGTTTCATCGGCCAGTGTCACACCGACTGAGCCCTGCCCACCGGTTTCAATAACGTCGCCCTGATAAACAGGAGAACCCGGCCCAAGTTCGACCTTGGTACCATCCAGGCGAGTCGCAACAACAGAACCACTGACCGTATCAACGGTACCAATGGACTGTTCTTCACCGCCCGCGGCTTGCGCGATTTCGACCGTATCGTCGTCGGCGGATTGAAGCAGGGTCGCGTCAACGGCGGAAGGTTCGTTGCCGGTGGTGTCGTTATCGGAAGCCATCTTCTATATCTCCTGAAGAACGGTCCCCCCCGGCTTCCCTGCGGTGATATCATCATCATCCGACGGGTAAACAAGACGGGGTACATGGACCGCATCATCGTCAATGTAGAAGTAATTTTAGATAAAATTTTATCTAAATGCTGTGACAGGCATCACACCTACACAAAAATTGATAACTGATTGAAAATAAAAAGAAAAATAACAAATTTCTGGTGATTTCCTGAAAAAACCGGCTATTCAGGCCACGTCCTGCTGTCCAGTCTTAAATATTGCGATTCAGCATTCTACCGGGGTCAGGCGCGTTTCGAACCGCAGCACATCCGGGTTCCAGCGGTGCAACTGGAACAGCGGGCGTTCTTTGTATCCGGCTTCGTATTCACCGAGCCGGTTATCAGGCGGCAATGTCGGTGTGACCGATGCCCAACAGGTTTCCAGTTCCGCGCTGTACTGGCGGTGCATATGGCCACAGAACAAATGGACGATCTGCTTGTTCTGTGAAATCAACCGCAGAAACGCGTCGGCCAACGCGGGATCGTCGAACTGGAAAGGGTATTTCGAGGTCGTGACCTCGAACGGAGGGTGGTGCATGAACAGCGCGGTGGGCGTATCGGGCTCCTCCTCGAGCAACTCCTCCAAAATGCGCAGCCTGACTGAGCAGGTCGTGCCAATCCTGCTTTCCCGGTTCTGGGTATCCATGGCGATAAGCCGCACATGGAACCCGTCGACGCTGTAGATGAGAAAACCGTCGACCAAGTTCGCGCCACCGAGATCCTTGAGCCCTTCTGCCAGATTCGCGCCGAGGTCGCGGTTACCCAGAGCAAAAAACACCGGGATGCCGAGAGCGCTCATCACGGACTTGACGGTTTCATACTCCTCGGGCTTGCCATCTTGGGTAACGTCACCGGTGTGCATGATCAGGTCGGGCTTTTCGTCCATCCTGCCAATGTGCGCAACAAAAGCCTCCAGCACGGATACGCGCTCAAGAGTTCGAGGATCATTTTGATCGGGCTCGATAATATGGGTATCGGAGATTTGCGCTATCAGCATTGGGAACGGTCTCTAAATTATATAAAGACAAAGAAAAAAGGGAGGAGCCGACTGGCAACCCCTCCCCCATTATCTTTACATCACAGATGTGATTTCAAGAGTACTACTTCTGGGTGGCGTAATAATCCTGAAGCACCTTGACGACTTCCGGACGACTAAACGTAGCCGGAATGTCTTCGCCGTTACCCAGCATCTCGCGCTGCTTGGTGCCGGAAATGTGGACCTGCTCTTCCTTGTCATGCGGGCAGGTCTTCGCGGTCGCCATGCCATTGCACTTGTTGCAATAGAAGGTGATGTCGATTTTCAGGGCCCCGGTCTCCAGCGCACCATCCCACAGGGTATCAAAGATGTGCTGGGCATCGAACGGGCCGTAGTAATCGCCGACACCGGCGTGGTCACGACCAACAATCAGGTGCGAGCAGCCGAAGTTCTGACGAATCAGAGCGTGGATCAGCGCTTCACGCGGACCGGCATAACGCATTTCAATAGGATAGCCGCCTTGAATGACGGTGCCCTTGACGAAATAGTTGTCGATCATCGCCTGAATGGCTTTGGTCCGGGTTTCGGCCGGAATGTCGCCCGGCTTCAAGGCACCCAGAACCTGATGGATAAAGACGCCATCGGTAACTTCGACGGCAATCTTGGCCAGATGTTCGTGACTGCGGTGCATCGGATTGCGTGTCTGGAATGCAGCGACGCGCGACCAACCCTTTTCGGTGAACAGCACACGCGATTCGGCGCAGCTGTAATACAGACCCTTGTACTTTTCGGGATAATCACCTTCGTTCAGAACCTTGACTGGACCGGCCAGATTGAAGGCTTCCTGTGCCATCACCTTCTGAACGCCTGGGTGTTCTTCATCGGTGGTGGTGTAGACATGCTGACATTCAAAAGCCTTGTCGATGGAATATTTCTCGTTGACCTGCATGACGGCCATGATGTCTCCGCTGTCTGCATCGACCAGCGCTACTTCTTCGCCCTCGCCAATGGATTTGGCAAGATCGTCGGTGGCTGAAAGTGTGATCGGAATCGGCCAGAACAACCCGTCAGACATTTTCATATCGGCGCAGACGCCTTTCCAGTCGGCTTCGTTCATAAAACCGTCGAGGGGGGTGTAAGCTGCCATAGCAAACATCAGCACGTCGGAGGTTTCCTTCGACGTCATCGGAACCTGTTTCAGGCCTTTGGCGCGCTCCAGCTCGGCGGCGCGTTCGGTTTCAGGTGCAAGTAAGGAATTCAGCGATCCGCCACCATGCGGTGCAACCAGATTGGACATTAATCTTCCCCTGTAAAATTATGCATAAATTGTTTGGCGGCACGGAATCGGTAAAAAACATCCATGCCCGACGCCCGGGGTTTTAGCAAATGTCGCCCCCCCTGCGCCATCATTAAATTACAAAAACCTAATAAACAAGATCATCAAGGCTCAAAACGCTCTGCCCTTTACGAAGTCTTTACCAGTGAATCCATAGGCTTAAGCGATAGATTCGCATGATTCGCTAAAACATATTGGCGAGAGAGGGACCCAGATTATGTTTAAAGACGCCTATAAGGAAGACATCCCCAGCTATCCGACCGGCCATGCTGGCACCACCGATTCCAACACCCGCGATATGGAAATCGCCGGTGCCGTAGACGGCGAGATCGCAGGACGCACTATCACGGTTCTCGAAAGTGGCTCTGTCGATGGTACCGTCGGCGCCGACACCATTGTAATCCGCGGCGCAGTCAAGGGCATCGTTAAGGCCCATTCCATATCGCTACTGGCCACTGCCCACGTCGAGGGTGAACTGCAATATGACGAATTAACGGTGACGCCGGGCGCCCACCTGGAAGCCCGTTGCATTCCCGCTGCCGCTTGAGCTAAAGCCAAAAACACAAATTACGGTGATTCAGGCAGGCATTCGACTGAGCCTTGGCGACTCGCGCACAGGTAGATGGATGATCGCTGAAAAAGCCCCTACGCCTACGCCAACCCACCAAACCACATCGTAAGACCCAAACTGGTCGTACATAACGCCGCCGAGCCAGACACCAAAGAACGAGCCCAATTGGTGCGAAAAGAAGACAATCCCATAAAGTGTGCCCATATACCGAAGACCGTAAATATGAGCAATCAGGCTAGAGGTTAAGGGTACCGTCGCCAGCCACAGGGACCCCATAACAACAGAAAACACAACAACGGTCGTCGGTGTCATTGGCACCATAATGAAAGCCGCCGCGGCAATGGTTCGGCCCGTATAAATGCCAGACAACAGGTATTTCCTGGGCCATTTCTTACCTAATGCACCCGCAGCAATAGCGCCGACGATGTTGGCCATTCCAATAATCGCAATGGAGAGTGCGCCCAAGCCTGCTGTGGAATTCACACCAAGAGAGCGTATCACGCTGTTCGGCGGAATGGCGCTGCAGACCTCGGTAATGAATGCCGGAAAGTGTGCTGTGATAAAAGCCAGTTGGAACCCGCATGAGAAAAACCCAACAAAGATCATGCTGTACGTCGGATCCCGAAAAGCCTTGGTCAGAACCTCGCGGAAGGTTTCATCCATTTCATGAGAAATATCGACGGCCTCGCTTTTCATAAAAGGCAAGACAATCATTAAGGCGACAATTGCAACCGCAAAAATCAAAAAGACTGATGACCAGTTCATATGCTGCAACAAGGCGTCTGCAACAGGCGGGCCAATGATTTGCCCGGCAGAACCCGCAGCTGTCGTTATGCCAAGGGCAAGGGACCTGTGCTCTGCCGCCGTGCTGCGCCCGACAACGGCCAAAATGACTCCGAACCCGGTACCGGCAATACCGAAGCCGACAAGAATTTCGAGGAATTGATGAGCCTCTGGAGTAACCGCAAAGCTGCTAAGCACAAGCCCAAGTGCATAGACAATTGCGCCCAGAAATATTGCTCGTCTGTCGCCGAATTTTTCTGCAATCGCGCTGAACAGCGGCTGGCCAATTCCCCAAGCCAAATTCTGAATCGCAATCGCTAACGAGAACTCAATCCTTAACCAGTTAAACTCTTCGGCAATGGGAATCTGGAACACGCCGAAACTGGCCCGAATGGAAAACCCCATCATTAGTATCAGACTGCCCGCGATCAGGACGGGGGTGAATAATCTTGGATTTTTCAAGTCTGAGAGCCTCTCCGTATACCCGGTTCGACTAATTAGTCAGGGATATCAAGTTATGTAAAGTCCGCCTTTTCGTTTGTCATTCAGGGGCTTTTGGCGCGGCGGCCTGATATTAAAGTATCCAGTATATCCGTCACATCACGGACCTGAATCTGATTAAACACACGGCCACCATGGATTTTGGCGTTCGGGCCTTCACTGCAATGGCCCAGGCATGTCCCTGCGATAATTTCAATATCCTCTTTACGTTCGGATGCCTGTGCCGTCAGGGCCTCGAAGATGTCAGTGGAACTGGGATGGATGCAGCCCGCCCCGCCTGCACGCTGGTTTCGGCACATGTAAATTTTGTGTTTCTTGCTCATATTGCCATGTGGTCGAGCCGCTCTATGCAAAGTGGAGAAGACAGAATTCACGCCTGCGCGGGAATAGAAGCCCCTTTACATCGCCGGGGTTGCCCCCATGCTGACACCCATAGAGGCGAGGAATGCCTTGGTCGAACTGGCATGCAACAAGGCCAGGGCACAGCCCAGCGGCCGGTCTTCTTTTTCACCGACAGGCGAGCAGTTCTTTTCCGGCAACGAGGCACTGGCATGTTTCTTATCCTCACCGACCGCAGCGAGGGCGCCGGGCATGTCCACTTCGTGCTTGATGATGGGCTTTTTATTCTTCACCTCTTTGCCAGCCTTGGGCGCGGCATCGTCTGCGGGCTGCTTGTCCTGTTTATTGTTCTGCTTTTTCGGCATCGGCACGATCTGAATATCGGGGTCGATGCCACGGGCCTGAATGGCGCGTCCGGACGGCGAGTAATACAATTGTGTCGTCAGTTTAAGCGCCCCTTCGACCGGCAGCGGCATAATGGTCTGGACCGAGCCTTTGCCGAACGACTGCTGGCCCATGATCACGGCGCGGCCATGGTCTTGCAGGGCTCCGGCGACAATTTCAGAAGCCGAAGCGGAATTGCCGTTGATCAGCACGACGATCGGCAGACCATCAATGATATCGCCGTTATCGGCTTCGAAACTGCGTTCGCGGGCACCGTTGCGTCCACTGACTGAAACAATAACACCGTCATCCAGAAACGCATCCGACAGTGCAAGGGATTGGTGCAACAGCCCGCCCGGGTTGCTGCGCAAGTCGAGCACCAGACCGGCCATTCCGTCGCCCAGTTTTTCCCTGATTTCGGTGATTGCCTTGTCGATGCCGGTTGCGATGTTTTCATCGAATTTTGTCACACGTACATATCCGACATCGCCTTCCAGCCGCCACTTGACGGAACGCACATGGATGACGGCGCGAACGATGGTGACATCGAACGGTGACATATCGGCGCGGTTGACGGTCAGGAGAATGTCCGTGCCCGGTTTGCCGCGCATCAGTTTAACGGCTTGCATCAGAGTCTTGCCCTTGATGGCAACACCATCAAGATGGGTAATCAGGTCGCCTGATTTAAGCCCGGCCCGGGCCGCTGGTGTATCTTCGATCGGGGTGACAACCTTGACGAAGCCATCTTGCATTCTGACCTCGATGCCAAGACCGCCGAACTCACCACGATTTGATTCGCGCAGTTCCTTGTATTCCTGTGGGTTCAGGTACCCGGAATGGGGGTCCAGCGACGCCATCATTTTATCCAAGGCCGCTTCGACCAGGGCGTCAGGGGTTTTTTGTTCGGGCTTGGCCTCGCGGATGCCCTTGATCGCGGTGTCGATTAATTCGGCATCGGGAACCTTGCGCACATAATCGCGGCGCACCTGAATGAACGCGTCGCGGAAATGGCTGCGTTGTGCTTCGGCACCCTTGACGGAGTTTTTGTCATCGAAGGTCGGCAGTGCGGAATCAATGGTTTTCTTATGGGCCGCATTGAAGCGCTCAAGATGCCTGTTGGCGTCTTCCGACAAACCGCCTTGGCCCAACCGATCGATGACCCGGGCCAGAGGTGTCCTGGCAGTATCGACGCTGCAACCACTGAGAGATTGCGCGACAAAGCCACCTGCTGCAATTCCAAGCACAAGGATGATCAACCGCGGCGTCCGGATAAGGGCCTTGATACGGCGGGTGGTTCGACGCGTCATCCGTCGGCAGTTATTTTTGCAATCAGTTCTTCGATGATCGTATCGGCGTCTTCATTTTCGACCTGACAGGTGCCGGCGTTTTCGTGTCCGCCACCACCATAATTCAGCATCATCTCGCCAATGTTGCTGTTCGACGAGCGATTGACGATGGATTTACCCACCGCATACACCGTGTTCAAACGGTTCAGCCCCCAGATTGCATGGATGGAGATATTTATATCGGGGAACAGTGCGTACAGGATAAACCGGTTGGTCGCGAAAATGGATTCTTCGTGCCGCAAATCGAGAACCGCCAGATTGTCATGGACCTTGGTGCAGCGCTTGATCTGTTCCTTCGCCGGTTCAAGGTGCTCCATATACATGTCGACACGTTCCTTGACGTTGGGCAACGCCAGAATTTCTTCGACCGTATGGTCACGGCAATAATCGATCAATTGCATCATCAACTGGTAATTGGACACCGTGAAATCGCGGTAACGGCCAAGACCGGTGCGCGCATCCATAATGTAATTGAGCAGAACCCAGCCCGTGGGATTGAGAATTTCTTCGGTAGAGAACTGTGCAGAATCACTTTTGTCGACCGCGTCCATCATTTCTTCGGTGACGTTCGGCATCTTGTCCTTGCCGTAATGCTTATAAACGACACGCGCAGCAGACGGAGCGTCAGAGTCAATAATGTGATTGTCGGGTTCTTCATCCAGACGAACAGTTTCGCTGTGATGATGATCAAATGCCAGATGCACGCCCTTGACGTAAGGCAGGTTGGTGGTGATGTCGTTATCCGAAACAAGAATGGTCCCGTCTTGCATATCTTTCGGGTGGACGAACTTGATCTCGTCGATCATGTCCATTTCCTTGAACAACACAGCACAAACGAGGCCGTCAAAATCACTTCTTGTTATTAACCGAAATTTACCTTCGCTCATTAATCCATCCTCGTGCAATCAGTAGACATTGAAACACCTTACTAAAGTTCAGGCCAAACGCCAAAGGTCAATATTCGCTCTCGAAACAACGATTAGACCCCTTCTTATATTCCCCGTTACAGATTGTAATTTCTCGCCGCACGGCCAATTCCTGCTGGGCATGCATGGCCATATGTTTGTTACAGATTTGATCTTACTGTACTATTTGAAGTAAGGTTTCAGAAATCAAAAACATCAAGTTATTCTTACATCATTATAAAGTATTAATATCAGGGAACATTGACAAAATGGGCAACTTTCTCAGGGACGCCAAGATTGGCGTACACATCGCGGCAGCACTGGTTCTTCCGGTTGTTGGAATGATCCTTTTTTCAGGCATGACTATTATCGAAAAGCGCAGCGTTGTATCCGGTATGGATAGTCTGCAGGAACTGGCTGATCTGGCACCAGAGATCAGTAATCTGGTTCATGAATTACAAAAGGAACGTGGAACGTCGGCTGTTTACATTGGCTCCAAGGGAGCAAAATTCGCTGAACAGTTGCCTAAACAATGGGAAGAGACCAACGCCAAAAAACAGGCTTATGAGAACGCAATCAAATCTTTCAATGCCAATGATTTTGGCAAGAACATGGTGGCCAAAATGGAAGCCGGGTACGAGGCCCTTCTAGTGCTTGAAGAAACCCGGAGCAACGTTAAAACCTTTAAAATCACCGTTCCGAAAATGGCTGGCTATTACACCCCGACGATCCGCAAGCTGTTGTCCGTGGTTGAAGAAATGGCTGTCCTCAGTACCGATGCCGATATCACCAAGTCCATCACCACCTACACCTCGCTGTTGCAAGGAAAAGAAAGGGCCGGTGTAGAAAGGGCCATGGGCGGAGCCGGTTTTGGCGCTGGAAAGTTCAAACCGGGCATCTATCGTAAATTCCTGCAACTGATCGCCATGCAGGACACATTCTTTGGAATCTTCAAAATTTACGCCCAGCCCGCAGAGACTGCGTTTTTCGACGAAACCATTCAAGGTCCCGATGTCGACGAAGTCGCCCGCATGCGCAAGATCGCAATCGAAAGTCCGATTACTAACGATCTTAAGGGCGTCACCGGGCCTCACTGGTTCGGCACCATCACCAAGAAAATTAATCTGATGAAGATAGTTGAAGATAAAATCGCAGAAGATCTGGTGGAATTGACCCACCACATTCGCGATGGCGCACAGACGACCTTCATCATCATGTTAGTGGTAACACTCGTTCTGTTGGGATTGACCGCCGTTCTGGTCACCGTCATCGTGCGCGGCATTACCCAGCCGATCGGCAATATGACCAACGCGATGACCGTTCTCGCCGAAGGCGACAAGACGGTCGAGATTGAAGGCGCCGAGCGCGGCGATGAAATTGGCGACATGGCCAGTGCCGTCGAGGTCTTCAAGATCAACATGATCAAGGCAGACGAACTGTCTGCTGCCCAGGCCGAAGAAACAGAGGCCAGGGAACGTCGTGCGGCTGCCGTCGACAAGATGGCCGCCAATTTCGAAACTAATGTCACCTCTGTCCTTGGTGAAGTCGGCACCGCATCGAACACCATGAAGACCACGGCGGAAGGCATGGCCGCAACGGCCGAAGAAACAAGCTCGCAAGCAACAACTGTGGCAGCGGCGGCGGAAGAAGCCTCGACCAATGTGCAGACGGTTGCCGCAGCCGCGGAGGAACTGTCCAGTTCGATCAGTGAGATTACGCGTCAGGTCGCACAATCAACCGAGATCGCCAGCAACGCAGTGACGGAAACCGAGCGCACCAACAACGAAGTCCAGGGTTTGGCCGTGGCAGCACAGAAAATCGGCGAGGTTGTTGAGCTGATTTCCGATATTGCAGAACAGACAAACCTGCTGGCTTTGAACGCAACCATCGAAGCGGCCCGTGCCGGCGACGCTGGCAAGGGCTTCGCGGTTGTTGCTTCGGAAGTTAAAAACCTGGCCAATCAGACCGCCAAGGCTACTGAGGAAATCAGTGCCCAGATTGGCGGCATTCAAGGGGCGACACAAGGTGCTGTCGATGCCATTGGCGGTATCTCCGGTATTATCGACGAGATCAACGAGATCACGTCGGCCATTGCCGCCGCCGTTGAAGAACAAGGCGCGGCAACGCAGGAAATTGCCCGCAATGTGGAACAAGCATCTGCTGGCACGTCCGAAGTGACGACGAACATCTCGGGCGTCAACCAGGCTGCTGATGACACCGGCGAAGCCGCCACAGAGGTGCTCTCGGCGGTGAATTCCCTGACCGAACAGTCAGACATGCTGAGCAAGCAGGTGTCAGAGTTCCTGCGTGATATCAAAGCGGCCTAAACAGGATCAGGCTGCGGTTGTCGTTTCATGAGCCGTCCACAAGGCGGCCATGAATACAGCAACCGCACCGGCCTGATGGGCGGCGGCGAGCGGTACCGGTATCACCAGCAGCAGCGTCGTTATTCCAAGCGTTGCCTGAACGGCAACAACCCCGGCAAACACGTTCACTGCCCGGTGGCTTCTGGCTGACAGGGTGACGTTGCGCGCCTTGAACCAGAAAATCGTCGTCAGCACGATTAATGCCTCGGCCAACAGCCGGTGATTGAATTGCACCGTGGTGATGTCTTCAAACGGGCTTAATGCCGTTTCGTATAATCCCGGCGGTATCAAGTCGCCATCCATCAACGGAAATGTATTGAAGGCGAACCCGGCATCGATACCGGCGACAAAGCCCCCCGACAAGGCCGTGATGAATGCCCAGGCGGCGAGTACAGTCGCAAACAGGCCAAGACCATTATTTGAATGGTCATCGCGGCTGGAAAACAGCAACCCCAAGGCAACCCATTCAATGTAGCCAATGATGACAAGGGCCAATCCGAAGTGGGCGGTCAGCCGATACTGGCTGACGTCAGGACGGTCGACGAGACCACTCTTGACCATGTACCAGCCCATCACACCTTGCAATCCGCCGAGCACAAACATGAAGCCCAGTTTCGGAGACAGACCGCGGGCGACCCAGCCGCGAGCAAGAAAAAACAGAAACGGCAGCGCGAAGGCAACGCCAATGATACGCCCCCACAGCCGGTGCAAGAACTCGAGCCAGAAAATCGACTTGAACCCTTCCAGGTCCATCCCACTATTGATCTGCATGAATTCCGGCGATTGCTGATATCGTTCGAACACCACCATCCATTCGGGATCGTTGAACGGCGGCAACCAGCCGGTCAGCGGCCGCCATTCGACCATCGACAAGCCGGAATGGGTTAATCGGGTAACGCCGCCCAAAATGACCATCAGGAACACCATGGCGATGACGACAAACAACCAATACGCAATCAGCCTTTGACGGCGCATGATTTCCTGATCATTGATGTCACTCATTGCTATCGAGCCATTTCCTGAATGACCCCGTCAGCCCCTCGAGGGTTGCCGGATCAAGTTCAAGATCGGTGAAACGCATGCCTTCCTTGATCCTGAGGCGCAGCATCTTGACCCCGCCTTCATAGGCGACTTCTTGCAGGGTCACCGTCTTGTTCCACGGCGCGTTGATGACTTCCAGATCGGTTATCGATTCATGACCACTCAATTATCCAACTCCTTTACACATCGATCATAGGATCGCGCCCTTAGTACCAGACGCTTGTTCTCGTCGTCATCGACAAAAGATGTGCGGTTGTGAAGCACGTTGTTGCAAACGACCCCCTCACCCGCCGACATTCGATGATGAAATACATAGGGTGAATCATCGCTGAGAATCCCTGTCAGGAAATCGACGGCGCCGCGGGTCGTCGCGTCATCGCGCCATTCTATGCTTCGTGTCCGCGCCGTGTAGCGCATGTGCAGACTGCCGTCATCGGCGATGGAAAACACCGGGCCGCCCTGGGGCGGGCGAATTTCGCCATCGCCCAAATCGTTTTCAGGAATCAACATGGCGTCAGGGTGCATCAAGGCGCGGATAAAATCAGGGTTCTCGTCGCGCAACAGAATATAGGCAATTTCCGGATCCATTAGTTGATTGTCACCGCCGTCTGCCGCTGGATGTATACAGTGCAGCCCCATCCCCCGAATCTGGTGATCGGGCGTATTGTAATAACCGTCCGTATGCCAGCTGATGGCCCTGTTCGAATAGGGGATGTAGCGCTTGCGCTCACCACCTTCGGCAACTGACAGCAATGAAATGGAATCATCGTCGGCGCATTGATGGGCATCAAGCCGCAACAACCCGAATCGACGGATCAAAGTATTCAAGAATTTTTTGGATGCCATCGGTTCATCAGCCTCAATGGGGCTGTGAGCATAAACAACCATATTAAAATCAGCCAAACGCTCTTGCATCGCTGCATATTCATCCCCAGCCGTATTGGGATCGCCGGACAGAGTGACCAGAAGGTCCTCGGCTGTGGCCGGGTACAAGGCCAGCTTTTGCTCCCGCCATGCACTATAAACCCCTTTGTTATCAAGGTTATAAGGTGAGTTCTTTGGCTTGAATATCATCATCGCTCCGATATATAACTGTCGTCTGCTTTGGGGTCTGAATACGGGTTATATTAATTACGTCTGGAGTGGTCTTTGACGAAAGGAAGTTAAGATAGGTTCTACTTTTCTGAAAGAAAGATATGGATTCATGTTGCCATATTAGATTATTTTAATATAAATATGTTCAAGCGTCACCCATCACCGGTCAGATGGGGCGCAATAATCAAGACAAGACCGGGGCAAAAACTTGGAGCGTACGTCTAGGAGAATGGACGGCTTGCGCAGCAGGACATCATAGTTTGATGACGATGACCTGACCATTGAGGGCTTTTATATAGCGAACGGACCGCCGCCAGGGGTTACCAGGCAGTCCAGACTTCTTACATGTAAGAAGTCGCTGCATGAAGGCCGGGGAGATGGAGAGCAAGCAGGACAAAATATCTCCTGATAACAATTTTAGGTTCCCGGATACCGGCCTGGCTGTCGGCAAGGGAAATTTTGAACAGTATTTCTGTGGAGGAAATATCAATGGCAAAGCAAATGCCCAAAACGCCGCTGCTGGATCAACTCGAAGATGGCCCCTGGCCCAGCTTCGTTACTGGCCTGAAACACCTAGCCGGAGACGACAAGCCTTATGCGCCGATAATGAAGTCCCTGCTGGGACAGCTCGAGCATTCCTATGACACCCGCAAGGGCTATTGGAAAGGCGGCACCGTTGGTGTTCGTGGTTATGGCGGTGGTATCATCCCGCGTTTCTCGGAAGTTGCTAGCGAGTTTCCGGAATCTTCTGAGTTCCACACCATGCGCGTTATGCCCCCTGCTGGCATGCACTATGACACCAAGACCCTGCGCATGCTTTGCGACATTTGGGAAAAGTATGGCTCCGGTCTGATTGCCTTCCACGGCCAGTCTGGCGACATCATGTTCCAGGGTATTTCCACCGACAACATTCAGCCCTGCTTCGATGAAATGAACGAACAAGGCTTTGACCTTGGCGGCGCCGGCGCTGCCATCCGCACCTCTATGAGCTGTGTCGGTGCGGCCCGATGTGAGCAGTCCAACTATGATGAGGCGCGTGCCATGCGCGAAGTCATCAACAACCTGCTCGACGACATGCATCGCCCGTCCCTGCCTTACAAGATGAAGTTCAAGTTCAGCGGCTGTGCCAATGACTGCGTCAACGCTTCGCACCGTTCAGATTTCGCCGTGCTGGGTACCTGGCGCGACGACATCAAGGTCGACCAGGAAGAAATCAAAAAGAAGGTCGCTGAATTGGGCCGCAAGGGCTTCAATGACCAGGTCGTCAACATGTGCCCGACCCGGGCGCTGTCACTGAACGACGATGACACGCTGGACATTGACAACAAAAGTTGCGTGCGTTGCATGCACTGCATCAATGTCTGCACCAAGGCGCTAAGCCCTGGCGACGACAAGGGCATCACCATCCTGTTGGGTGGTAAGCGGACGCTGAAAATCGGCGACCTGATGGGCTCGTGCATCGTTCCCTTCATGAAGCTGGAAAGCGACGAAGACTTTGAAGCCTTGGTCGAACTGTCCGAAAACTGCGTTGAATTTTTCGCTGAAAATGCGCTCGAACACGAACGCACCGGTGAAATGGTCGAACGTATCGGTCTGGTTAACTACCTCGAAGGCGTTGGCCTTGAAGTCGATCCCAATATGGTCGCACATCCACGCACCAGTTCTTACTTCCGTTCCGATGACTGGGACGAGGAAGCCGAAAAGTGGAACCAGCGCAAAGGCAACTCTCAGGCCGCCGAATAAGGCCCGAGAAGATATCCTTTGCGAAAACTAAAACTGTGGGCGGCTGCCCAATTCGGGTCAGCCGCCAACAGCGACAAGATATAAAGTCAATATTGAAGGTGGAGAACATATTATGAGCGAGGCACAGGAAGCACCCCGGATGCCGGATGAATGTGGCGTCCCCGATCCAATGCCCTTGATGCATCCGACGATGCGTGACAACTACGGCAAGTGGGACTGGCATGACCGTCCGCGCCCCGGCGTTTTGCATCACGTTGCCAAAGGTGGAGACGAAATCTGGACTGTCAAAGCTGGCACCGCACGTCAGATGGATCTGCACACCATTCGCGAACTGTGTGACATCGCCGACGAAATGGCCGATGGTCACGTTCGTTTCACCACCCGTTCCAACATCGAATACATGGTCACCGACGCTGCTCGCGTTGACCCGCTGATCGAAAAACTTGAAGGCGCTGGCTACCCCGTAGGCGGCACCGGCAACTCGATCTCGATGATTTCTCACACCCAGGGTTGGCTGCACTGCGATATCCCCGGCACCGATGCATCTGGTGTTGTTAAGTCTCTGATGGATGAACTCTACGACGATTTCAAAGCCGAAGAGATGCCGAACCGGGTCAAGATCACCACCTCGTGCTGCCAGATTAACTGTGGCGGCCAAGGCGATATCGCCATCAACATCCAGCACACCAAGCCGCCGGTTATCGACCATGACCTGGTGTCCAACGTTTGCGAACGACCCTCGGTTGTTGCCCGTTGCCCGGTCGCGGCCATTCGCCCGGCCCTGGTTGACGGCAAACCGAGCCTGGAAGTCGATGAAAAGAAATGCATCTGCTGTGGCGCTTGCTACCCGCCGTGCCCGCCGATGCAGATCAACGACCCCGAGTATTCCGTGCTGGCCATCTGGGTTGGTGGCAAGCATTCGAGCACCCGCACCAAGCCGACCTTCCACAAGCTGGTGGTTTCCGGCCTGCCGAACAACGCCCCGCGTTGGCCGGAAGTTGCCGAAACCGTCAACAAAATCCTTGCTGCTTACAAGGAAGACGGTCGTCCTTGGGAACGCATGTCTGAATGGATCGACCGTATTGGTTGGCCGCGTTTCTTTGAAATGACCAACCTGCCGTTCACCAAGCACCACATCGAAGACTGGCGCGGTGGCCGTAATGCGCTGAACCAGTCATCGCACGTCCACTTCTAGGCGTCATTCAGAGGAAGACGAGATATGAAATTCGGTATTCAGGTCAACGAAGGACCGTTCACCCATCAGGCGTCCGATTCTGCCTATCACTTTGTGAAGGCAGCAATCGAAAAGGGCCACGAAGTGATGCGCGTGTTCTTCTATTACGACGGCGTCAACAACGCCAACAAGCTCAGCGCACCACAGGCTGATGACCGCAATCTGGTCAAGTTGTGGGGTGAACTGGCGAGTGAACATAATGTCGATCTTGTCGTCTGCATCGCAGCAGCATTACGTCGTGGCATCGTCGAGGAAAACCTGGCCGACGGCTTCCGTATTTCGGGGCTGGGCCAATTGACCGAGGTCGGCATCGCCGCCGACCGACTGGTCGTATTCGGCGATTAACCGGAAAGGATATCTGAAATGAGCGAAGTCGAATTCGACACAGCAGGTGTCGTTAAGAATTTCATGTACGTCAACCGCAAGGCGCCTTACGGCACTATCTATGCGCTTGAAGTACTCGAAGCGGTGCTGATTTCAGCCGCCTTCGAACAGAACGCTGCCATCGTTTTCGTTGATGATGGTGTCTACCAGATCAAAAAAGATCAGGACACCACAGCCATCAACATGAAGAACTTCTCGCCGACCTACGGCATCATCGAGATGGAAAAAGAAGACGCCGAAGAAGACGAAGACATGGATATGGTCTGGCGCATCATCGTCGAGAAGGAATCGATGGAAGCACGCGGCTTGACCCCTGATGATTTCAAGGTCGAGGTCGAGGTCCTGAGCAGTGATGAACTGGCCAAGGTGATGGCTGAACAAGAGGTTGTTATTTCCGGCTAATCGCCCAGTTAATTCAAGGATAAGCAGTTATGATTCATACCGTTAACAAATCGCCCTTCGAGCGCAACAGTCTGGATAGTTGCATCCGGCTGTCGGAAAAGGGTTCACCGATTTTGCTTCTGGAAGACGGCGTCTATGCCGCAACCAGTGGCACCAATGTTTCTGACAAGGTTTCCGACGCGGCCAAGGACCACCCCATGTACGTTATGGGTCCGGACCTGGAAGCACGCGGCATTGCCAGCGACAAGATTATGGACGGCATTACCGTCGTCGATTACGGCGGGTTTGTTGACCTCGTGGTTGAACACGGGGCAGTAAATTCCTGGCTTTAAAAAAAATCAACAGGGACAATCGAGCAACAGGGCATTGCCCTAATCTCTTCAACTATAGATGAGTTTTAAGACAAAGGAGTTTTTGATATGGCTTACGAAATTGACGGAAAAAGCTTTGAGTCCGACGAAGAAGGTTACCTGATCGACCTCTCCGCCTGGAACGAGCAACTGGCTGATCTGATCGCCAAGGACGAAGAAATCGACATGACCGATGAGCACTGGGAAGTCGTTAACTTCCTGCGTGAGTACTACAACGAGTACCAGATTGCCCCGGCCGTCCGCGTCCTGGTCAAGGCCATCAAGAAAAAATTCGGTAAGGACAAGGGTTCGAACAAATACCTGTACGAACTGTTCCCGTACGGCCCCGCCAAGCAGGCTTGTAAAATCGCCGGCTTGCCGAAGCCGACCGGCTGCGTCTAAGCCAGTCAAAATTCCCGCACCGGGATGCAGAAACGATCTTCTGCATCCCGGCGTGGCGGATTTGATAATTTCTTGAGCCCTGGCGGCACGAGGCATTATCAAAACCGAGCCAACTAAACGGAAGATGCTGTAAAATGTCATCACTGACAGTCGCATATGCTGTTGCTTTCTACGTCGCTGCGGCGGTGTTGGTCCTTGGTCTTGTCGTCAAGATCAAGCAATACGCCACCACTCCCTCGCCGTTGAAAATTCCCACCATGCCGGCACCGCGCACCCGGTTGGGCGTTGTTCTTCGTATTCTGCGCGAAGTGATCTATTTCGAGAGCCTGTTCAAATCCAACAAGTGGATCTGGATTTGCGCCGTTCTGTTCCACGCCGGTCTGTGGCTGGTTCTTGCCCGTCACCTGCGTTACTTCATCGAGCCAGTCTGGTTCTGGGTGGTGCTGGTGCAGCCGTTTGGTATTTACGCCGGTTTCGCCATGATCGCCGGACTGGTGGCATTATGGGCGCGTCGTATCGTCGTTAACCGGGTCCGTTACATTTCCGGTCCGTCCGATCATCTGATGTTGGCCCTGCTGGTCGGCATCGGCTTCAGCGGAATGATGCTGCGCTTTGTCGAACGCACCGACATCATCGCCGTCAAGGCGTTCTTCTTGGGCCTGCTGCGCTTTGACCTGCAGCCCCTGCCCGCGGAAATGCCGCTGCTGGTTCACCTTGGGCTGGTTATCACCCTGATGATTGTTTTTCCGTTCTCGAAACTGCTGCACGTACCGGGCGTCTTCTTCAGCCCCAGCCGTGCCCAGGTCGATGACGCCCGCGAGAAGCGCCATTTGGCACCGTGGGCCGCAAAACTTGATGCCGAGCGCGACAGCGCCGCGGCCGAATAGAAACGAGCAAGGAATAGCCCGTGGCAAAAGCACCGACATTTGATATTCCAGCATTTCGCGAAGATCTGGCGAATCCGGCCATGGTCGAAGGCGCAATGGATCATTCGCAGCCTTTCGTCGCCAAACCGGAACACCAGGAAGACTTAGGTTTCCCTGGCGAACTGGTTGAAAACTGGGAACAAAAGGCCGTTGAAAAGCTCGGCGACCTGTTGGGGAAAAACAAGGCACTCAGGGTTTACCTGGACAGCTGTGTCAAATGCGGTGCGTGTACCGACAAATGCCATTATTACATCGGCACCGGCGACCCCAAGAACATGCCGGTAGCACGTCAGGACTTGCTGCGTTCGCTGTATCGCCGCCACTTTACCCTGGCCGGCAAGATCGCGCCTGGACTGGTCGGTGCCCGCGATATGGACAAGGAAATGCTCGACGACTGGTACAAGTATTTCCACCAGTGTTCACAGTGCCGCCGTTGCTCTGTGTTTTGCCCCTATGGCATCGATACCGCTGAAATCTCGATGGCGGCTCGCGACATCATGGATCACATCGGTGTCGGTCAGAAGTATTCCAACGAAATTCTCGCCAAGGTTCACAAGATCGGTAACAACCTTGGCCTGCCGAAACCGGCCCTGATCGATACCATGGAAGGTCTGGAAGAAGACGTTCTGGAAGATGACGGCGTTGCCGTGCGCTTCCCGGTCGACGTACAAGGTGCCGACGTTCTGTTGGTGACCCCATCTGCCGACTTCTTCGCCGAACCCCACGTTGATGGACTGATTGGCTACGCCAAGGTCTTCCATCAGGCTGGCATCAACTGGACCGTTAGCTCCTATGCGTCGGAAGCAGCCAATTTCGCCATGTTCATCGGCTCGTACGAGCAAATGCACAAAGTCGCGGCCCGCATCCGTCAGGCAGCCCTTGATCTGGGCGTCAAACGCGTCATCTTTGGTGAGTGCGGCCACGCCTGGCGCGTCGCCTACAGCTTCCTGAACTCGCTGGCCGGACCGTGGGACTTCCTTGATCCTAAATATCCGGTGCCGCAGCACATTCTGGAAGTAACCCATGACCTGATTCAGCGTGGCGCCATCAACCTTGATCCGTCGGCCAACGACGACATGACCCTGACCTTCCATGATTCGTGCAACGTCGCGCGTGGATCGGGCATGGGCAACATGGAAGGCGGACAGTTCATCATTCCGCGTGAAGTGATCAAGGCCAGCGTCAACAAATTCGTCGAAATGGACCCGGCCACCACCTGTGAAAAAACGTTCTGTTGTGGTGGTGGTGGCGGTCTTCTGACCGACGATCTTATGGAACTCCGCGTTAAGGGTGCCTTGCCGCGCATGGAAGCCCTGAAAGACGTCGTTGATAACAACGGCGTCACCCACATGGCCGCAATTTGCGCCATTTGTAAAAGTCAATTCTCCAAGGTGATGCCGTACTACGGTTTCCCTATGGATATGATCGTCAGTGTTCATCAGCTGGTCAGCGATGCGATCCAGCTGGGAACGAAAGAATAAGGAACAGACAATGACCGCCACCGCCGATAAAAAACTGAGCTACCGCCGCTATGAAGAAGGCGAGACCGTCTGGGACGATTTTACCGACAAGATTTTCCAGGCCGGCTACAGTCACAAGTGCCCGACCTATGTTCACCGCACACCGCCATGTCAGGGATCGTGTCCTTCCGGTCACGACATTCGTGGCTGGTTGGCGATTGCCCGCGGTCAGGACAAGCCCGCTGGCGAAGAAACGCCGTGGCAGCAGTATGCTTTCGAGCGTATGGTCGAATCGAACCCGTTCCCCAGCGTCATGGGCCGTGTTTGCCCGGCACCGTGCGAAAGCGGTTGTAACCGTAACGAAGTCGATGATTTTGTCGGCATCAACTCGGTCGAACACTACGTCGGCGACTGGGCCATCGAAAACAACATGAAGCTTGAAGCCGCGGCCACGGAAAGTGGCAAGAAAGTCGCCGTCATCGGTGGCGGTCCCGCTGGCTTGGCCGCTGCCTATCAGCTCCGTAAAAAGGGCCACGGCGTTACCATTTTCGAAGAGCACGACCAGTTGGGCGGCATGATGCGCTTCGGCATCCCCGGTTATCGTACGCCGCGCGAAATGCTGGACAACGAAATCGGTCGCATCACCGACATGGGCGTTGAAGTCCGCACCAGTACGCGTGTTGGCAAAGACATTTCGATGGAAGACGTCGACAAAGACTATGATGCCGTTTTCTGGGCCATTGGCGCTCAGAGCGGACGTCCGCTGCCGATTGACGGCGCAGACGCCACCAACTGCATCACCGGTGTTGCCTTCCTTGACTCCTTTAACCAGGGCAAGCTGCAACATGTCACCGGACGCATCATCGTCGTCGGTGGCGGTGATACCTCTATCGACGTTGCATCCGTTGCCCGTCGTCTGGGTCACATCGAAACCATCAACGAGAATGACCGTCCGGAAATGGTCGTCCTGGGTCACACCGCCCACGATGTCGCCACCACCGCCGTTCGTGAAGGTGCGGACGTCACCCTGACGTCGCTGTTCCCGATTGACGAAATGATGGCTGCTGAACGCGAACGTGAAGACGCCAAATCCGAAGGTGTCGACCTGCGTGGTGGCATCATGCCGCTGGAAGTCATCGTTAATTCTGATGGTCGCGCCACCGCCCTGAAGCTGTGCGAATGCGAAATGGACGGCGCGACCCCGGTTGCCAAAGAAGGCACAGAGTTCGAAATCGAATGCGACCTGATCGTATCGGCCATTGGTCAAAGCGGTCGCATGGACGGTCTTGATGATTTGGACAACGGCAAGGGCTTCATCGACACCGGCAAGAACTATCAGGTTACCGGCAAGGCCAAGCACTTTGCCGGTGGCGATATTATCCGCCCGCACCTGCTGACCACGGCCATCGGCCATGCCTCGATCGCGGTTGACGGCATTGATCAGTTCCTGCAAGGCGAAGAAGTCGACGACAAGCGCCCGAAGGTCGATGTGCATCACTTCAACCTGCTGTCGGAATTGCACCAGCGTCATCTGGACCCGACCGAATACGATCACACCGCCACCCGCGGTACATCCGACGAAGACTTCGCGGTTCACAACTACGAAGACCGTTCAGCCAATCAGATTGTCGCACATGACGATCTGTTCCTAGGTCACTTCGGTTTCGAAGTCCGCAACCACCGTGTTGAAAAGCAGATCAACGCCGAAGACGTTCTGGGTAACTTCGAAGAACGCATCCAGAGCCTGAGCGAAGAAGGCGCCCAGACCGAAGGCGGACGCTGTATGAGCTGTGGTATGTGCTTCGAATGTGACAACTGCGTTGTTTACTGTCCGCAAGATGCAGTCTTCCGCGTCAAGCGCGACAAGATCGCCGTCGGTCGATACGTCGATACCGATTATTCCCGCTGCATCGGTTGTCACATCTGTATGGATGTGTGCCCGACAGGTTACATTCAAATGGGGCTGGGAGAG
>JABHGV010000042.1 GCA_018671895.1 Rhodospirillaceae bacterium | reverse complement strand
TGGTGATGCCGGGCGATAACATCACGATGGAAGTCGAGCTGATTGCTCCGATCGCCATGGACGAGGGCCTGCGCTTCGCTATTCGCGAAGGTGGTCGTACCGTCGGCGCCGGCGTCGTCGCTTCGATCGTCGAATAAAGGTTTCAAATGGCTCCGCCCCGGACTGGTTATCTGGTCCGACGCGTCGGTCGTTTGTTGTTTGATTTTAATGGCGGGCTTGAGAGGGTTCGCCGAATTGCGCGTTTAGGGGCATAGCTCAGTTGGTAGAGCGACGGTCTCCAAAACCGTAGGTCGCGGGTTCGAACCCTGCTGCCCCTGCCATCTCCCGGTATTTTGGGGTGGCAATAAACGCAAGGGTTATAATGATTATGGCGAAAACAAGCCCAGCCCAGTTTTTAAAGGAAGTGCGTCAGGAAACGTCCAAGGTGACGTGGCCGACACGCAAGGAAACCACCATTTCGACGGTCATGGTGTTTGTCATGGTTATTCTTGCCGCTGTTTTCTTCTTCCTTGTTGATCAGTTGATGGCGCTTGGCGTGCGCGTTCTTTTCGGATTGGGAGGCTGATATGGCGGTACGCTGGTATGTCATTCACGCCTATTCCGGATTCGAGCAAAAGGTTGCCGCATCGATTGAGGAGCAGGCCGCACAGACAGGCATGTCCGATCTGATCGAACAGGTTCTGGTGCCGACGGAAGAAGTCGTCGAGCTGCGCCGCGGTGCGCGCGTATCGTCAGAGCGCAAATTCTTCCCGGGCTACGTGCTGGCCAAGATGGATTTGACCGACGAGACCTGGCATCTGGTCAAGAACACACCGAAGGTTACCGGGTTTCTGGGTTCTGGCAGTCGTCCGACGCCGATCTCGCAAGCTGAAGCAGACCGTATCATGAATCAGGTTCAGGAAGGGATTGATCGTCCGAAGCCTTCCGTCTTGTTCGAGATCGGAGAACAGGTTCGCGTTTGCGACGGACCGTTCAATTCATTCAACGGTACTGTCGAGGAAATCGACGAAGAACGGGCACGGCTCAAGGTGGCAGTGTCGATTTTTGGTCGTGCTACGCCAGTAGAGCTTGAATATTCACAGGTAGAGAAGCTATAACGCGTCAACTTTAATTGTGTGGGAGGTCAGCCATGACTGTACCACGCACTCAGAAAACACTGACTGAGGAACGATAATGGCTAAAAAGATCAAGGGATACGTACGGTTACAGGTGCCCGCTGGCGCCGCCAACCCGTCACCGCCGATTGGCCCCGCGCTGGGTCAGGCTGGCCTCAACATTATGGAATTCTGCAAGGCATTTAATGCCGAAACGCAGAGCATGGAAAAGAACATGCCGATTCCGGTGGTCATCACGGCCTACCAGGATGCATCGTTCGACTTCATCATCAAAACTCCACCGGCCAGCTTTTTCCTGAAAAAAGCGGCGAAGGTTCCGAAGGGTACCGGAACTGCCGGTCGCGAGATCATCGGTCGCGTAACGATGGCTCAGGTTCGCGAGATCGCCGAATTGAAGATGGTCGATCTGAACGCAAACGATATGGATGCCGCATGTGAAATGATCAAGGGCTCTGCCCGGTCAATGGGCATCGAGGTGGTGGGATAAGATCATGGCATACACCGGAAAACGATATAAAAAAGCTGCTGAATCCGTTGGTCGCGAAACCTATTACGAGATCGCTGACGCGGTAAAGCTGGTCAAGGACGGCGCCACTGCCAAATTTGACGAGACAGTTGAAATTGCTCTTAACCTGGGCGTCGACCCGAAGCATGCCGACCAGATGGTTCGCGGCGTTATCTCGCTGCCCCACGGTACTGGCAAATCGCTGCGTGTCGCCGTGTTCGCCAAGGGCGACAAGGTTAAGGAAGCCGAAGACGCGGGTGCCGACATTGTTGGTTCCGACGAACTGGCCGACAAGATCAAAAAGGGCGAGATTGATTTCGATCGCTGCATCGCCACACCTGACATGATGGCCGTCGTTGGCCAGTTGGGTAAGGTGCTGGGTCCGAAGGGTCTGATGCCGAACCCGAAGCTGGGAACGGTCACCCCTGATGTTGCCGGTGCGGTTTCTGCCGCGAAATCTGGTCAGATCGAATTCAGGGTTGAAAAAGAAGGCGTCATTCATGCCGGTATTGGCAAGGCGAGCTTTTCTGCAGAAGCCCTGGCCGAAAACATTTCGACATTTGTTGGCGCCATTGCCAAAGCCAAGCCGTCGGGCGTAAAGGGCACGTACATGAAGCGTGTTTCGATCAGCTCGACCATGGGCCCAGGTGTCAAGCTTAACGTCAGCAGCCTTTTCGGCTAACGGCGAAGTTATAGGAATTCCGCTCGTTCTTCGGAAACGGAGGAGGGGCGGTCAGGTGGCGGAGAATTCCGTTACCGCCCTGTCCAAGACTGTAGGTGACGCCAAAGTGATTGCGGCGGTGTCATAATGGGAAGTTCCCACCTGCACAGACGGTGCTAAGAACCGTTTTTTGAAGATGTTCGCATCTTTATAGACGGCTTGAACGACTGCACTGGACAGGCTTGTCGGCCCCTCCGAAGGGTTCGGAAGGGCCATAAGTCCAACGGCCTATATTGTGTTTCCACTGTGGATGCATGGTACGGCCTAAGAAGCTGGAGTAAGTACAGTGGACCGAGGACAAAAAGAAGAACTGGTTGCTTCGATGCATCAGACCTTCGAAGACGCGGCCATGGTCGTCGTCACCCATTACAGTGGGTTGACGGTGAGCGAATTGGGCGAACTTCGTAGCAAGATGTATGAAGCGGGAGCCAAGTTCAAAGTCACCAAGAATCGGCTCACGCGGCGTGCCATTGATGGCACAAAATTCAGCCCCCTCAGCGACATGTTTTCCGGACCGACGGCAATTGCCTACTCGGATGATCCGGTTGCTGCCGCCAAGGTTGCTGTCAATTTTGCCAAAAAGAACGAGAAGTTGGTTGTTCTTGGCGGCGCTCTCGGTGAAGAGCTTCTCGATGTGGCAGGTGTCAAGGCTTTGGCCAGCCTGCCGGGTCTCGATGAGCTTCGCGCCAAGATCGTCGGTATGTTGAGCACGCCGGCAACCCGTATCGCAGGTGTCTTGCAGGCACCCGCCGGACAGGTTGCTCGTGTGATCGGCGCCAAGGCTGCCGAAGGCTAAGCCGCTTAAGTAAAGTAACGATTCTTAAATACTCGTAATGTCAGTTCAAGCCTATCAGGAGATATACTAATGGCTAATTTGGATCAGATTGTTGAAGACCTTTCGACCTTGACCGTCATGGAGGCGGCCGAGCTTTCTAACATGCTGGAAGAAAAGTGGGGCGTTTCTGCTGCCGCTCCGGTTGCTGTCGCCGCTGCTGGCGGTGCTGCCGGTGGTGATGCCGCTGAAGAGAAAACCGAATTTGATGTTGTTCTTGCTGCCGCTGGCGACAAGAAAATTAACGTCATTAAGGAAGTTCGCGCCATCACTGCTCTTGGCCTGAAAGAAGCCAAGGAAATGGTCGAATCGGCTCCGAGCGTCGTCAAGGAAGGTGTTTCCAAGGACGAAGCCGAAGAGTTGAAGAAGAAGCTGGAAGAAGCCGGCGCTACTGTCGAAGTCAAGTAGTGATGGTTGCGTGGGCTGCTAAAGCCTGCGCAGTTCTGGATATTGCAGGCCGACGGGGACGTTAAAATCCTCCGTCGGCCGCAAGTCCAAAAAAATATTGCACGCATCCGTGCGAATGGGCCTTACCGAGGCCGGGAATATGGATGCGCTTGCCTCGATGGGGTGTTTCATGATGAAGCACACCGGAAAATGGAAGGCTTGAACTTTTCGACTGCGGTGGTCGAATTGAATCGGGCCTAACAGACATTTAGTCGGTTGAGGAAACTTGTAATGGATCAGTCCTATACGGGTCGCAAGCGTGTACGTAAATTTTTCGGTCATTTGAAGGAAGTGGCTCCGATGCCGAACCTTATCGAGGTTCAAAAGGCGTCGTATGACAAATTCCTGCAACAGCACATGACGGATGAGGAGCGAGCGGCCAGTGGCCTGCAGGCTGTTTTCAAGTCTGTCTTCCCAATTCAGGATTTCGCCGAGCGCGGCACCCTTGAGTACGTCGATTTCAACTTCGAAGAGCCGAAGTACGACGTCGAGGAGTGCCAGCAGCGCGGTATGACCTTTGCCGCACCGTTGAAAGTGACGCTGCGTCTTGTCGTTTGGGATATTGACGAAGAAACCGGCGCACGTTCGATCCGTGACATCAAGGAACAAGACGTCTACATGGGCGACATGCCGCTGATGACGGATAACGGTACCTTCGTTGTTAACGGTACGGAGCGCGTTATCGTTTCTCAGATGCACCGCTCGCCGGGCGTCTTTTTTGACCATGACAAGGGCAAGACCCACTCGTCGGGTAAATACCTGTTTGCAGCGCGCGTCATTCCTTATCGCGGTTCGTGGCTCGATTTTGAATTCGATGCCAAGGATCTGGCCTATGTGCGCATTGACCGTCGTCGCAAGCTGCCGGTTTCGACTCTGTTGATGGCGCTGAACGACGACAAGACCGACAAGCTGATCGCCAAGCGGGCAAAGGACGGCAAGACTGTCGAGCCTGCTGAAAAGACTGGTTATTCGCCGGAAGGCATCCTTGACATGTTCTATGACAAGGTCACCTGTGCGCGCACCAAGAACGCCTGGAAAATGCCGTTCGATGCCGAAGCCCTGCGCGGCTCCAAGTTGACCAGTGAACTGATCAATGCCAAGACCGGCAAGGTTGTTGCCGACGCTGGCACCAAGATGACGCCGCGTCTGATCAAGCAGCTCGAAGCAAAGGGCATGAAGGACCAGCTGATTACCGATGAAGATTTGGTCGGCCGCTATATTGCTGGTGATATCTTTAACGATAAAACCGGTGAAATTTTCGCCGAAGCCGGTGCTGAAATTACCGAGGAAGTTCTCGAGTCCTTTAACGAGGCGAATATCAACGAAGTGACGACATTGGCCATCGATCACGTCAATGTCGGTCCGTACATTCGTAATACTCTTGCCGTTGACATGAACTCGTGCCGTGAAGAAGCGCTGATCGATATCTATCGTGTCATGCGCCCGGGCGAACCGCCGACTCTTGATACCGCCGAAGCGCTGTTCAACAGCCTGTTCTTTGATTCCGAACGCTACGACCTGTCATCTGTCGGTCGCGTCAAGATGAATGCCCGTCTGGGCTTCGAGACTGAAGACACGGTCCGCATTCTGCGCAAGGACGACATCCTGAAAGTCGTTCGTATCCTCGTTGACCTGAAAGACGGTCGCGGTGAAATCGACGATATTGATCACCTTGGCAACCGCCGTGTGCGTTCCGTTGGTGAATTGATGGAAAACCAGTACCGGGTCGGCTTGTTGCGGATGGAACGCGCCATCCGTGAGCGTATGAGCTCGGTCGATATTGATACCGTCATGCCGCACGATCTGATTAATGCTAAGCCCGCCGCTGCTGCGGTGCGTGAGTTCTTCGGCTCTTCGCAGCTGTCGCAATTCATGGATCAAACCAACCCGCTGTCGGAAATCACCCACAAGCGCCGTCTGTCGGCCCTTGGACCGGGTGGCCTGACGCGTGAACGTGCCGGTTTCGAAGTGCGCGATGTGCACCCGACCCACTATGGTCGTATCTGCCCGATTGAAACGCCTGAAGGACCGAACATCGGCCTGATTAACTCGCTGGCGACTTATGCACGGGTTAACAAGTACGGCTTCATCGAAACGCCGTATCGCAAGGTTGATAACGGCAAGGTGTCTGGCAAGGTCGGTTACATGTCGGCCATGGAAGAAGGCCGCTACACCATCGCCCAGGCAAACGAGGAAATCGACGACAAGGGTAAATTCATCAACGAACTGGTCAGTTGCCGTGCGGCTGGCGAATTCGTCATGTGCAACCCGAACGACATCGATTACATGGATGTCTCGCCCAAGCAGCTTGTTTCCGTTGCTGCGGCGCTGATTCCGTTCCTTGAAAACGATGATGCCAACCGTGCCTTGATGGGTTCGAACATGCAACGTCAGGCCGTGCCGCTGATCCGTGCGGAGGCTCCGCTTGTCGGTACCGGCATGGAAGCCAAGGTCGCACGCGACTCTGGCGCGACTATCGTCGCCAAGCGTTCCGGTGTTGTCGATCAAATCGACGCCACCCGCATTGTCGTCCGTGCTACCGAGGAAACGTCTCACTCGGCAGCCGGTGTCGATATCTTCAATCTGCTGAAGTTCCAGCGTTCGAACCAGAACACCTATCTGCATCAGCGCCCGCTGGTGAAGGTCGGCGACATGGTCCGGGCCGGTGACACCATCGCCGACGGACCGTCGACGGAATTAGGTGAGCTGGCCCTGGGCCGCAACGTGCTGGTCGCGTTCATGCCCTGGAATGGCTACAACTTCGAGGACTCGATCCTGATTTCGGAACGCATCGTGCGTGATGATGTCTTTACCTCTATCCATATCGAAGAATTCGAGGTCATGGCTCGGGATACCAAGCTCGGCCAGGAAGACATTACCCGCGACATTCCGAATGTCGGTGAAGAGGCCCTGAAGAACCTTGATGAAGCCGGTATCGTTTACATCGGTGCTGAGGTCAAACCGGGCGATATTCTGGTCGGCAAGGTAACGCCGAAGGGCGAAAGCCCGATGACGCCGGAAGAAAAACTTCTGCGTGCCATCTTCGGTGAAAAGGCCTCCGACGTTCGTGATACCTCGCTGAAACTGCCTCCGGGTGTTGCCGGCACTGTGGTCGAGGTTCGTGTCTTCTCACGCCGCGGCGTCGATAAGGACGAACGTGCCCTGGCCATTGAGCGTTCGGAAATCGAACGGCTCGCCAAGGACCGTGACGACGAACGGGCGATTTTGGAACGTAGCTTCCAGGCACGTCTGACGGCGTTGCTGCTGAACAAGAAAGCCGTTGGCGGTCCGAAGGGGCTGGCCTCTGGTACCAAGATCACCGAGGAAGTTCTCGACAACTTCACCGCCGGTCAATGTGCCCAGATCGTTGTTTCCAACGACAAGGTGATGAAAGACGTCGAAGAGCTGAAAAAGCACTTCGAGGAAAGCATCGCAGTCTTACAGGCACGCTTCGATAACAAGGTCGACAAGCTGCAACGCGGCGATGACCTGTCGCCTGGCGTCATGAAAATGGTCAAGGTCTTCATTGCCGTGAAGCGCAAGCTGCAACCCGGCGACAAGATGGCCGGACGTCACGGCAACAAGGGTGTTATTTCCCGCATCGTTCCGCAGGAAGACATGCCTTATCTGGAAGACGGTCAGCCCGTCGATATCGTGCTCAACCCGCTTGGCGTTCCGTCGCGTATGAACGTTGGACAAATTCTGGAGACTCACCTTGGGTGGGCCTGCGCCAAGCTAGGCGAACAGATTGGCGACATGCTTGATGCTGCCAACGGCAGTGGCGTCGACGCCAAGAAACTGCGCTCCAGGCTGAAGGATGTATATGGTCCGAAGTCTTACAAGAGCGACGTACAGGTTCTGGACGACGACGAACTGGTCGAAATGTCTGGCAACCTGCGCAAGGGTGTGCCGATTGCAACTCCGGTCTTTGATGGTGCTCATGAAGAAGACATCAACAGCATGCTGGAAATGGCAGGCCTTGAAACTTCTGGTCAGATGACTCTGATTGATGGTCGTACCGGCGAGACCTTCGACCGCAAGGTGACGGTTGGCTACATTTACATGTTGAAGCTGCACCACTTGGTCGATGACAAGATCCACGCCCGTTCCATCGGACCGTACAGTCTTGTTACCCAACAGCCGCTCGGCGGTAAGGCCCAGTTTGGTGGCCAACGCTTTGGTGAAATGGAAGTCTGGGCGCTTGAAGCCTACGGCGCATCCTACACCTTGCAGGAAATGCTCACGGTCAAGTCCGATGACGTTTCCGGTCGCACCAAGGTCTATGAAGCTATCGTCCGTGGCGACGACAGCTTCGAAGCCGGTATCCCTGAATCGTTCAACGTTCTGGTCAAGGAGCTTCACTCCCTCGGCCTTAACGTAGAATTGAAATAACGCCCGAAAGCATTCCAGGAGAAATTGCAATGAACGAACTTATGAAAGTTTTTGGGCAGGTCAGCGGCACACAGCAGTTTGACCTCATCCGTATCTCTCTCGCTTCGCCGGAACGCATCCTGTCGTGGTCCTTCGGTGAAATCAAAAAGCCAGAGACCATCAACTACCGGACATTCAAGCCGGAAAGGGATGGCCTGTTCTGTGCGCGTATCTTTGGCCCGACCAAGGATTACGAATGCCTGTGTGGCAAGTACAAGCGCATGAAGTACAAGGGCATCACCTGCGAGAAGTGTGGCGTCGAAGTGACCCTGCAGAAAGTGCGCCGCGAGCGTATGGGCCACATCGAACTGGCCTCGCCGGTTGCCCACATCTGGTTCATGAAGTCACTGCCGTCGCGTATCGGCCTGCTGCTCGACATGACCCTGAAGGATCTGGAACGGGTTCTGTACTTCGAGAACTATGTCGTTGTCGAACCGGGCCTGACGGAACTGAAGCTGCACGAATTGCTCAGCGAAGATGCCTACCAGAACGCCGTCGATGAATATGGCGAGGATTCATTCAGCGTCGGCATCGGTGCCGAGGCGATCCGCAAGATGCTGGAAGCCATCGAACTGGAAGAAGAACTGGCGACCCTGCGTGTTGACCTGAAGGAAACCAATTCCGAAGCCAAGCGCAAGAAATTCGTCAAGCGTCTGAAACTGGTCGAATCCTTCATTGAATCCGGCGCCCGTCCGGAATGGATGATCCTGACCGTTATTCCGGTCATTCCGCCCGAACTGCGGCCATTGGTTCCTTTGGATGGAGGTCGTTTTGCGACCTCGGATCTGAACGATCTGTATCGCCGCGTGATCAACCGCAACAACCGTCTGAAAAGGCTGATCGAGCTCAGGGCTCCTGAAATCATCGTTCGTAACGAAAAACGGATGTTGCAGGAATCTGTCGACGCCTTGTTTGATAACGGCAGGCGCGGTCGCGCCATCACCGGCGCCAACAAGCGTCCGTTGAAATCGCTGTCCGACATGCTGAAAGGCAAGCAAGGCCGCTTCCGTCAGAACCTGCTCGGCAAGCGTGTCGATTACTCTGGCCGTTCGGTCATCGTTGTCGGCCCTGAATTGCTGCTGCATCAATGCGGGCTGCCCAAGAAGATGGCGCTCGAACTGTTCAAGCCGTTCATTTATTCGAAACTCGAATTGTACGGTATGGCGACGACTATCAAGGCCGCCAAGCGGATGCTGGAAAAAGAACGTCCCGAAGTCTGGGATATTCTGGAAGAGGTTATCCGTGAACATCCGGTCTTCCTGAACCGCGCGCCGACGCTTCACCGTCTTGGCATTCAGGCTTTCGAGCCGGTGCTGATTGAAGGCAAGGCCATTCAACTTCACCCGCTGGTCTGCGCCGCCTTTAACGCTGACTTTGATGGTGACCAAATGGCGGTTCACGTGCCGCTGTCGCTGGAAGCCCAGCTTGAAGCACGCGTGTTGATGATGTCGACGAATAACATCCTCAGCCCGTCCAGTGGCAAGCCGATCATCGTGCCGTCCCAGGATATTATTCTGGGTCTGTACTACCTGACCATGGAACGCGACGGTGAACTCGGCGAAGGTATGGCATTTACCGATACGTCTGAAATCCAGCAGGCGCTGGACCACAACGAAGTCTCGCTGCATGCCAAGGTCGAATGCCGTTATCACACGGTTGACGAAAAGGGCAAGCCGATTGTTATGCGTGTCAAATCGACGGCGGGTCGCATGCTGATGTCCGATATCTTGCCGCGTAACAAGAACATTCCGCTCGATCTGATCAACCGTCTGTTGACCAAAAAGGAAGTGTCCAACGTCATCGAACAGGTTTATCGCCACTGTGGTCAGAAAGAGACCGTCATCTTCGCTGATAGGATGATGGGGCTCGGATTCTCGAACGCATGTAAGGCCGGTATTTCATTCGGCAAGGACGATTTGGTCATTCCCGACGCTAAGGAAAAAATGGTCAGCGACACGGAAGGCAAGGTCAAGGAATATGAAAAACAGTACCAGGACGGCCTGATTACCCAGGGCGAAAAGTACAACAAGGTTGTTGATGCCTGGTCTCATTGCACCGATCAAGTGGCCGACGCGATGATGAAACGCATCTCGACGCCGGAAAAAGGCGAACAGGTCAATGCCGTCTACATGATGGCTCATTCCGGTGCTCGTGGTTCCGCCGCCCAGATGAAACAGCTGGCCGGTATGCGTGGATTGATGGCGAAGCCGTCGGGCGAGATCATCGAAACGCCTATTATCTCGAACTTTAAAGAAGGTCTTTCGGTGCTGGAGTACTTCAACTCTACTCACGGAGCGCGTAAAGGCCTCGCCGATACCGCCTTGAAGACGGCGAACTCCGGTTATCTGACGCGTCGTCTGGTTGACGTTGCTCAGGACTGCATCATCGTCGAGGAAGACTGCAAGACTAAGCAGGGCCTCGTGGCGCGCGCTGTCATCGAGGGTGGTAACACCATCTCGCCGCTGTCCGAACAGATTCTCGGACGGACGACGGCTGAACAGGTCATCCATCCAGCCGAAGGCAAGGTTCTGGCCAAGGCTGGTACGCTGATCGGCGAAGACCTGTCCATCCTTATCGAGGAAGCCGAGGTCGAAACCGTTCTTATCCGTTCGGTGCTGACGTGTGAAACCACCAGCGGCACATGTGGTGCCTGTTACGGTCGCGATCTGGCTCGTGGCACACCGGTTAACATTGGTGAAGCGGTCGGCGTTATCGCCGCCCAGTCCATTGGTGAACCGGGCACCCAGCTGACCATGCGAACCTTCCACATCGGTGGTGCGGTTACCGGTGGCGGCGAAGTCTCTAAGATTGAGGCTGCTGGTGATGCCAAGGTGCAGTTGAAGAACTGCAACACCGTTAAGGACAGTACTGGCGTACAGGTGGTTATGAGCCGTAATGCCGAACTGAACCTGATTGACGAGAAGGGCCGCGAGCGAGCGCGTCACCGTCTGCCTTACGGCTCGAAGCTGTTGATCAAGGACAAGGCGAAGGTCAAGCTTGGTGCCAAGATGGCCGAATGGGATCCGTATACCCTGCCGATCATCACCGAAAAGAACGGTACCGTTAACTACGTCGACCTGGTCGATGGGCTGTCCATGGAAGAACGTCTCGATGATGCCACTGGTATCGCATCGAAGGTCGTTATCGACTGGAAATCCAATCCCAAGGGCAGCGAGCTGAAGCCGCGTATTACCTTGCGTGATAAAAAGGGCGAGGTGGTTATGCTGGATAAGGAGCTCGAGGCTCGTTACGTCCTGTCGCAGGACGCCATCTTGTCGGTTGAACCTGGCCAGGAAGTCCATGCTGGTGACGTGCTGGCACGTATTCCGAAGGAATCGGCCAAAACGCGTGACATTACCGGTGGTCTGCCGCGTGTTGCGGAATTGTTCGAGGCTCGCAAGCCCAAGGACTACGCGATTATCAGTGAAGTCGAGGGACGCGTTGAATTCGGCAAGGATTACAAGAACAAGCGCCGGATTGTCGTTATCCCGACAGACGAGAAGCTGGAGCCGCATGAGTATCTGGTACCGAAGGGCAAGCACATCAGTGTTCAGGAAGGCGACTACGTTGAAGTCGGCGATGCATTGATGGATGGTAACCCGGTGCCGCACGATATCCTCAGGGTTCTCGGCGTTGAAGCGCTGGCGGAATACCTGATCAAGGAAATCCAGGACGTTTATCGCCTGCAGGGTGTGAAAATCAACGACAAGCACATCGAGGTGATCGTTCGCCAGATGCTGCAAAAGGTTGAAATCACCAATGGTGGCGATACCACGTACCTGATCGGCGAACTGGCTGATCGAATCGAGTTCGATAAGGTAAACGCAAAGACCAAGGCTGACGGTGGCAAGATTGCCAAGGGTGAGCCCGTACTTCAGGGCATCACCAAGGCCAGCCTGCAAACACAGTCGTTCATCTCGGCGGCTTCGTTCCAGGAAACCACGCGGGTGCTGACCGAAGCAGCCGTTTCCGGAAAGATCGACAACCTTATCGGCCTCAAGGAAAACGTCATCGTCGGGCGTCTTATTCCCGCCGGTACGGGGTCAATGATGAACCGTATGCGCAATATTGCTGGTAAACGCGACGAAGTGCTGGAAGCCGATGCAGCAAAAGCACGGGCAAAAGCCATCGCAGCCAAAGAAACGCCTTCTGAAGAGGTCATTGCAGCCAGCGATGCGCCAGAAGCGGAAGCGGCGGCTGAAAGCGAGTAAAAGATAGCTAAATCAAGGGGTTTCCCCAAGGCTTAGTGAGAGAATCAGGGCGGCGTTCGGTGCGAATCATACCGAATGTCGCCCTTTTCGTTGCAATGCGGCATTCGCATTCACGAGGGGTCCCGGAACTACTTGAAAAATAAGAGATTCTTTTGCTTGACGCAAAGGGGTCTCGAACCTAGTATCCGGCTTCCTCCGCGGGGGCCTGGTGGTGAGCCGTTCGGTTTAGACGCAGGCTTCTTTGGAAAGTGAAAAAAATTTGTATTTCAAGTCCTTATGCGGGCAAAGAGCTGCTCGCCGACGGACTTTTGCCTGTCTCTTAATTGAGAAGGCTATTTGTGGCACGGGCGTTTTCGCCCATTTGTGTATGTTTTTTTGAAGGTGAGTTGTTAAATGCCGACGATTAACCAACTGGTCCGCAAACGCCGTAAAACACCGTTTGTTCGCACCAATGTTCCGGCGCTGGAAGCCTGCCCGCAAAAGCGTGGCGTTTGCACCCGCGTTTACACAACGACACCGAAAAAGCCGAACTCGGCTCTGCGTAAGGTTGCTCGTGTTCGTCTGACCAACGGTTTCGAGGTCACCAGCTACATCCCCGGCGAAGGCCATAACCTGCAAGAGCACTCGGTCGTGCTTCTTCGCGGCGGTCGCGTCAAGGATCTTCCCGGTGTCCGTTATCACATCGTTCGCGGAACCCTTGACACCCAGGGTGTCGGTGATCGCCGCCAGCGTCGTTCTAAATACGGCGCCAAGCGGCCGAAATAAGGATCTGATACTATGTCTCGTCGCCATGCTGCGGAAAAACGCGAAATTCTTCCTGATCCCAAATACGGTGATCTGGTTCTTTCCAAATTCACCAACAACCTGATGCTCGATGGTAAGAAGTCTGTCGCAGAACGCATCGTCTATGGTGCCTTCGATATTATCGAGGCGAAAACCGGTGGCGATCCGCTGAAAACCTTCCACGAAGCCATTGATAACATCAAGCCGTCGGTCGAGGTTCGCTCCCGTCGTGTCGGTGGTGCCACCTATCAGGTGCCCGTCGAAGTTCGTAACGAACGCCGTCAGGCGCTGGCCATTCGCTGGCTCGTTTCCCTGTCGCGCAAGCGCTCTGAAAACACCATGACGGAACGTCTGTCGGGTGAATTGCTGGATGCTTCCAACAATCGTGGCGCTGCGGTCAAGAAACGCGAAGACACTCATAAAATGGCTGAAGCGAACAAAGCGTTCGCTCACTATCGCTGGTAAGGCTCGGGATCACTTAATTATGGCACGCACGACACCCCTGGATCGTTACCGCAACATCGGCATCATGGCGCACATTGATGCCGGCAAGACGACGACCACCGAACGTATTCTTTATTACACCGGCATTTCGCACAAGATTGGCGAAGTTCACGATGGCAACGCCACCATGGACTGGATGGAACAGGAACAGGAACGCGGCATTACCATTACCTCTGCCGCGACGACGTGCTTCTGGAACGACCACCGCATCAATATTATCGATACCCCGGGCCACGTTGACTTCACCATTGAAGTCGAACGTTCACTGCGTGTCCTTGATGGCGCAGTCGCCGTTTTCGACAGTGTCGCCGGTGTCGAGCCGCAATCGGAAACCGTCTGGCGTCAGGCCGACAAGTACGATGTGCCCCGTATGTGTTTCGTCAACAAGATGGATCGCACCGGGGCTGATTTTTATCGCTGTGTCGACATGATGGTCGATCGCCTGGGTGCCAACACGTTGGTGCTGCAGTTGCCGATCGGTTCGGAAACTGAATTTGCCGGCGTTGTCGATCTGGTCAAGATGAAGGCGATTGTCTGGAAAGATGAAAATCTGGGCGCTGAGTTCGAAGAAGTTGATATTCCCGCCGATCTTGCCGATAAAGCCGCCGAATACCGCGTGGCGCTGGTTGAAGCTGCGGTCGATATGGATGACGCGGCGATGGAAGCCTATCTCGAAGGTGAAGATCCCAGCATTGAGACTCTGAAAGCCTGCATTCGTACCGGCACCCTGTCGGGCGCATTTGTTCCTGTCCTGACCGGCAGCGCGTTCAAGAACAAGGGTGTTCAGCCGATGCTCGACGCCGTTGTTGACTTCATGCCTGCGCCGACCGACGTTGCCGCCATCAAGGGTGTTAAGGCCGGTACGGAAGAAGAAATCGAGCGCCATAACTCCGATGATGAGCCGTTCTCGGCTTTGGCATTCAAGGTCATGAACGATCCGTTTGTTGGTTCGCTGACCTTCGCACGTGTTTATTCGGGCGTTCTGGAAACCGGTTCCGGCGTCCAGAACACGGTCAAGGATAAGAAAGAGCGCGTCGGTCGTATGCTGCAAATGCACTCCAACTCACGCGAAGACGTCAAGGAAGCGCGCGCCGGTGACATTATTGCGTTGGCAGGCCTCAAGGACACGACCACTGGTGACACGCTGTGTGATCCGTTAAATCAGGTCGTTCTAGAGCGTATGGAATTCCCCGATCCGGTTATCGAAGTTGCGGTCGAACCGAAGACCAAGGCTGACCAGGAAAAAATGGGCGTCGCACTGGCACGTCTGGCGGCCGAAGATCCGTCGTTCCGTGTATCGAGTGACTCCGAAAGCGGCCAGACCGTCATTAAGGGGATGGGTGAATTACACCTGGAAATTCTTGTCGATCGTATGAAGCGTGAATTCAATGTCGAGGCAGATGTTGGCGCACCGCAGGTGGCTTATCGTGAAACCATCTCGAAAGAAGCCGACATCGACTACACCCACAAGAAGCAGTCCGGTGGTTCCGGTCAGTTTGCCCGCGTCAAGATTATTTTCTCGCCGCTGGTTCCGACTGAAGAGACACCGCCGTCCGGGTTCGAGTTCGAAAACACCGTCGTTGGCGGTAACGTTCCCAGGGAATTCATTCCCGGCGTCAACAAGGGACTGGAAAGCGCCATGCAGACAGGCATTATTGCCGGCTTCCCGGTGATTAACGTCAAAGCCAAGTTGTATGACGGTGCTTCGCACGATGTTGACTCCAGTGTCATGGCGTTTGAAATCGCCGCTCGTGCAGCTTTCCGCGAAGGTATGCGTCAGGCCGGACCGAAGCTTCTGGAGCCTGTGATGAAGGTCGAAGTTGTAACCCCGGAAGAATATATGGGCGACATCATTGGCGACCTGAACAGTCGTCGCGGACAGGTAAACGACATGGACCAGCGCGGAAACGCGCGCGTCGTTACTGCCAGAGTCCCGCTTGCCAACATGTTTGGCTACGTTAACACTCTGCGTTCCATGTCTCAGGGACGCGCCCAGTACACCATGCATTTTGACCAGTACGAGGAAGTTCCTCAGCAGGTCGCTGATGAAGTTAAGACAAAGTTGGCCGGTTAACGCCGTTCCTAAGAAATCGGAGAATTCGACATGTCGAAAGAAAAATTTGAACGCACAAAACCGCATTGCAACGTCGGCACGATTGGTCACGTTGATCACGGTAAAACGACGCTGACCGCAGCGATCACG
>JABHGV010000041.1 GCA_018671895.1 Rhodospirillaceae bacterium | reverse complement strand
GTCTCCCTTGCCGTCCTTGCCGTGACACTCCGAACAGCGCTCGCCGTCATGGAACAGTTTATTGCCTTTGGCGATGCTGTCTTCAGAACTCGCGACCTGAGTTCCATAATCAATCGTCTTGCCGGGTTCTTCTTCTAGTTCGGCAAATTCTTTCAGATAGGCCACTAGATCCCAACGGTCCTGTTCATCTTTCAGAACGTCCTTCCAACCCGGCATATCCGTTCCCGGCATGCCGTCGGAAATCATCCTGAAAATATCTGCATCATTGGGGAAGTCCTCTTCAAAGGGAGACGACTTGATCTTGTACATTCCGGAAGTGAAATCACGCGGCGGCGGGTTTAACAAATCTCCAGCAGGGCTATCCCCATCACCTTCCTCGCCGTGACACCAGACACAACGCTTCATGTAGATTTTTTCACCATTTTCGAGATTGCCTGGTGCAGCCGATAGAGAACCGGCAGTGAAAACACCCGCCGTCAACACCGCAAAAGCCAACACCCTGAGATTATTAACAGTCATTATTCGTGCTCCCATGACCGGGGCTGATAGCCGGTGTAGTCATAGAGGAACAGAATGACCTTCCAGATTTCATCTTCCGTCAGGAAGTCCTCCCAGACGGGCATCGCCGATAGCCAGGGCGTCGCCTCCTTGGGCAGACCCGGGCCGCCGGTGGCAATGCGCCAGAACAAATAGCCTTCCTGAAGCTGGGCGATTGTGCCGACATCCTGGAAGTTCAAAGGTACAGGGCTAAGGCCCTGGGCGTATGGACCCTGGCCGTCAAGCTTGTCGCCATGACAGTACTGACAATTTTTGACATACACATCGCCCCCTTCCCTGACCAAGCTGGCGAACTTTTCCGGGTCTTCTTTTTCAAACTTTCGGAATGGGTTTTCCAGAGTCAACAGGTTATAGCGCTTGCCAAATACCTTGACCGCCGCTGGTGGTGCGGGATGAATGGTGCGTAATTCAAGGGGCGCTTCGAAGCTGGGCTTTATTTGTTGATAGGTAAACCAGCCGAAGAACAACGGCAACAGCACGAAGACGACGTTGCGCAGCATCTTTTTAGACGGGTCTTCGACCAGCGCCTTAATCGGAGAGACAATCTGTTCCGTGCTTTCCTCGCTGAAAGTGAACACCATATAGGTGCCCGCAACGACGAAGAACATGTACATGTTCAACAGGCTTGACGGAATTACCTGTTCCAGGATGACATCGAAGACCAGGACAAATCCGCCGTAGACTCCGCCCAAGACGAGAATGGCTTGCAGTAATCTGGGTATTTTCACAGCATTCTCCTCCTATTTAAGCCCGGCCAGATAATCGGTCATACGTTCGACTTCTACGGCGAACATCTGATCGCCCAGATCGTCGGGCATCATGCCCTCTTCAAAACCTTCCGTGATTTCCGCATTCGGATAAAGGATCGACCGGCGCAAGAATTCTCGATCCCGGGTGGCACCGATGGTTCTCAAATCGGGGGCCAGATCGCCCTCCTCCTCGCCAATTTTGTGACAGGTTCCACACCCAAATTCGGCCGCTATTTCAAGCGGGTCCTCAAGGGGTTCGCGTTCTTCAGCTTCCTCTTCTTCAGCTACATCGCCGGCATCAGTTGGAATTTCAACGGTGACATCAGCACCAGCGGAATCCTGCAAATAGGCGATAATTGCCAAAAGCTCTGGTTCTGAAAGGCCGATGGAGCCACCGGACACATCAGGCATCGGGCTGACCGTATCGTTACTGCCAGCCTTGCCGAAACCGGCGACAACAAAGGCCGATGGATTGACCATGGATTCCATAAGGTACTCGGCCAGATCTTTCGCTTCGCCCTTGTATCTGGAATCCGTCAGGTGTTTCTCGGCATTGGGGACAATCTGTTTGATCATTGGCGCGCGACCAAGATCATTGTGACACAGCTTGCATGTCCCCTTGCCGTTCAGCACCCTGTCGCCCAGAGCGATAAACTGGTCCATCGTCATCGAGCCAAGGTCAATTTTCTCCTGCTTCGGTGGCGGCGCAGGTTCGATGCGTGGAATACCGAAGTTAGAGTACCCGGTAAAAGCGGCAATGGTGAGCAATGAAAATCCGATGACGGCAAGAAACTGCTTCATTGCCCTGGTTCCTTCCAGAACCCGGGGGTTTCCGATTTCTGGCCGCTGATCTGCGCTAGCCAGAATACGAAAATGACCATTGCCATAAACAGGATCGTCGCTACCGATATGACGTTCGTTGCATAACCAAGCGACGGCGTGAAGGCATCGGGAGAATTATCGCGGAAGACATCGACCACATGCCAGTGCTGGCGAATGCCAGAGCGGATATAACCCATCAAGCCCATCAACCATGTGAACGATACCGCCAGCAGGAACAAGGCGTACTGTGACCGGGGTGGAACCCGCCCCCATCGCTGTGGCGCAACCTCTTTCGCATTCTTGTAAATCATCGAGTCAATGACGGTCGCGATAACGATGACCAGCAGAGTCGTCAACACTTGCGGTATGGATGCAGCCACTTTGTATACGGTGTTGGTGAAATAGCCATGATAAATGCCAAGGAAGAATATGTTGGCACACGCCATCACGAACAAAGCGATTTGTGCGGCGTTGCCAGCCTTCACCCACGTAACGACAGCTATTTTGTTGGCCCGCCTGTAGTAGAGGAAGCTCAGGTAGGTCATCAATATCATGATGTTCACTGCCGTATTTTTCGCCGGCATAATGCCCAACGGACCCAAATACTTGTGATAGGGCCCACCCAGTGCCTTTAGCTCTTCATTGCTCAGCACCAGAGTGTGCGGCGTGAACCAGACCAGAAAGGCGGCGACAATGACGACGGCCAGATACTTCATATATTTGTAATATCGAACCCCGCCCTCGCTGCGTCCAAGGCCGCACCACAGATAATAATTAGCCGACAGGAACAATGTTCCGATCAACACCGCCTGAATAATAAACAGCCAGGCAAAGATGCCGCCCATCAGAGTGATACCCATCTGCTGGCTGTAGGCGTAGATTTCTGCGACCAGGTAATATCCGGCAAACGGCAGCGGCAGCAGGCCTGCAATAGCGACGAAATTGGCGTTGTAACCCATCCAGTCATAATGAGCCTTTTCCTGCGGCGTGCGTGCGCTGAGGAATTTGTAAGCTGCATAGGCACCGATGATGGAGCCTCCATAAGCAATGTTGGCAACGAACCGATGTAGATTGATCGGGTTCCACAGGAAGTTATGCATGGCGTCCCATATCTCGCCGTTGAAGACGCCGCCAGCATCAACCCCTGCCGGGCTCATCATGAAAGTCAGCCACGAATTGGCGAGCAGCATCAATAGCGTGCCGACCGCATTGAGCAGCAGCCCAATGGTCAGGTGCACCCACTTCTTGAATGGTCCCTGCAACCAGTGCCAGCCATAATAATAAACGTACAGACAGGCGCTTTCGGCAAAGAATATCAGAGCGTAGAAGATCATCGATTCCTTGAAAATCGATGTCATGTAAGTCATCACATGAGGATAGAAGACCAACAAACCAAGGAGCGTTAATCCACCGACGATCGCGGTCAGTGAATAAGCTGTCAGGCTGACCTTGATGAACTCGTAAGCCATGTCATCGTAACGTTTGTCACGGGTCTTCATGCCGATGGCTTCGATAATGAAAACGAAAATTGGAACTGCAAGAACGAACGCGGCGAACCAAAGATGAAGTTGGGCCGCGATCCACACAAAGATGCGCCCGTTAAAGCCGAGGAATGTAGGGTAATCCTTCTCAGTCAGTTGCGGCGCTGGTTGGTAAGGTGAAGCGACGTCTGCTTGCGCGGCAGCCTCAGTGGCAGCGTCTTCGGCAGCGAAGGCTACGCCTCCATCCAGCCCGATCAAATCCAGCCCCGCCACCTCAGGGGGAACAAAGAGGAGACCGAATAACAGAACCAACATCCCTCCCAGCTTATTGAATGATCTCGGCCTCATTTTCGTTCCTCTTAACGCTGTCGGGATGTTCAGTTTAGCCATGGAAAAACAGGGTCAGCCCCTGAGCGTTCATCAACGCATAATCAAGGGCAAAGAAAAGAGCACCGAATGCGACGGCGGCGGCGATGAATGCGGCGAATGGGTTGGTCACGGTTTTCCTCAAGTGTTTAAGGGCTCAAACAATCCTGTCGATCAAAGGAGCCAAATGAAAAAAGCCAAACAAGCACAGGCAACGACAGTGAAAAGCGCTGGCCCAGCCCATGGATATTTATTATCGGCTTCCTGGTTCATGGTTCTTCCGTTCATTAAAATTCGCGATGACATCCTTCTTGATGTTGACCGGGCCGCCTTTGGAACGTAGTTTCCATTGCCATGGACCCTTATAAAAAATCACGCCTTGCAAACGGCTTTATCCTTTTCGGTATGGCGATCAACATCGTCGTTATCGCCCTGATCCTCTTCTATTACGTCTTTTAACTAGCCCTGCTTGCCTTTGCATTGACATAGGTCACGAAGTTTCTTGACCAGGTCGTCGATTTCCACATCCGTCAATGTCTTGCTCCAGGGCGGCATCATTTCAGATTTGCTGGCAATGGGGCCGCCTTCACGAATGACGTTTCGAAGATCGGCATCGGTAAGCTTGTTCATTTCGGCGGCATTGTTGAAGGCACGTGGGGTCACCGGAAAATCCTCGGTAACATTGATGCCCTTGCCGTCACCAGTAAGTCCGTGACATTGCGCGCAATAAAACTTGAATACCTTTTCCACATCTTCAGCGCCGGCCGGGGCCGCACCAATCATTGTGGCAAGGACGAGAAGAACGGCGGGAATAATTTTTTTCAAAGTCATTTTCATCTTGTCCTTATTTCTTAGGCTTGAAACTGGCGATATGGCGCGAAACGTTCTTCATATCCTTGTCGCTGAGGATGCCGACAAAATTGGGCATATCCTTGACCGGCTTGAAGACTTTCGGGTTTTTCAGATAGGCGAGTATCCAGTCTGGATTCAGGCGGACACCAGCGTCGACCAAAGACGGTCCACTTTTGCCGCCCTTAACGCCTTTTTTCTTATCGGCGTATTGATGACACCCAGAGCAAGGCATTTTTTTGGTGAATATCAACTTGCCCTTCGGGTTCTTCTTGGGCTTTACCTTTCCGGCCTCTACAACATCCGATGTCAGGCTCATCAGGAAATCCTTGACCGAGGCGGCATCGGCCGCCGACAGCTTGGGATGATTGCCGGGGTTGGGTTTGGAAAGGGAGTTGTATTCAAGCAGGCGGATATTTTTCGGATCGGCCAGCCATCCCGCCAACCAGTCACCGTTGAACTTTGAGCCCGCATACCAGAGTTCCGGGCCCTTCTTGGCCAGAACATCGTCAATGGTTTTTTCTTTTGCCGGACCGTCGGTGTAATGACATTGCGTGCACTTGTTGGCTTCAAAGGCAGCCTTTCCGGCGGCAGCATCGGCCTCAGCAGTCCCGGACGAAAGCCCGCTTATGGCTAACCCCGCAACCAACGAAATAATTATTTTCATGTCTGCATTCTCCATTAAGTCTGTTCTGATGCATCGGTTTGTGGCGTCGACTCGGCTTTTCTTGCAAACCATACCAACAAACCGCCGGTAAGAATAAAGCCAAGGGCCGTAAAGATGTAAACGCTGGCCGGGATGCCCGCGTCAATAAACACATAGTGCCAGGACGACAGGCTCATCACCAATCCATGCTCGCCGTTCGAGCCATCCCAGGCATTCATCGCAACAGGGATGAATTTACCTGCTTCAAACTGAACATCGTTTTTGTCGTCCGTGACGAGCGGACGCTTCATGATTACTGTCCACTGTCCCTGATCCCATGCAGCCTTGGAAATCACCTGACGTTGATCATCCTTCTGCGGCTTGGGGGCTTGACGCCAGCCACGCGCATTAGCCTCGACGGTGGCTTCTTCGCCCTGTTCGGCCAGGTCGGCGTTCCATATCCACAGATTAACCTGACTGGACGACTCACCACGGAAGAAATGCGGTTTTTTGGTTCCAGACGGTGTCTTGACCGGAAACTGCAGGGCGATTGAATCACGGAAGGTTTCAAGGTCGCGTGCAATCATGTCATTGGCAGCAACGTACGAACTATACAGCCCGACCTTCTGAATTTCAGTGGCATTCATTTCTTTCGCCGGGTCGTGTTTAATATCCTTGAATGGATCGTCCCAGGTCATCTTAAAGGCGATTTCCTTGTCATTAACAATGGCTTGTACGGTCGCCATCTCAATGCTCGGGTTCTGCCAACGTGGGGGCGCAATGACCTGTCCGGTCAGTCGTACGTCCATCGGGGCGGCGTTCTTCCATGCCTCATCGGCGGGATCATCCGGCACGGCTCCCTCGACTGTCAGCGCCGCCAGCACTTGATGCTTGGTCAGATCGTGCTGCAATGACTTGATAAAATTGGCCAGGGCCCAGCGATCATCCTCTGATAAAGTCTTTACGAACGACGGCATTGGTGTGCCGTTAATGCCCGACGTAAATCGCATGAAGATTTCTTCAGCCTCTCCGCCGCCCTTAATCTTCCATGGGTGGGTGACATTGCGAATTCTGATCGGGAAACCCCAGTCATCCTTGCGGAATTCCTTGTTGCCATCACCGCGCCCTGTCTTGCCATGGCAGCTCCAGCATTTTGCTTTTTCGAATACTTCCTTGCCCTTGGCGACCAATTCAGGGCTATAGGGCGCGCGATTGGCCGGAAGCGAAAGCGTTTTGCCGGTCTTGACAGGATCCAGTTCGGGGTCATCGAATTCTATGGCAAAGGTCTTGATATACGAGATGACCTGCCAGCGTTCTTCTTCCGAAAGACCGTTCTTAATTGTATCATTGTCGAAAGCCTGCATAGCAGTTCCGGGCAAGCCCCGACTGACGGTACGGAACATATCGTTATCGGTCGGCAGTTCTCCGGAATTTGTGGTCCTGAACTTATAGGTGCCAAGGGTGAAATCCCGTGGCCGTGGATCAAGATAATCGGCTGCCGGTCCGTTGCCATCACCAAGCAGCCCATGACAGAAACTGCAGCGCTTTATGTAAGTCTGGCGACCCGTTTCAACAAACTCCTCACTCGCCTCCGGCATTGTCCCGTCAGGCGTCGTTTTGGCTTCGGCCATGCCGGGAACCAGCAACGCCACAAGCGCCACAGCCGTGCCGAGGTTTCCGAGGGTCATGCGAATTTTCCTGTTCATGTTATAAATTCCCACGGCTCAATGTTTTTCCGGGATGCGCGGCGTCTTCTCGGCCAAATCGTATTCAGCCATGATGATCAGCCAACGCTCTTCCTCAGTCAGGCTGACTTTCCACTCTGGCATTGCTGAATCCCATGGCGTCGCTTCAAGCGGCAGTCCGGGACCGCCATTTTGAACACGCCAGAAGGTGTACCCCTCGACAATGGTTTCAATGGTGCCATTGTCGGTAAAGTTGATTGGCCTAAGCTTGAAACCATCAGCCATGGGACCGTCACCGGCGACGCTATCGCCATGACAAGCCCGACAATTCATTGCGTACAGGGCGCGGCCCATAAACATGCGCACCTCCAGCAAAGCGGCGCGTGCCGTTTCAGCACTAACATTGTCGGCTTCAAGGGCGGCGCGGAACGTCTTGATTGCCGGAGTGTTGATGGCGAGCAGAGGATCTTCTTCGCCGGTTTCATCCATCCACGCCTCGAAATCCGGCACGACCTGTTCGATAAACTGAATTTCACCCGCCTTCGCCTGCTCTATGAAGGATGTGACCTGTTCTTCAGTCGGTGATGTCATCGGATTCTGCAGGTCCTCCATCTTATTAGGGAAGTTGGAAGACGGATGCTGAATGCGCAAGGCAACCGGGGCGGCAACTTTCGGCACAGTTATGTCATAGACGTACCAGCCAACAGTGGTTGAAACGAGGACTATACCAATGGCCCGTACAGGCTTGCTGAAGTCGCCCCGCAAGAAGCGCTTTATGGGGTTCATAAAATCGTTCAGCGGCTTGTCGTCGAAAGTAACCAGCAGAAACATGGCGATCAGCGTCAACACCATATAGATAAAAATAAGCGCACTCGGAACCGGCAAAGGAAACGGCATTCCGGTAAGCTCTCTGGAAAGAGCCGGAATGGCGAATTTAACGATCAGATATGTGATGATGATCGTAAGGACGACGGTCCAAAAACTATTGATTTTTGACTTCATCGTATTATTCCCCGTCCTTCTTTTCGGCCTTCTGCATAATCAGGAATGCCTGAATATCCTGGAAGTCCTTGACCGTCATTGCTTCGCTCAGGTCTTCGGGCATCACGGACGCGTTCTGATCGACGGTTATTTTCTTGATGTCGGATTTGGCGAGAGTGACGACTTCACCGTTCTTTTTGGTGATATCGGTTTCACCGCCTTCGTCGCGGGTCTTAAGACCAATAATTTTTGTACCGTCCTTGGTCTCAACCTCATAGGTCTCGAACCCGGATGCGATCGACTTGGCCGGGTTGAGGATACTTTCCGAAATATGCTTGATGCCCTTGTCGCCGATGGTCGAAAGGTCAGGCCCGACGACTACCTCGCCTTCCAGTGAATGGCATTCCTCGCAATTATCCTCGAAGACAACCTCGCCAGCACCTGGGTCACCTCCACCAGCGGCTTGCGCCGCATTAATCTTGGAATAAAACTTCGCCGAAATTTCTGACGGGGCAGTATCAATCGCTTCCATGTCAAGATCCCCACCCTGAACCATCATGTAAGAGACAATAGCCTTGATCTCGTTCAGATTGAGTGAAATGGGGGGCGCATAGACTACCGCCATTTCGTTTTTGTAACCCTTGACGACATAAGCACCAGGTTCAGCCATGCTCTCGATGATGTAATCGACAGCGCTAAAAGTCTGACCTGTCTTTTCGGTACGTTCTGCAGCACGCTCGACGGCACGTGAGCCCATCGGCAGTGGGAATTTTTCGCCAAACTGTCCATGATTCGGGCCACGCACGGCACTACCTTGTCCGCCAAGGCTGTGGCATGTGTAACACCGCCCCTTGCCCCAATACAGGCTCTCGCCGCCTTCCGGGCTAATGTCGGTGGCGGCCGATACATCCTTGCCACCACCGGAAAGGTCGGTAATGACATAGCCGATCCAGTTATAGACAAGGATCGTCAGGACCAGGAATCCAAAGACATTGACAAGCGGGTTTTTCACTCTGTCGCCTCCCCTGTATCCGTTGGGGAATCAACCTTGGCGGCAACCTTGGTAACAAGGTTTCCAAGCCAGAACATGAAAGCGCAGGCGACCAGGAAGATCAAAACAGCCGCGCCAACTTGTTGCGTCATAACGAAGTTTGTTGGTGTAGAAGCCCACTCTGATGTGTCTCGCATAATGCCGAATATGTGCCAATCGCCACGCAGACCGGAACGGATGAAGCCCATCAAGCCCATGTTCATCGTGATGATGATCGTTAGCAACAAAAGCGCATACTGACTTCGCACCGTCATCTTGCCCCACTTCAATGGCCCGACTTCCTTCGAGCCCTTCCACAGGAACAGATCAATGGCAGTAACCAAAATAAGGCAGCTGATCAGTTGCAGGAACTGCGAAACGGCGACATTACGGAGTATCGGAGACGCCTTCTCCATGACGACGAAACCCCAGACGCCAAGGAATATGGCGACATTGAAGGCGGTCACAGAAAGATATATCCCCTGTGCCAGCTTTCCACGATCATTCAACGCAAGCCAAGTGGCCAGCACCGCCACCGCGCATTCAAAGATCAGCAGATAACCGATGACCCGCATGTAGTAGGCAGTGTCGGAGGGCAGGTCGAGCGCCGCCGGATCCATGGTCAGCATTGTCACTGCGTATTGGCCGACCAGCAGAATGGCGGCGATAGCGGCACCGATGATGACCATCTTGGCCGTTTTCCCCTGCTCACGTATGGATACCGGATCGACTTTATTTCCGCGTCGGTAGAGCAGGAAACTGAAGAACGTCGACAGGATGATCAGGTTTACGACCGCATTTTTGGCCGGCATGAGCCCCAAGAATTTAAGTATCGGGTGATATTGGCTACCACCCATTTCCCCAACCTCAACAGCCGACAGCGGCAGGTTGTGCGGGGTCAGCCAGATGGCGAAAGACAAGATCAGCGCAAACAGGATGAACTTGATATAGCGGTAAAACCGTTCTGATCCGGGGATGCGGGTCATACCGCTCCACAGATAGTAATTGGAAATCAGGAACAACGACCCGACCAGCATTGCCTGAATGATAAAGGTCCACGAAAAATCGCCACCCATCATGTTGTTGCCCATGACCGCACTGGTCGAATAAATTTCTCGGCCAAGATAATACCCCGCGAACGGCAGTGGAATCAGGGCAGCGACCGCGACCATGTTGGCGACATATCCCATCCAGTCGTAATGTGCTTTTTCCTCAGCCGTTTTAGAACCGATAAACTTGACGGCGGCATACGAACCCGCGACCAAACCGCCGAAGGCAAGGTTGCCGAGCATGCGATGAATAGCGATCGGTGTCGCCAGGATATTTTCAAACGCCTGCCATGTGGAGCCAACGACCTCGAGCGCTTCGTTTACGCCGACCGGGCTCATCATATAACCGGCCCAACTGTTGGCGAGTTGCATGATCAGAGTGCCAGCAACATTGAGCATGATGCCAATGGCGATGTGTGTGGTCTTCAGGTTTTTAATCATCAGGAAACTGATGCTGATGGGAACAAAGTAGAAAACCACAAACCAGATGCGAGTGTCGGTACGCATGCCGGTTTCAGGATCGAAAGCACCAAAGGTAAAGGCAACACCCAACAAAATTGTGATGCCGCCCATTGCTTTCAACACCAGTTGCAGGGGACGCCCGAATTCCTTTCCACCCTTCATCGCTTTCCAGCCGTAATAATACAGATACAGGAAGAACGTCTCGAAGAAGAACATCAGGGCGTACATGAACATAATGTCTTTGAAGACACCGGCCATGAATCCCCAGAAAGTCGGGTAAAGGGTGATTAACGCAAACGCCATCAGCCCGCCCAGAGCCGCAGTGGTCGCATAGGCGACACTCAGCAGACTGGTGAACTCGTAGGCCAGTTTATCGTACTTTTCGTCACCGGTGCGCCATCCAACAAGTTCGATGACCAGCGCGAATAACGGCACGCCCAGAACAAAAGCGCCAAAATAGAGATGCATTTGCGCAAGAAACCAAACAAAGCGCCGTGAATCCATACCAAGGAATTGACGGTATTCGTTGGCGTCTTGGGCGACAGCCTGAGAAGCGAACAGGACAAGAGCCAAAAGGGTAATAACAGCAATACCCGGCCTTGCTAGGCGGTTAAACACCTGTTTCATATCCACAATTTCCCCTGCTCCGATTCACTTCCTTATGACTGTCCTGCGAATGTCAGCTTTTATCCTTGAACGTGAAACTGTGCTCAAGCGATCCACCGGCTTCGACCTTAATTTTGGTCTTCTGGATGCCATAACGCGGATGCCATGCCTTTACGGTGTATTTGCCCGGCGGGATACCATCGATGGAATACGAACCATCATCACCGACTACGACTGCATACGGATGACTGGGTGCCATCATGAAGCCGAACATGAAATTATGGGCTTCGCAGTTGATGCCGATATAAGGACCGCGCCGGGTTTTCAGTTCCTGCACCAAATCACCAGGATCGGGTTGTCCGAAATTGAAAATTCCTTTCTTGACGACCCGACCTTTTTCAACGCCGATCATCTCGCGGGTGTTGATGTTGTGCAGCACACCAGGATCACTGTTGCGGATCGTAATCATGCCGGGTTTGACGACCTGCGCCCAAGGCTGGAACCGGCATCCCTTCTGATCAATCAGATAGGCGCCGCCCTTTGGCGCGCCCCAGTCTTTTCCTGCCTTGATCTTGTCAATGAACACGAACGAACCGCGCAGGGCGCCGTCCTTGACGTCAACCCAGACGACTTCGCGATCACCATTGCCGCACACCTTTTGATCTTTGGTAATGAGGATCTGCTCAACGGCATCAGCCGGTAAATTTCCCTCGAACTTTACCTTGCCCGATATTGTGGCGCCGTTGGCAACATCCATTACCTTATATTTTGCTTTTTTAGCCGCATCGGCCGCAAAAGGAACTGTCATCATCATTGCGGCAACGACGGCAACGCTAGTCAAAAACACTTTTGTTTTCATGGGGTAACCCTCCATTTCTTCCTTCATCATTTAAACATGCACCTGGGGCTGGGCACGATTGATTTCCCCAAGCGATTCAACGGCTACTTTCCAATAGCGTATCCTGTCATCGTCATGCAGCAAATTCACGAATAAGGTGTTCGCCGCCGGCTTATCAATATCAGCAAGCAATTTGGCAGCCTCAAGTGTGTGATAACCCTCGAACGAAGTCGCGAAGTCGACAAGTGTTTCGACAACTCCGGGCGCATTTGTTTGCGCCAGCGCCTTCGCAGCAGCCAGGCGGACAGACGCGTCCGGGTCTTCCAGCAAACGGCCGACTCCGGGACCGGCCTGACCAAGGCGGCCAAGTGAGCGAATGGCTTCGGTACGCACGAAACTGTCTTCGTCATCAAGTTTGTTGATCAAAATCATCACTGTCGATCCATCGTCAGCACAGCCCAAAGCACGAACAGCTTGCAGGCGCATGTCCCGGTTCTGGGATTTGGCTTTTGCATGCAAGGCATCTAACGTTTCAGCAGGTAATTCTGAAATTGTGGCGCATATATGTGCCAGTGAATCCGCAGCGGTCTGTTTCAATTCATTGTCGTTGGAAGATAAAGGTTCAAGAAGCGCAACGGTGACCTCTGGGTGGGAAAAGTCACCAAGCAGCCGCGCTGCAAACAAGCATACGTCTTCATGCACAAGAACGTCGGGAACCACGGCAATCGTGCGCCTGCCCTTCTTGTCACCACCAGTCAGGCCCAGAAATTCAATATCATCCTGCGTCATTTCCACATTGTCAGGAAGGGGAAGAGTATCTTCGGATTCAACTGCCCCTGTAATGGCATCAAGGGTCGAGGTCGGGAATGGGTTTGCTTCTGGGGCCTCGTCTGGTGCCTCATCTTGGTCTTCAGCATCACCGTCGAGCTCGGCAGTCGCTACATCATCCTCTTTTATTCCACCTTGTTGTTCTTCCGGTTCAGCCTCGGGCTCGGGAACAAGTTCGCCGGAAAGTGCATCGAGAAGGATATTGCCTGCCGCATTCGGCCAGTCGCCTTCGCCGGCAAGTACGGCAATGGTCGACATGGCTTCCAGCCGCACCTGCCTGTCTTCGTTATCGACAAAGCCGGTCAGTATCTGCAACGCATCGTCGTCGCCAACAATGCGCAGGGCACGAATGATGCCTCGCCGAATGTCAGGCGTCGTTTCTTCCTGATCCAGCTTTTGCTTCAATTCTGGAATCGCACCTTTGGGATCGACGGCGGCAAAGGCTGCGGCAGCAGAAGCTGCAATTGACGCCGATGGCGACTGCAGAAAGTCCCGCAACCGTTCGCCAAGCATCGGGGTATTGGTCAATTCTGGATGCTTCGACAAAAGATCAAGAACCGCCAAACGAACATCTATATCCTTGTCGTCGAGCAACAGGTCGAGACGCTCTTCGTGCTGTGCTCCGCACAGAACGACGGCCTCGGCGCGAATTTCCGGTGACTCGTCGACAAGCAGGACGGCAAGTCGTTCGTCTGTGGGGGCTTTCTCCGCCAGGCCTTTGGCAACAGCAAGACGGACTGCGCTGGACGCATCCTGAAGAGCCCTGTTAACGGCGTTTGCGGCCACCGGTCCGTCACAGTGCGACAGCACAGAAGCGGCACGGCGGCGACGGCGTTCGTCGCTGTCATCCATATAATCGGCCAGTGCCTTGATTCCTGAATCGCCGATGCGGGCCAGTGATTTCATAGCGGTCTCGGTAATATCGAGTGCTTCATCATCGTTTATCGCAGCGGTGATACCGGTGATTGCATCTTCGACACCAAGGTCGGCCAACGCTTGCATTGACCGGACCTGCATGTCGACCCAGTCATCCCAGCCTGTGGCATAAAATTCATCTTCGTCCCATACGATCTCTTCGTCGCGGCCAGCAAGAATTCGCAACAGCCACGGTTTGACCTCGTCGTTAGCAGTCGCGGCCAGCGCATCCATCGCAGCCAGCTTTACTTCCGGGCACGGATCGCCAATCAGATTTTCAAGTAGTTGTTTGTCTGCTTTTGGATCGGCGAGTCTGGCCAACGCTGTCGCTGCATCGGTCCGGACATCTCCGTCTTCGTCCAGAAGCCCTTTGATCAGGGCGTCAACCGCCTGATCGCCGCCAATCTGCCCCAGCGCCTGGGCCGCAAGGGTCCGATGTATATCTACGCCAGTAAGAAGTGTGTCACAGAGGGCATTGCACACATTGTCCTGATCACCTGCTTGTAAAACTATCTCCGGTGATGATTTGACGATCGTACCATGTTCCATCGCAACTGTTCCAATCCGATCCATTTGTTAAAATTATTTGTAAGGATCATGTTTAATTAGGTTCCTGAAATAGTCAAAAATATGGCCCGGAGCTCGCACTCCGGGCCACGTACGCTAGTAATTAATCAGGTAATGTCACGTGGCGCGAATGACATAGACCGGAAGGAGTGCTTGTACTGAGACTCTCCGATTTTCTTCACCTTCGCCACACCCATCTTGTAGTTGTAGTTACCGCTAATCCAGTCGACAACCCGGCCTTCCAGCGCATTTGCCGGCTGCGATTTATGCAGGAAATCCATATACAGGACCCCCTTCTTCAAGGCGCGCGTAACAATTGCGACACCGGTAACCGCAGCTTTGGTCAGAACAACGTTTCCGTTCTTCATTTGACCCGAGAACGAATAGTCACTGCTTTCCACAGCAAGCGTGGTTTCCTTCAAACTGGGAACCCGGTTTGAATAGACCATCACCAAATCACCACTTTCAATGCCGCGTGCCTTGGCATCTTCGGTATTGATCTCGACGTAGTTCTCCGGCCAGCGCTGATGGATATAAGGACGTCTGTCATCGTCAAATCCAGACTGCCAGCGTTCGTTGGTCCGCCCCGATGTGCTCCACAGTTCATCGCCCTTTGGCTTCAACCATTCCCAATAATCCGAGAACAGAGACCACGGCGATTTCTGGATATTGCATCGTCCGGTTTGAGAGTTGAAATGCGTCAACTTCTTATTGAACACGTTCCCACCCTTTGCGCCGGTAGCCGGCAATTTGCGCGTGGTGTCATGCAACCTGACGGAGCCTTCCAGGGTACCATCTTCGTTCATAAGAACCGGTCCCTGAATGCCGTTGGTTCCAAGATCCCGCATTTTTTCATGCAGGGTCTTACCTTCTCTATGGGCCGCCACCTTGATCATGTTGAAATCTTTGCGGCTGCCGCGCGAGAAGCGTGCAGACTCTTCAGCAACATCATTGGAATTTTTCCAATCAAAGCCGTCGAAGCCCATGCGTTTTCCAAGCTGTGCAATGATCCACCAATCAGGCTTAGCTTCGCCCGGTGCATCATAAAACTTGCTGTACAGCCTTAGACGTCTTTCGCCATTGGCCCGCATGAAGTCTTCTTCGCCCCAAGTTGCGGCGGGGAAGACGATGTCAGCAAACTGGGCACCGATCGGATCAACCAGATAAATATCCTGGTTGAATACAACCATGCCGCCCGAATCTGCCCTTTTCTTCAGGCTTTCGATAATTTCCTGCTTGTCATACGAACGCACCTGATGTGGATTCGCCCGTGTCAGTTCGTGGAAACTCTTGGCCAGTTGCTGAGAGCCACACATTGACTGAATCCAGGTCGTACCAATGACGTGAGCGATACGTGTATGCCCCGACATAGTCCAGGTATCGGTATCGAGAGCCCTGCGACGACGTCCTGGCACCTTCATCGGCGATTTATTACGCGGATACTTGCCACCACGCTGACCACCACGTTGGTGACCTCCGGCGCGTCCGATAACCTGACCCGGACGACCACCAGCACCACAGATGATGCCCAAAGCTGAGATAGCCTGGGTGTTGCCGACGTTATTAGACCAATAGAACCCCTTCTCGATCATGAAAGAGCTCTTCGGACGTTTGCCGCCGACTGGCTTGGCAAGCCATTCGGCCGCCATACGAATCTTGTCAGCATCAACGCCAGAAACCTTGGAAGCATTTTCAACCGTGAACTCGTCTTGGGAGACAACCCACTTCTTCCAGTCTTCATAGCCTTTGGTCTGGAACTTGCCCCAAGTTGTGCGCCACTGCCAAGGCGTATTACGCGTGCCCTGACCAAAGCCTGAACTGGAGCCCCACTTGTCGTTGACCCATTTTTTGATCCAGTCAGCATCTTGCCAACCGTTCTCGGCGATAATGCGCGCAATGGCATTAACAACCAACAGATCGGTGCCGGGAGTAACATCCAGCCACAGGCCGCCGTTCTTTTCGGCGTACGCAATACCAGCGGAACGACGAGGTCCCATCATAATGGTCTTCTGACCGGCCTGGATTGCAGGCATGATCCACTGAGTCCAAAGAATGGTCTTGGTCTCGTAAGGATCTGTGCCACATATCATCAGCGTATCGGCATCGTGCCAATCCTGATACGCCGGGCCGAAGTTATCGAACCCGGCATCACGGAACCCCGGTGTCGACGACACATCGGACGGAGTGTCGTGGAACGTGAAGTTGGCCGTATTGATATGGCGCAATGCATACTTGGAAATGGCGTATGTATTTTCGATATACTGATACGAGTACGTCTTTACACCATATGAATTCTCGCCGTGCTTGGCGATGACATGGCGGCTAACTTCAGCAGCGACATCAAGCGCAAATTCCCAGCTAACCGGCTGCAAAATGCCGTAGATTCTCATCAGCGGCGTTTTCAAGCGGTCACGCGTCGGGGTGTGCGGGTTATAGCATTTTTCTGCAATACCACCGCCACGGATCGAGGAGTCACCGTTGACATTGACCGATGTTGCGTCCTTGTCAGGGAGAATAACAATATTGTGCGGCCTGCCATCATGCATGACGATATTGTGCTGAGTGGGGGCAACCCACGAGCCCAATGCTGCCACAGGGAAATCTTCCCCAAACGCATTCTGGTCAGCCATCGGGCCACCATCGGTGCCCCGCGCTACGGGCCAACGAAAGATCTTGTAGCCACAGGCGACAATGCAATAGTCACAGGCCGTGGTCAGTACTTCCGCATTCTTCGGCGGAAGCGGGACATCGGTCTTGGGAACATAATAAGGTGTAGTCACGGTAAATTCCTCCCTAACCTTGCATGTTGTCGTGACGGCCGAAGATCAGGCCGAATACGCCAACTGCGTAAATATTATCACCATCGAGTTCTAACAGTACCTGCGGCAGACTCTGGTATGCCTGACCCGATATCAGAATTCCGTGACGGGTCAGATCGTAGGTCGTTAAATGCAGAGGGCATGCGCCAAGTGACTTGGTGTCGCCCTTGTAGGTACCCGAAAGGGGACCGCCTTGATGGGTGCAAGTATTATTGAATGCCACGACATCGCGGTTAGGACCAACGCCACCGCCGCCTTCGACACCCATTTTAACGATGATCGATTCTGAAAAAGCACCTTCATCAGGATAACTGAAATCGACAGGTTCATCCTGTTTCAGGTCGCTTAGTTTGGCGATCAACTTGCGTGGATAGGTAGAAACCAAGGCTGGTGTTCTGGCAGCAACGCCAGCACAACCACTCAACATGACAACCGATACTGTTGCCCCTGCTGTCAGCAGGAACTCGCGTCGGTTAACAAGGCACTTGCCTCCCTTTCCTTTACTTTTGGCCATTTCACTGTTTGCCAGTGCACGGCCTTCTGGGAAGTCAGTCCCGGCTTCGTGGGTTTCGAGAATTTTCTCTATAGTCATTTTCATATCCCCCTTATTTGACCGGGTTGGGTAAAGGTGCATAGGGCGGAAGCTTCGGCGAGCTCATTTTGATCTCGTCCCCTGAAAGTGATTCCAGGAACGCCACCAGATCGGTGATTTCATCCTCGGATAAATTCAAGGGCTTGATCAGATCGGTCTTGTTTGCCGAAAACTCATTCGTCCCGCCGCCTTCGTTGTAGAACTCAACGACTTCCTGCAAATCGAAGAAAGTGCCGTTATGCATATAAGGCGCCGTATACAGTGTGTAGCGCAGGCTTGGTGTGCGGAACTTGCCTTTATCATCCACTTGCTTGGTGCGGTAATAGAAGCCCGCATCATCCTTGATCGAGCGGTACATCTTCTGAGTCACACCTTTTGCGTACTGCTCGAAGCGGAAGGTAATTTGCGCCAAACCATTATCAAGCCAGGTTTCAGCGCGCGGTACGCCAAGATTGTAATACTGCTGATCGCTGAACAAGGCACCGTTATGGCATTCGATACAATTGGCCTTACCTTCAAAAATACCCTTACCTCGAACGGCCTCTTCAGACAGCGCCGACTTGTCCCCCTTCATATATTTGTCAAAAGGAGTATCTGTCTGCACCATGGTGCGTTCAAAGGCTGCAATCGCCCGCCAGGCATTTTTAATTTTCGGCCACTCATCACCGAAAACATCCTTGAACCGTTTGCGGTATTCTGGAATGAAGGCCAACCGCGCCGTACCGATATCCCTTTCAAGGTTACCGGCGACGCCGCCTCTGGCGGCACTCGGAGCCTGACCTTCCAGCGATTTGGCTGAACCGGCCCAGAATAGTTTGCCGTAATAGGCAGAGTTAACCACCGTCTGGCTGTTACGCCAGTGAATGGTTCCGGGATAGCCGCGTGAAATATCACCCGAGAATCCCCAGCCCTGTTTTGGTTCGTGACACGTCGAGCACGCTACCGAAGCATCGCCGCTGAGACGCGTATCGAAGAACAGCAGTTTGCCGAGCTCGATTTTTTCAGGTGTCTGCTTGTTATCCAATGGAATTGGCGGTGGCCCAAGAGCGGCCAAAGGCGCATTCACATCAGCCTGTACAGGACCGGTCAGGGTAACTACGGCAACCCCGAGCGCGAGCCCAATGGTGATCGTTTTCGTTTTGAAAGTTGTCATCATCCTGCTCCTAGTTCGGGGTCTTGAGCCAATCTGAGATGGCCGTGTAGTTAGCCGGAATGGCGTCTTTCCAGACATGTTCCGCGCCGGTCAGTGGATCGCCGCTCAAGGCTTCCAGATAGGCCACCAAATCAGCCTGTTGTTCACCCGACATGCCAAGCGGTCGCATAGCCCTGCTTTTGTTGACATCGGATCCGCCACCCTTGTTGTAAAAGGCGACGACTTCAGCCAGTGTTTTCATGGTGCCGTTATGCATATAAGGCGCCGTGTACTTCAACTCGCGAAGGGTCGGCGTCATGAACTTGCCAACATCGGTACCATTGACCTTGTGGGTGCGCACATGCGCGCCAACATCACGGCGGATGTTGTAGATATTTTCGATTCCCATAAACAGGCCGAACGCCACATATGTGTGATGACGCATTGGGTCGGACCAAATATCCGGATTGTTGGGAACAGCTGTATTGTGCGGCTTGTCATCTGAAAAGCGAGTACCGGCATGACAGCTGCCACATCTTTTTTCGTGGAATACCTTGGCACCGCGCTTGGCGGCGTCTGACATGGTGCCCTTATCAAAGGGCGCACCGCGCGAGGTCAGAGTCTTCAGGTATTCTGGAATGGCTTTGCGGATTGAACCGTTCGATGGTTCGCCATATCCGGCATCCTTGAACATCTGTACATAGACAGGATCCTGCTTTGCTCGTTCCTGCATGATCCGCATGTCCATGTTCATAACGTAATCCTCGGTCAATTGTTCCCGAGTGACGTCGTTAAGATTGGTGCCAAGGCGTCCGTCATGGAACCAGGCTGCCTTATGCGCTGTATTAATCAGTGTCGGCGTATTTCGGAAACCTTCCGAGCCTGGATAGGCCTTGGAAAGTGCCATACCATCACTGAAACCCTTTTCAGGTATGTGACACGACGCGCAACTGATTGATGAATCGCCGGAAATTCGCTTGTCAAAGAACAGGCGTTTTCCCAAGGCTGCCTTTTTGGCATCAACCTTTATCGCTTTTACCGGGCCCGATTCATGAGCCGGCGCATCGCTGGAATAAAAAACAAAAGATACAATAATTGCCATGGCCATTCCGATATTCAGAACTCCACCAAGGCTCACTAATTCTGGAAAGCGTCGCGTCATTAGCCTTTCCCTCCCGTTCGAGGCGTTTTCTTTAGTACTGAAAACTTCTCAATAGTCCACAGGTCCTTCCGTCAACTTTTTCAGCAAAAGACGGACCCACAATTGCTATTAGGTTGGGAATTCTGAGCCTCAACAATTTCAAGATCAATTCGCTAAATTGTTCTTTTGTTTTTGAATTTTTCAGAAGGCAAGACAGCTTTTTTCTTGTCTTTGTAACAAGCACTTGAGTTGCGAATTAAAACAATCGTTACATAAGGAAAAACGAATTTAAACATTTCGTTCAAACAAACATCGGCCATTCATACGAAATCAAAATGCGTTTTTCGGAATGTTATCGATTGTAAGGCAGGAATCCACTTGTAAAAGAATACCCGGAGAAGCTGTATTATCAATCGCGGACAAAACCAAACTCTGCAATCCGACGATCCAGCCGGGGACGACTGATACCAAGAATTTCGCACGCCTTACCCTTGTGCCAGCCGGTTGCGGTCAGAACGGCATGAATATGCTCACATTCCAGGTCCTTCAATGTCTTGCCAAGGGCGAGTTCGGAATCTGAAAATGGGACTTTTCCGCCTCCCGTGATTTCTTCAGGCAATAAAGAGACATTCAAGACGTCTCCCGGCGCGACGACGACGGCTTTCATCAGGGCGTTCTCAAGCTGGCGCACATTACCCGTCCAGTCATAATCAACGAGGAGTCCCATGCAGTCTGACTGGATGCGCGTGATATTCTTGCACGCCTCCTTGTTAATTTTGGTGATCAGTCGTTCGACAAGCAGCGGAATGTCCTCTTTCCTGTCCCTGAGCGGCGGGATAAAGATGGAGAACACACCGAGAGAATAAAAAAGATCCTTGCTGAAACGTCCTGCAGCAACCTCATCGACCAGATCGATATCGGATGCCAGGACGAATCTGCATCCGGTCTGTAACGGTCGGGTTGCGCCAAGCGGGGTATATTCATTTTCCCTCAACAACCGCATAAGCTTGTCCTGAAGGCGTGGAGAAAGCGAGTTCACTTTGTCTATAAACAAAGTTCCTTCCCCGGCTAATCCAACCTTACCTAACCGTTCTTCCTCGGCGCCGGAATGATTGTCTTCCTCGTGCCCGAACAATTCACGTTCCAGAAACACTTCCGTCGATGATGAACAGTTGATGGTGACGAACGGCTGGTCTGAATGGAATCTGGCATTGTGAATGGCTTTGGCGACCGCCGTTTTGCCTGTCCCGGGTTCTCCATCGATAAACACATTTACGCGATTTCGAGATGCGATCCCTATCTGCTTGAAAACTTCCTGCATTCCCGATGACCGCCCAACGATGGCTTCTGACTTATCGTTCAAAGACAGAATAATGTCGTCACTCAATTGATCGGGACTACTCGTCACCACCTTGTCGACGGCGGCTTCCAGAACTTCAAGATCAATTGGCTTTGAAACGTAATCGACAGCGCCTCCGTGCATGGCAGCAACCGTGCTGTCCAAATCCTGAAAAGCGGTGATCATGATGACTGGAAGCTCTGGTATCTGATCCTGGATGTCTTTCAGCAGCGATAAACCATCGCGTCCGGGCATGCGGATGTCGCTGATTACCAAATCGTATGGCTCCGCCAATATCAAAGCCAGGCCCTCTTCTGCGGCACCTGCGGTTTCTACCTGGAAACCGCGACCTTCAAAATGCAGCTTCAGCGTTCGGCAACTCGCCTGTTCGTCGTCAATTACAAGAATCCGTGTCATCTACGCCAACCTTTATGCATCGCTTTGTGACGTCGGCAGGGTAAACGAGACCTGCGTACCCTCTCCGACCCGTGACGTCAGGGAAATAACACCACCATGGCGCTCTACGATTCCTTTGACAATCGCCAAACCCAACCCTGTCCCCTTGGTACGGGTAGTGAAAAAAGGTTCCATAACATCGGTAATGATATCTTTCGCAATGCCACAACCGGTATCAGATATTTCAATACGAACGCACGGTTCTAAAGGAGATTCCTGAAACCAGGCTGCAATTTTCACGGCACCGTCATTGTCCAGCGACTGAATGGCATTTTCTATCAGATTTCGCACAACGGCCATGATCTTAAAGTAATCGCAGTAAATTTCAGGCAAGTCCTTTTCAATCTTGCACTCTACCTCGACAGCATTACCTTCATGGGTATGAGATACAGCCGTCAGAGCCTCATCAATAATCCGCTTAATGTCGTACCAGTCTGACTGCAACTTCTCTGGTCGCGCATAACTCAGCATATCACTCAGAAAATCTTCCATGTAGCGAATCTGATCCAGACCAATCTGGCAGTGTTCATATTCCGCATCATTTGGCCTGTCGTGCTTTCTGTTAAGAATTTGCAGATTCATCTTGATGGTCGACAGTCCATTTCTAAGGTCATGCGCGATCATGCTTGCCATACGACCCACAACGGTCAAGGAACGTGTATCTGTGATTTCCCTGGTTCTCGCTTCGACCTCTTTTTCAAGTTCTTCCTGATAAGCCTGGGCAAGGGAAATATCACGCTGAATTCCAAGAAACGAAACGATCTTGCCATCATCATCATGAATCGGACTGATGGTCAGGTCTGCAGGATAGACATCACCGTTTTTTCGTTTGTTCCAAACTTCACCCCGCCATGACTGCCCATTGGAAACCGATTGATACATTTGCTGGTGAGTTTCCGGTAGCGTTTGCGACGACTTGACGATCGAAGGGCTCTGGCCAATGGCTTCCTTTGCCGTGTAGCCGGTAATTCGGCTAAATGACGGATTAACGTAATAGATTTTGCTTTTCGGGTCCGTCAGGATAATCGCATCAGCCGCATCCTCGACGGCTTGGGCAAAGGCCCTAAGTTCATTTTCAGACTCATTAACCCGCCTGACCATCTTGTTGAATTCCTCGGCCAGACCGCCGATTTCATCTGAACTTGAAACCTTGACCGGATGATCCCTGTCGCCCCTGGCAAAATGGCGTACACCCTCACGCAAGTCCCTCAGTGGCTGTGTCATTGTCCAGGCCAGTCCGCCACCGGCGAAGCCAATCAGAATAACGCTGAAAAAACCAGCAACAGCAAATGATTCCAGGGATTTTCTTAACGCCGCGTAGCTTTCATCCGGCGACTGGGTAACCACGACCGACCATGGCGGCAGAGAAAAAATCTCCCGCATCACATTTATAGAGGACATTGGCGCAACGCAGACAAGACGATCCCAGAAACTGGCACCGTCAGTGGCGGGAATTGACACCCAATAAGGTTCGAGACCTGGTTTGGAATCTTCAATGGGAACTATGTGTGACGGCTTTTTGACAGACAACGCAGATATCAGAAAGGAGTGCGGTTCGCCTTGCAGGGGAACGCCCGCGTAATCGACGGCAATGGCTTCACCAGTTTGGCCGAAACGAACAGCCACAAGATCCTGGGTAAAAATTTGAGAATCCAGTTCAGCGTAGACAAATCCGGCAATATCGACTCCACCCCAGACCGGCATCACCACTTTCAAAATATTATTGGCGACGTCGATATCAAGATAGGTGAAGTGGGTTTCTTTAATTATCGCCTTTTGAAACCACCCCTTGTCACTAACAACTCTGTCTCCCGTTAACACCGATGAGCCGACAAGCACTCCATATTGATCATAAACCGTCAGGTTTTTTATTATATGTCCATCAAGTCCTGCCAGAATTGAAAGGCGCTGTGAAAGCTGGGGGTGATAGAATTTCTTGCGTTGTTCTTTTTTATCACCGGATTTTTCCTGCCACTCCCGACGAAGCCGTTCTAGACGAACCTTGTTCCATTGATCGTCGCGTTCGCGATACAGGGAATTGTTCTCCATCACCGCTTCAGTCGTTAGCACATCAAGGGCGACGTTGCGTATCAAGGCTGTTTTCTGCGTGAAATGATTCTCAAACTGTTCGGTAACCCGACTGGCAATCTGGCAATAGGTCTGTCCGAGAGTGCCCTGAATCGATACCATACCCGTCATGTAGACAACGATCGCGGCGACAACAAGAATGCCGACAGCACCAAGCGCAAACCACATCGTCAGGCGCCCACGGATACCGAGTGACAATATTCCCGGCCATGAAGTCATGCGCCGACCTTCATGTCTTTGTTATCCAGCCAGCGGCCTGTATCATCTGGATGTTCGTAGTTCGTAGCCTGTAACTTCGTTTAATCATCTGCAATGGAGTCCCCGCTTATGGGCTGTGACAGTACTATGAATAATATTAACAACAACAGGTCGCACAGCAACGATTGCTTAAAACACTATACCGTCAAAATATCTGACGGGATTTGCCGATGTGTCGGCAAAATTCATATCGTGCTATTGTCGGCCCTTATCCTCATTGGTACAGGAACACCGACTGCCGTCGCTTACGAAGTGAAGAAAGTCGATGGTGCTGGCAGTGTTCGCGGAAGGGTTCATATCGGTAGCGCCATTCCACTGGTTAAACGCTTACCCATTTTCAAGAATCAGGGAATATGCGGCAAAGAGCACCGAGACATCCCGCTGGTTCAAGCGAACGGCGATGGTCTGCTAAACGCCGTTGTCTATCTTGACAAGGTTTCATCGGGCAAGCCCTTTCCGGCCGCGGCAAAAAAGATAACCATCAACCAGCTTGGCTGCCGGTTCATTCCACATTTATCTGTGATGGCCAACGCAGGCGAGATGGAAATCATCAATTCCGACACAACTCTGCACAACATCCATTCTTATGAAATGGTCGGGCCCATTAATTATTCCAATTTCAGTGTTTCCCAACCCCAACGGGGGGACATCGTCACCAAACGCGTCGTGTTGAAAAGAGGCATTAGCCTAAGGGTCATGTGCGATGCTCATGATTTCATGCGCGGTTATGTTTTCGTTGCCCGCAATCCCTATTACGCTGTTGTCAACGGCGATGGAACTTTCTTAATCGACAATATCCCATCGGGCACCTATACGATTAGAACTTGGCACGGAACCTTGGGAGAGAAGCAAAATTCTGTAACCGTTGGGCCCAATGGCAAGGTAAATATTGATTTCCATTATTAATTTAAGAGCCGTCCGGGTTCCAACATCTTGCCCCTACGCCCGGTACTGGCACCAGATCAGAAAAAGAAAATGCACAGCACGAGTGAAATAAAATGACTTTGCGGGTGCCGACAATCTGTATCGCTATCTATCTGGCGTTGTCATGTTTTACTGCACGAGCCGATGTTCTGATCGCGGCTGCATCAAACATCATGGCGCCGCTGGATGAAATTATCGTTCAATTTGAAGAGCAGACAGGAGAACAGGTCAAGGTCAGTTACGGCGCATCGGGGGTGCTTTCCCGGCAAATAATGCGCGGCGCACCTTTTGAAATTCTGCTTTCCGCCGACCGTTGGCATATAGAAATTCTTTCCTCGCAAGGTGTGGGAATTCTGGCCGACGAAGATTATGCGACCGGCCGTCTGGCCCTGTTTCTAAATGGAGCAAGTCCCATATCACAAGATATATCCATCCTGACGTCTTTCTATGAACTCGGAAAAATCCGGAAATTCGCCATCGCCAATCCCGAACATGCCCCTTATGGACGTGCTGCTCGCGATGTGCTTGTAAAACTTGGAATTTGGGACTTGGCCAAGACGACATTGGTGATGGGTGAAAACGCCAATCAAGCAGCCCGATTTGCCGCATCAGCCTCAACAGATGGCGGTCTTGTTCCGCATTCCCTAACGGTTCTGCCTGAAAGCGTCTTTTCGGGAAATACCGTGATCGTGCCCGCAGACATGCACGCCCCCCTGCACCAACGAATGGCCCTGCTGGATCGGGCCAGTTCCGCTGCAAGACTCTTTTATGACTTCTTGCGTTCAAACAACGCGCGTTCCGTTTTTCTTCGTTACGGTTATGCTGTTCCAGAACAACAAGGGTGAATAACCGATGGACTGGCAATCTCTGAATGTTTCTCTGCAGCTCGCTGTATGGACCACAGTCATTCTGTTTCCGGTTTCGGTGTATCTGAGTCGCGCCCTTGCGTGGCGACAGTTTGCCGGCAAGTCCGTCATCGAGGCGCTAGTCGCCCTGCCCCTGGTTCTGCCGCCAACGGTGTTGGGTTTTTATCTGTTGATCATGCTTGGCGGCGACAGCGTTGTTGGTCAATTTTATGAACAGATAATCGGACAACCTCTGGTGTTTTCATTCGAAGGAATTCTGATTGCCTCATTAATTTTCAACCTGCCCTTCGCAGTGCAACCCTTGCAACGGTCATTTGAATCCATTTCCGGAGATCTTCGCGAGGCAAGCTGGTGCAGTGGACTCTCGGCCTGGCAAACTTTCTGGCGCATAGAATTACCCCTTGCCTGGCCCGGCGCCCTTTCATCAATCGTGCTTACTTTTGCCCATACGCTTGGTGAATTCGGGGTGGTATTGATGGTCGGCGGTAATATCCCCGGCGAAACAAAGACACTTGCCATAAATATATATGATCGGGTGCAGGCCTTCGACGATTCAACAGCCGCCACGATGTCAGCGTTTTTGCTGATTTTCTCGTTTATCGCCATCGTCGTCGTTCAGGGCCTTGGAAGTCGGGCTGGGAAATGGCGGTGACAATTACCGATACCTCCGGCATCCATGTCGATATTCATCGACAAAATGGCATCGCACTCGAGGCGACCTTTTCGTGCGCTCAAAACGAACTGCTGGCGTTGGTCGGCCCGTCGGGCAGTGGCAAGACAACTCTATTGAGAACCATTGCCGGTCTTGAAGGTCAGGACGGTAAAAGCATCATCAGTTGTCGTGGTGATATCTGGCAGGATTCGACCGCTGGTGTTTTCCTGTCTCCACAGCAGCGGCGGACCGGACTTGTCTTTCAGGACTATGCCCTGTTCCCGCATATGAGCGCCTTGCAAAACGTTTTAGCGGCGATGGAACACATTCCCGGACCGCTGCGTCATGAACGGGCATCGGAAATACTTAGCCGGGTACATTTAGGTGGGCTCGAAGATCGATACCCAAAGGAATTATCTGGTGGTCAGAAACAACGT
>JABHGV010000040.1 GCA_018671895.1 Rhodospirillaceae bacterium | reverse complement strand
GATCCGTCAAATGATGGCCAGCGGCGGCGTCCACTGTCTGTTCAAGGAACCGCAATTCGATGCCGCCATCCTGACCACCGCTATTGAAGGAATAGACGGCGCCCGGATCGCCGATCTGGACCCCATCGGAACCGGCCTGACACCGGACAAGGACTTGTATTTCAACCTGATGAAAAGCAATGTCGAGGCCATCAGAAGCTGCCTTTCGGAAACCCCTTAAGCCTGCTTTCCGGCCTTTAAGGCCTGCATCTTCTTGGCCATTTGCTCTTGCAGAATGCCATAGGCGGCGGAATCGATATCCAGGATATTCAATGCCAGATGACCGGCCCCGCTATCGGCACGCACGACGCGCGCACTGATGGTGGTCTTTGTCAGGTTTTTTGCGCTGGAGGCTCCGATCTCTTCAATCGTCATTAACGAGCCCATCGTCAGGCCGCCGTCATAGCCTTCGATCAAAAAACCGCCGAGGCTCCAGTTGATGCAGACATAGGTCTTACCAGCAATCTTCAGCTTGATTGCCGGGTCATCACCACGTTCATGTACGCGGCGGCTCTTGCCGTCAAAACCATCTTCCTTGGTCATAATAACAAGTGACCTCCCTGATTTCGCTCACTGACTCTAGCGATAAACGTGGTTTTTGAGTATCACTTACTGTAGCGCAGTAAATTTGGACACCGTCACATGACAGACAACACCACATTCGACGACATTCTTACAGCCATTCGTTTCGACGATGCCGGGCTGGTCCCAGCCATTGCCCAGCAACACGACACCGGCGAGGTTCTGATGATGGCCTGGATGAACCGGGCCGCGATTATCGAGACCCTGCAAACCGGGCGGGTGTGTTATTTCTCGCGATCCCGCGGCAAATTATGGCGCAAGGGTGAAAAATCCGGTCAGGATCAGACCCTGATCGATTTTCGCTGGGACTGCGATGGCGACACGCTGCTGGTGCAAGTCGACCAGAAGGGCGTCGCCTGTCACACAGGAAGACGCAATTGTTTCTTCAATGCGGCGCGCGACGGCAAACCGGTTTCCATCGCCGATGTCGAGATTGATCCCGACGAATTGTATAAATAGCCCCCTGAACCGACAGCGTTTTTTCTCTCGCAATTCTTAGTCGCAGCGCATAGCCTTAAAGTTTACAGTGACTTGTCACACATTCATGATGCGAGTGAAGGCACCTTAGGGGGGGGCAAAATGAGCGTTTCATACGAAATCATGTCCCAGAAACTGGGAAAGTGGAGCAGCGACAGCGTCTCTACGGACAAGGAAGATGCCATCTCCGGGGCTGAAGAGACCCTCGCCCGAGGCAAGGTCGAAGCGGTCAAGGTGATCGAGGAAACTGTCGATGAGACAACGGGCGACGCCCGCGACAGGGTTGTTTTCAACAAATCAAGGGACGCCCCGTCGAAACAGAAATCCACCGGCGATAAGAAAGAAAAGAAGAGCAGCAACAAAAAGAGCTCCGGCAAGGCCAAGAAAAAATCACGTCACAGCCTTGGCGACCTGCTGGTTATCATTTTCCTGGGCACGTTCAGCGTTGTTTCCAGCGTCGCGTTTGTGATTTGCTTTATGTCGAAGTGACTGGTGACCCCGGCAGGACTCGAACCTGCAACCTCAAGATTAGAAATCTCGCGCTCTATCCGGTTGAGCTACGGGGCCAGCGGATGATGCGTCTTATCTGATGCGGTCGAAGGCGAAATTAGCGGCGTAATCCTTGGGCTGGAGGCGTCGGGCCTTGGGTTCGCTGACGCTATAGGACAAGCCGTTGTTTTTTGCGTATGCAACAGCCTCGTTGCGGCTGTCGAAACGCAACCTGACCTGCGAACTGGTATCGCTTGAACCAATCCATCCCATCAGCGGGTCGGCACGACGGGCCGCCTTTGGCTCGTGTTCCAGAACCCAGGTACCGAGCGTCGCGCGCCCGGACTGCATGGCGTTTTTCGTCGGCTGAAAAATGCGAACGTCGCTCAAGTGAAGGACTCCAAACTCTTTAAACGGTTGGTCGGGGAGATAGGATTCGAACCTACGACCCTTCGCTCCCAAAGCGAATGCGCTACCAGACTGCGCCACTCCCCGAGGCGCAGAAAACTAGCGGTTTTGGTATTATAACACCACCCCTAAAAAACGAAAGAAACGGAGGGAAACAGAACATCTTCTCGACAGCCCCCCAAGAACTCCCACTCACAGTCATTATCGCACCTTTGTTTCCTTCATCATTTGAACGCAGACTTCGTCAATCAGGCTTTTTTGTTGTCAGATGCCGATATAAAAAGCTGGCAACACGTGATGCGCCCGATTCGTTATAGTGCCCGTCAAATGAAAACGAATGCTCGTCCCTCTTGCCAGTCTTCAGCGCCGGAAAACTCGTCACGCACTCCAGTCCATACTGCGCACAGTGCGGTTTTGCTAAATACATCATGTAATCTTGTTCAGGAAACCCCCGATTTCCCTGTGAATATGACCAGTAATAAAAGTCATCAAAAAACAGCCGGTTTGGCAGTAGGTTCACAATCAAATGAGAACCTCGACGCTTAATCTGATCAGATATCGCCGACAATATTTTGAAGTTGTTGCTGATTCTTTCCGGTCCAATTTTTTTTGCTAGGACTCCAGTATCACGGAACCGGTAATACAAAAGCCGGGCTTTAGGAATTGCGATCCCCAACAGGGCTGATGCATAAGGTACAGAGTTAACAAACTCACCAAGAGAATTAAATGAAGGGATAAAAATCCCCGTTCTTTGGTAAAGCCAGTAACGCCAAGTCTTCTCGCCGTCGCGGCGGTACGGCTTTTTCAACATCAGAGCCATACCATCCGTTCCTGATTGTTGATTTTTTGATTGCTCTGAATATTGGCTGTTTTTGACAATAGCGCGCACAGAACTGGTCGCTTGTTCGGTGTGCAAATCATTCCAGGTTACTGAAACGACCACCTTATCACCTGGCTGAATGACATTAGAAAGCATACGCGCCGTACGAGCGTAATACTGATCTATATTAATTCCGGGCACACCCAGATTGTAAACAGCCCACGGGCCATCATCCCTATCATTCAATTTGCATTGTAGAAGATTTGCCCATGTTTCCTTGTCGGACAACCCAACACCGAAAGTTTGGCTGTCTCCAATCAGAAAAACACGATTTCTTGCAGACGCTCCAGTCGACACACAAGGAACGAGTCGTGTGCCGTATTCTGTGATGGTTAATTTTTTCCCACGGAAATCAACCCGATTATCATATTGCCCATGAAAATCTGGCTCGAGGACCCAAAAACCACGGGCATCCATAACAAGAAGGCCCGGTTCCGCTGCATAAGGTTTTGGCAGCGGGAACCATAAACGCGCTCCTATTTCAAAAACGATAAAGAACACGATTAAGGACGCGGGAATTAGTAAAAAATTTCTCACACTATCTTCAGTTTTAATGGCGAGTTGAAATATGTCTGCTCACTCGTTATCGCCGTGAATGGCATCGATCACCGCGGCCGTTACTTCGTTGGTTGTTGCCGTGCCGCCCAGGTCTTGCGACATCATCTCGCCACCCGCCGTAACCCTCTCGATCGCCACCATCAGCGAGTCTGCCGCGTCCGCCTCGCCCAGATGTTCCAGCATCATGGAGGCTGACCAAAAGGCCCCGATGGGGTTGGCGATGCCCTTGCCCATGATATCGAAAGCCGAGCCGTGAATGGGTTCGAACATCGACGGGAAATCGCCTTCGGGCCTGAGGTTAGCGGTCGGTGCGATACCCATACTGCCCGACAGGGCGGCGGCCAGATCGGACAAAATATCGGCATGCAGGTTGGTCGCGACAATGACGTCGAGCGAGCCCGGGTCCAGCACCATGCGAGTGGTCATGGCATCGACCAGCATTCGATCCGTGGTGACATCGGGATAATCAGCGGCGACCTGGCTGAAAATATCGTCCCACATCACCATGCCGTGACGCTGGGCGTTGGACTTTGTGACCATGGTCAACAGTTTGCGCGGGCGGCTGCGGGCCAGTTCGAACGAGAACCGATGGATTCGCTCGACCCCGGTGCGGGTAAAGACAGAAACATCCATCGCCAAGTCGTTATCAAACCCCTTGTGAGCGCGGCCACCGACCCCGGCGTACTCGCCTTCGGTATTTTCGCGCACTATGACCCAGTCGAAATCGCCGGGACCAACCCCGGCAAGCGGCGAGCGCACCCCTTCCAGAACCCGCGTCGGGCGCACGTTGGCGTATTGGCCGAACCCCTGACAAATCGCCAGACGCAACTGCCACAGCGTGATGTGATCGGGAATCCGTGGATCACCGGCTGAACCGAAATAGATGGCATCGAACGGCTTTAAGGTCTCAAGCCCGTCCTCAGCCATCATCTGTCCGTGTTCCAGATAATAATCTGCGCCCCACGGGAATCTCTGGATATCAAACGCAAAGCTTCCCCGGCGTTTTGCCAGGGCATCCAGAACAGTGATCCCGGCAGTGATCACTTCACCGCCTATTCCATCGCCCGGAATGGCCGCAATTTTATAGGTCTTCATAAGATGGTTACTTTCCCGTTCCGCCGATAGAGCGGATTAATTCATACAGACGCTTGCGAACGTCCTCATCGGGGATTTTATAATAGGCACGCACCAATTCAAGGGTTTCGCGTCTGGCCATTGGGTTGTTTTTTATTTCCGCCTGAGCGGTATCCGACATTCCGGCATTCCTGTTCTCGCCCTTCCCCACTTTTTCAGCCTTTGGCATTTCATCGAAGAAGAATTCGATTGGCACATCAAGAATGCGGGAAAACTCAAACAGACGCGAGGCCCCAACACGGTTAGCCCCGCGTTCATACTTCTGAATTTGCTGGAACGTCAGGTCAACGGCTTCCCCGAGTTTTTCCTGACTGATGCCAAGCAGCATACGGCGCAACCGAAGACGATGACCGACATGCACATCGACGGGCCGCGGACCATCGGCCAACACGGTGTGACGGGATTTACGCGGCTTGCGAGTCTTGGTTGTAGATTTACCAGGCTTTTTCGTCATGGAAGAAACCTAGACCATATGCGGCTATTCCGACAACCCAATTGCCAGCTTGTTGCCCGCTAGCGCCCGGTCGAAAATATTGCGTGCTCGATTCTGTCACCCGGTCTGATATCAAGCCGTGTGGCAGTTCCCCCATTCAGTTCCAGGACGCCTAAAACCGGGCCGTTGGACGAAATCGTCTTAAGCGATCCGGGAGACGCATTCTCGACAATGTGCTCAATCGTGCCATCAGCACCGATAAACAACATATCGAGTGTAATCAGCGTGTTTTTCATCCACATGGTGACGGGGTGGCTGCGACCGTAATCAAACAGCATGCCGGCGTCGGCATCCATGGCCTTGCGAAACATCAATCCCTGGCGGCGCTGGTCCGCCGTCTGGGCCAACTCAACCCTGAAGGTATGTCGGGCCGTCAACGTCACCACAGTCAATTCAGAGGCATCGAAAGTGATTTCTGCACTGCGTGTCGATGACGGAGCCAACGACAGAAACAGGACAAAAACAACGACCGGCGATACATATTTACTGACCATGACAAACAGCACCTATTCGACCTCGTGTTTCCTTGAATATAGCATGGATATATTGCCAAATTTATTACCGGTAAGGGCAAAAAACCTGTAAACATTCAACACTTGTTCAGCAGCGTCCTGATGGGGAGAAATCTTGCTTCACACCATAAGCCTTGGCAGCACTTTATTCGCTTTGTGGCTGTTACTTTCCGGCTATCTGGAAATGTGGCTGCTGGCGCTGGGTCTGGGCTCGACGGCGCTAATGGTGATCATCGCCAATCGCATGGATGTTATTGACCACGAAGGGCACCCGGTCCACATGACATGGCGACTGACCATGTACCTGCCGTGGCTGGCCTGGGAACTGGTCAAATCCAACATTGATATAGCCCGCGTAATTCTGCACCCGAAACTGCCGATTCAGCCGATGGTGATAAAAATCAAGGGCAGTCAGGTTACCGAACTGGGCTATGTGACCTATGCCAATTCCATCACCCTGACCCCCGGCACAGTAACGCTGGCGCTTGAAAACGGAGAAATGGAAATCCATGCCCTGACCACGGCATCGGCAGAAGGACTGCTGACCGGCGAAATGGACGCTCGCGTCCATATTGTCGAAGGTGCCGCCGACGGCACCGTCAAAGGGGCCGGGTAATGTTCGTCGCTGCTACTGCCGCCGTCTTGATGACCATGTTGCTGGTGCTTGTCCGGGCGCTGAAGGGACCGACCGTTTACGACAGGATACTGGCTGTCAACAGCTTCGGCACCCTGACCATGGTGCTGATCGCAGTCTACGGGTTTCTCAGTGGTCGACCGGAATTTCTGGATATCGCCCTCGTCTACGCGCTGATCAACTTCATCGGCACCATCGCCGTCAGCAAGTTCGTCAAGTTTGGCGGCCACGAGCCAAAAGTCTCCCACACCGATCAGGGGGACATCTGATGGCGGTGTTGTTTGACATCATCAGCTGGGCGCTGTTGCTCGGCGGTTCGGCCCTGATGCTGATCGGCGGCATTGGCCTGTACCGCCTGCCCGACGTCTATACCCGCATGCACGGTGCCGGAATTATCGACACCCTGGGGGCCGGAATGGTCTTCGCCGGACTGATGGTTCAGGCGGGACTGACCCTGGTCACCGTAAAGCTGGGACTTATCGTGGTGTTTCTGTTTTTCACCAGCCCGACGACGACCCATGCGCTGGCCCGCGCCGCCCAGGCCGAAGGCGTGTTGCCGCTGCTCGATGACAAGGGCGAAGACGATGTCGACCTGTCCCAATACGGCATGGATGGCGTCGACCTGACAGAGGAGCCCGACAAATCGAAGACCTGATCGTCATTGTCCTGCTGTCATTCATGGTGGTGACGGCCTATGCCCTGGTGCAGATCAGGAGCCTGTTCGCGGTCGCCATGATGTCAGGCATCTACAGCCTGCTGGCCGCATCGCTGTATCTGGTCATGGATGCCGTCGACGTTGCCTTTACCGAAGCCGCCGTCGGGGCCGGTATTTCAACGGTGTTAATGCTGGGCACGCTGGCACTGACCACGCGGATGGAAAAAGTCACCCACAAACCGGGGCTGACACCGCTGTTGATCGTCGTCGCCACCGGTGCACTGCTGATCTATGCAACGTTTGACATGCCGCCATATGGCGATCCGGCGGCACCGATCCACAATGGTGTGTCAGCCCGGTTTATCGAAAGATCCGGCGAAGAAGTCGGCCCGCCCAATATCGTCACCTCGGTGCTGGCCAGTTATCGCGGCTATGACACGCTGGGCGAAGTCACCGTCATCTTCACGGCTGCCGTCGGCGTCATGGCGCTGATCGGGCGCGGGCGCAGTCGCCGTCGCAAGAAATCCGATGATCCGGAGGCCCCGAACACCTGATGTTGTCGCGCACCTCCATTTTACGGGTTGTCTCGAAACTGCTGATCCCGCCGATTGGTTTGTACGCCCTGTACGTACAGTTCCACGGAGACTTCGGACCCGGCGGCGGCTTTCAGGCCGGTGTTATCTTTGCCACCGTGTTCATTCTGTACGCGTTGATCTTCGGCGTCACCAATGCCCGGCTGGTCGCGCCCAGTTGGCTGACCCGCGCCATGCTCGCATCCGGAGTGCTGCTGTATGCCGGTGTCGGAGTCGCTTCCATGCTGATGGGCGGCGACTTCCTGGATTATTCCCAGCTTGCCACCGATCCCATCGCCGGACAGCATCTGGGCATTACCCTGATTGAATTCGGCGTCGGCATTACTGTCGCCGGGGCAATGATCACCATCTTCCTGATTTTCGACGGTCGCATTCGCGTCGACGATGATGACGAGGACGGCTGAGCCATGGAATTGATCACCGGACTGTTCAATTACTGGGTCGTCGTGTTCCTGATGATGATCGGATTTTATATGGTCATTTCGCACCATAATCTGGTCAAGAAAATCGTCGGTCTGAACATATTTCAGGTCTCGGTTTTTGTTTTCTATATTTCCATGAGCAAGATCAAAGGGGCGACCGCGCCCATTCTGGCCGATGGCATCGAGGTCTATTCAAACCCCCTGCCCCATGTCCTGATCCTGACCGCCATTGTTGTCGGCGTCGCCACCACGGCGCTGGGTCTGGCGCTGACGGTCCGCATCAAGGACGCCTTTGGCTCCATCGAGGATGACGAGATCGAGGCGATGGAAATCGAGGAATGTGTCGCCGAAGACGTAGACGCCAATGGCAAGGAGGCATCACCATGATCGCCTCTCAGCTTCCCATTCTACAGGTCATCGTGCCGTTGATAGCGGCACCGCTGGTGCTGTTGCTGCGGCGTTCCGGTGCCGCGTGGGCACTGACGTTGCTGGTCACATGGTCGATGTTCGCCATCGCCCTGGTGCTGCTGGCCCAGGTCATGGATGGCGGGGTCTTGTATTACCGCATCGGTGGCTGGGCCGCGCCGTGGGGCATCGAATACCGTCTGGATCAGGTCGGGGCGCTGGTGTTGGTCATCGTTTCGGGCATCGGGTCGGTAGTCATCGCCTATGCCCGGGCCAGCGTCGAACGGGAAATCGATTCCGAGCGCATCTACCTGTTCTATTGCATGTATCTGCTGTGTCTGACCGGCCTGCTTGGCATCGCCATTACCGGCGACGTCTTTAACCTGTTCGTGTTTTTGGAAATATCGTCACTGTCGTCTTATGTGCTGATTGCGCTGGGGCGCAATCGCCGCGCCCTGACCGCCGCCTATCGCTATCTGATCATGGGCACCATAGGGGCGACGTTCTACATCATCGGCGTCGGCCTGATGTACATGCAGACCGGCACCTTGAATATCGACGATCTGGCGACCCTGATCCCGGCTGTCGCCGACAGCCGCACCATCCACGCCGCACTCGCATTTCTGACTGTCGGCATCTGCCTGAAGCTGGCGCTGTTCCCGCTGCACATGTGGCTGCCCAACGCCTATGCCTTCGCGCCGTCCGTGGTGACGGCATTCCTTGCGGCAACGGCGACCAAGGTCGCGGTCTACATCTTGATCCGCATCGTCTTCACCGTGTTCGGTGGCGTCGATGTCTTCGCCGTCGTGCCGTTGGTCCAGGAAGCCCTGATGGGACTCGCTTTGATTGGCGTCTTCGCGGCATCATCTGTCGCCATCTATCAAAACGATATCAAGCGGATGCTGGCCTATTCATCGGTCGCCCAGATTGGCTATATCATTCTGGGCATCAGCCTGGCCAGCAGCACAGGATTGACCGGCGGCATCATCCACCTTTTCAATCACGCGCTGATGAAATGCACCCTGTTTTTGGCCATGGGCGCGGTGTTCATGCAGGCTGGCGGCGTTTCCATTCGCCATATGCAAGGCATCGGTAAAACCATGCCGTGGACGATGGCCGCTTTCGTCATCGGCGGATTGAGCCTGATCGGCGTGCCGCTGACCGTCGGCTTTATTTCCAAGTGGTACCTGATCCTGGGCGTTCTTGAAAAAGGCATGTGGCCGGTCGCCGGACTGGTCGTGCTGGGATCGCTGCTCGCCGTGATCTACATCTGGCGCGTTATCGAGGCGGCCTATTTCAAGGATCCGTCCAACGACACCATCACCGAGGCCCCGCTGTCCATGTTGGCGCCTATGTGGGTAATGGCATTGGCCAGCGTCTACTTCGGCATTGATGCGACCCGCACCCTTGATATCGCCACCAGTGCGGCCCAGACCCTGCTGGGTGGAGGCGCGCCATGAGTCTCGGCATGAGCCTCGAAACAACCATGCTGCTGGCGCTGGCGACACCGCTGGCAGGCTCCGTCGGCATCGCCCTTGTCGGCAACAGGCAGGCCAATCTGCGCGAAGCCGTCACGCTGTTGACGGCTGTCACTTTGTTCGCGCTGGTCGCATCCCTGTTCCCGGCGATCATGGACGGCGCACGACCTACCCTGACACTGGGCGAAATGCTGCCCGGACTGCCAATTCAGTTCACGCTTGAGCCACTGGGCATGACCTTTGCGGGCGTCGCCAGCTTCCTGTGGATCGTCAATTCGCTGTATTCGATCGGTTACATGCGGGCCAACAAGGAAATGAACCAGACCCGCTTCTACGTTTGTTTCGCCATTGCGCTGGCCAGCACCATCGGCGTCGCCTTCGCTGGTAACATGCTGACCCTGTTCATTTGCTACGAGGTGCTAACCATCTGCACCTATCCGCTGGTCGCCCATGCCGGAACCGACTTGGCCAAGCGCAATGCCCGCATTTATCTGGGCATCTTGCTGACCACATCCATCGGCTTGCAGTTGCTAGCCATTCTGGGGACCTGGGTGTACGCGGGCACCCTCGATTTCCGTGACGGCGGCATCATGGCCGGGGCCGTCGAAGGCCCGGTCGCGGCGATCCTGCTGTTCTTGTACATGTACGGCATTGGTAAAGCGGCGATCATGCCGGTGCACCGCTGGCTGCCCGCCGCCATGGTCGCGCCGACCCCGGTCAGCGCCCTGTTGCATGCCGTCGCCGTGGTCAAGGCCGGTGTCTTCACGGTGCTGAAGGTCGTCGTTTATCTGTTCGGCATTGATTACCTGACCGAATGGGTCAACTCCGATTGGCTGTTCTATGTCGCCGGTTTCACCATCCTTGCGGCATCGACCATCGCCTTGCGACAGAATAACCTGAAACGCATGCTCGCCTATTCGACCGTCAGCCAGTTGTCCTATGTGGTGATGGCGACGGCCATTCTGGCACCGCTGTCAATCGTCGGCGCGGCGTTGCACATCGTCGCCCACGCCTTTGGCAAGATCACCTTGTTCTTTGCCGCGGGCTCGATTTATACCGCCGCCCATAAAACCGAGATCAACCAGCTCGACGGCATCGGCCGTCGCATGCCATGGACCATGGGAGCCTTCGCCATCGGTGCGCTGTCGATGATCGGCATTCCGCCGACCGCCGGGTTCATTTCCAAGTGGTATATCCTGAACGGCGCGATGGATGCCGGGCATATGGCGGCGGTGGCCGTTATTATCATCAGTGCGCTTTTGAATGCAGGCTACTTCCTGCCCATCGTCTATGCCGCATTTTTCAAGAAACCGTCTGCCGACAAAGCCGACGATCACGGCGAAGCGCCGTGGCCGATGGTCGTTGCCCTGACGGTAACGGCGGCGGGAACAATATTGTTATTCTTATTTCCAGAGGTCTTTATAGACCTTGCTCAACAGTTGATTTGAGGACACGTGAGATGACGGAAACCCTGCCGAAAAATAAAGGCCCCGACAAGAAAGACGACAAGCGCTACTGGCTTGACGATATGAACAACGTCTACAAGATTTTCTGGGCGCTGGTCGTTGTCTGCGCGCTGCTGTTTGTAGCGGACGCCTTTTACCATAAACACGTCGTATACGAGTTCGAGAACTGGTTCGGATTTTTCGGCCTGTTCGGCTTTACCGTTTCATTTGCGCTGGTGCTGACGGCGCGCGAATTGCGGAAACTCCTGATGCGCGACGAGGATTTCTATGACCGCTGAGTTTCCACCCGGGCTGCTGCTCATTGTTGGCGCCCTTCTGGTGCCGTTTCTGAAGGGCACCGTGCGCTCAAGCTACATGCTCGCCCTGCCACTGCTGGGCATCTGGCAGTTGACGATGCTGGAAGCGGGCACGTTCGGCACCATGACCACTTTCGGGTTAGAACAAACCCACGTGCGCGTCGACAAGCTGAGCCTGTTGTTCGGATATATTTTCTATATCGCCGCAACCCTGGGCAGCGTCTTCGCGTGGAAGATCAACGACCGCATGGAACAAACGTCCGCCGTTGTCCATGTCGGCGCGGCCATAGGCGCGGTCTTCGCGGGCGATTTGATTACCCTGTTCTTTTATTGGGAACTGACGGCAATTTCATCGGCCGTCATCATATGGTCCAGACGGACGGACCGGGCCTATCGTGCCGGGTTCAGATATCTGATTGTCCAGATAACATCCGGATTGCTGCTGCTGTCGGGCACGGCCATGTACGCCAACGCCACCGGGTCGATCGCCTTCAACGCCATCGGCCTGGATAGCCCCGGCGGCATTTTGATCCTGCTCGCCTTTGGCATTAAATGCGCCTTCCCGATGCTTCACAACTGGCTGCAAGATGCCTATCCGGAAGCCTCAGCCACAGGCACTGTGTTTCTCAGCGCCTTTGCAACGAAGCTCGCCGTCTACGCTCTGGCGCGCGGCTATGCAGGCACCGAAGTGCTGATCTGGATCGGCGCGACAATGACCGCCTTCCCCATATTCTACGCGGTCATCGAAAATGATTTGCGCCGGGTTCTCGCCTACAGCCTCAACAACCAGTTGGGCTTCATGGTGGCGGGCATCGGCATCGGCACGACGCTGGCCATCAACGGAGCTGTCAGCCACGCCTTCGCCCACATCATCTACAAGGCGCTGTTGTTCATGTCCATGGGCGCGGTTCTTCACCGGGTCGGCACAGTCAAGGGCTCGGAACTGGGCGGGCTGTACAAGTCGATGCCATGGACGACCGGGTTCTGTATCGTCGGTGCCGCCTCTATCTCGGCCTTTCCGCTTTTCAGCGGCTTCGTCACAAAATCCATGATCCTGACGGCAGCCGCCGAAGAAGGCTACCTGATCGTCTTTTTGGTCTTGTTGTTCGCATCCGCCGGTGTGTTCCATCATTCGGGCATTAAAATTCCGTTTTTCGCCTTTTTCGCCCATGATTCCGGCAAACGGCCCAAAGAGGCCCCCTTCAACATGCTGCTGGCCATGGGCGTGGCTGCGTTTTTCTGCATTGGCATTGGTGTATACCCCGAGCCATTGTATGCGCTGCTGCCGTTCCCCGTGGATTACACGCCGTACACAATGACGCACGTGGTGACGACGCTTCAGCTTCTTATATTCTCAGGGCTGGCGTTTGCGGTACTGCAAAGAACCGGCCTCTACCCGCCGGAGCTTAAGTCCACGGTTCTTGATTTTGATTTCAGCTACCGCTGGCTGTTGCCCCGGTTTGCCCGCTGGGCCGTGAGGGTTGGCGGACACGCAATCAAACGCCTGGAGGCAGGCATCGACCTGCGCATTGCGCACTTCATCCGCGTTGTCTATCGCCACCATGGCCCCGATGGCGTGATGGCACGGACCACCACTGTCGGCTCGATGGTGCAATGGGTAATCGTGCTGTTGGGTGTTTATCTGGCGCTGTATCTGGTTTGGGGCTAAACGCCTAGCCGCCCAGAAACAGGCGTCCGACTTCCGGGTCTTCCAGCAGTTCCGCACCCGGTCCCGCCATTGCCAGTTCGCCT
>JABHGV010000039.1 GCA_018671895.1 Rhodospirillaceae bacterium | reverse complement strand
TCGACCTGTGGAATATCGACCGGTTCCTGTTTTTGGTAGATGCAGGCTTTCATGCAGTCGTTGCAGATGCGATGCCCGGTGCCTGCGCACAGCGGGTTGTCGACGGCGATGATGGCAAGCGCCGCAACGGCGTGACCGTCAGTTTTGGCCTTGTGCATTTCCGAAATTTTTTCTTCCAGCGGACACCCGGCAAGCGGCACGCCATGGTCGTTGCTGGTGATGGCACTGGTCTGCTTGTCGCGGATTCCCTTGGAACAGGAATCTTTGCCGCGGTCGTGGCAGATGACGCAGTAATTGGCCTGATCCAGTGCACCGGTCAGATCACATCCGTGGTCGGTCAGCGCAAAGCCGTCGCGGGGGATCTGTTTGTCGGCATCAAGGCACAGCATATCGACGCCGTGGTCGCTGACATGGTCGGTTTCGACCAGATGCAAGGGGTCGGTTTTTTCAGGTGCCCTAAACAGGATGTCGTCGGTATGACGCGCCTTGCCAGCATCGGTGTGCAGGGCCCATCCGGCGTAGCGGCTGGCGAGGTCAATATTATCGGTGTTTGCGTCTTCGTCGTCGAGCCATCCCATGACGGTGGTGGCGAAATTCAATTGGGTGAAATCACCGATTAATGTCGTCAGTTCGGCTTCCAGCGCAGCGCCGTCGATGGTTGCGGCTTCATCAGGTTTGATTTTCTTGGCGACCCGACGCTGAACAAACAGACGCTTGCAGGTGAACAGCGGTGCCAGTTCGTGATGGCTTTCCGCCAGGGTGCGCACATCGGCTGAGATGTTGAACAACTGGCCGATAAAATCATCGACGTGGGGTGCGATGTCCAGCAACAGGTCGGAATGGTCCGTGGCCTCGATTGCGTCGGGCGCACTGCGCGCGGCGCTCAGGCGTTCGGTCAATTCCGGAGCGGCAGCGGACAGATGTTCCAGGAACAACCCATCGATCCGGCGAAGGCCGTCATCGTCGTATAAATCGGTGAATTTCAGGTCGTGGGAAAGATTAAGTTCGTGCATACCATCAAATGTGAAAAGGGGTGAATGTAATTCATCATGTTCTTATATAACGAGGGTGCGTCAATGCAAGCAAAACCGGGCCGGGAGGCCTTAGCAGAATGAATATGGTTGGATACGCTGGCGACATTACGCCACTGGAAACATGGCAGCGACTAGCATCCACGCCCGAGACCCGGCTGCTCGACGTCCGCACACCGGCCGAATGGGCCTATGTCGGGCTGCCCGACCTGACGGCACTGGGTAAGCAGACGCTGCTGGTGCCATGGATGCTGTTTCCGGCCATGCAGGTGAATACCGATTTCGTCCGGCAGGTGTCGGACCTGAACGTCGATAAAGACGCCGACCTGTTTATTATCTGCCGTTCCGGACAGCGATCAGCGTTCGCCGCAACCACCCTGACCGGGGCTGGGTTCAAGGCGTGCTACAACGTCGCTTACGGGTTTGAAGGCGACAAGGATGCCAGCGGGCATCGGGGAAGCGTCAATGGCTGGAAATTCGATGGCCTGTCCTGGATACAGGGCTGATTATTTAAGTGCCTGAGTAAGGTCTTCAATCAGGTCGTCGGTATCTTCAAGCCCGACCGAAAGCCGTATCAAACCATCACCGATGCCGATTTCGGCGCGCTCTTCGTCGCTCAGACGCCGATGGGTAGTCGTCGCCGGATGGGTAACCATGCTTTTCGCATCGCCAAGATTATTGGAAATATCGATGATGTTGAGACCGTTCAAGACTTTGAACGCGTCATCGCGGCCACCGGCGACATTGAAAGCGACGATGGTCGAACCGCAATTATCCATCTGGCTCATGGCCAGGGCGTGCTGGGGGTGACTGGCCAGCCCCGGATAGATGACTCGTTTGACGCCACCGATGGATTCCAGTGCACCGGCGACCTTCAGGGCATTTTCGCTCATCCGGCGGACGCGCAGGTCGATGGTCTCGAGCCCCTTCAGAAGGGTCCAGGCGTTGAACGGGCTTAATGAAGGTCCGGTGTGGCGCAGGAAAGGCATTAACAGGTCTTCGACATAATCTTTGTCATTGGTCAGCACCACCCCGCCCATGGTCCGGCCCTGTCCGTCGATGTGCTTGGTCGCCGAATAGACGACCACGTCGGCCCCAAGTTGCAATGGTTTTTGCAGTACCGGCGTGGCAAACACGTTGTCGATGACGACACGCGCCCCGGCGCCATGGGCCAGTTCCGATACGGCGGCAATGTCGATGACTTCCAGCGCCGGGTTCGATGGGGTTTCCAGGAACACCGCGGCGGCCGGTTTCGAAAGTGCTGTCCGCCATTGTTCCAGGTCGGTGCCGTCGACAAATTCGGTTTCGATGCCGAAGCGCGGCAGTTCTTCGGCAACGATGTAATGACACGACCCGAACAGGGCGCGTGCCGAGACAATCCTGTCGCCAGCCTTTAGCCCTGATGCAAGGGCCGCATACACGGCGGCCATCCCGCTTGATGTGCCGAAGCAGAAACCGGCCCCTTCCAGAAGTGCCATCCGTTCTTCGAACATGGCAACGGTCGGATTGTGATAGCGGGAATAGATGAAGCGTTCGAGTTCGCCCTTGAACGCGCTTTCGGCTTCTTCGGCTGTTTCGTAGACATATCCCGACGTCAGGAAGATGGCTTCCGAGGTCTCATCGAACCCGGAACGTCGGGTGCCGCCACGAACCATCTTGGTCGCAGACCGCCAGTTTTTGGAATTTGTTTTGTCCTTGCTCATCACACCCTCACTTTAACAGTCTTTAACAGTTGCGGTGAGGCAAACCGCCAATAAAAAAAGCCCCGACACAATGGGTCAGGGCTGTAACAGCTCCGACCTTTTAGCGAGTTTTTTTATGGTGGCCGCAAGCTGGTCGTGCAAATCGCCACCGGAATTAAGTGTTTTCTTAAAACGACAGTGGCGAAAGGTCAAGCCGTCATCCGTCTTCAGACCCGCTCAACGCCCGGCGCAAGCGGCGCAACCCGAACCAGATAATGCCGATAACGATGGGCAGTGACAGCCCGGTGGTGATGTCTGCGTTGATGGGGACGCCCGCCGCTTTGACAGATTTTGCCGTATAGGAAATCAGCCCCAGCAGGTAATAGCTGATGGCGACGACCGACAGGCCCTCGACCGTTTCTTGCAGGCGTAATTGAACTTTTGCCCGGCGGTCCATGGATTCAAGCAGGTCGCGGTTTTGTTCTTCCAGCGCCACATCGACCCGCGTACGTAACAGGTCACTGGCCCGCCCGATACGTTTGGCCAGCGCTTCCAGCCGGTCCGCCGCCGACCGACAGGTTTCCATCGCCGGGGCCAGCCTTCGGGTGACGAATTCGCCGGGCGGTTGCAGGCCGCGGACTTCGTTGACGTCATCAAGGCGTATTTCGCGCAGTTCTTCGATGCGCCGCTTGACCAGCGCATGATAGGCGTTGGCGGCGCTGAACCGATAATTCGATTTCAGCGACAGGGACTCGATGTCGGCGGCCAGCGCCGTCAGCTTCTTCAGAACGCGGCGTTCGTCCTCGCCGCCGTCCGATGACGCCATGCCGTCCATCAACTCGTTCAGGGTGGCTTCGGCTTGTGACACCCGTGGCAGCACATCGCGGGCCAGCGGAAAGGCCAGCATCGCCATCATTCGATAGGCACTGACTTCGAGAAGTCGTTGTATCAAGCGTCCGCCCTGACGTTGGTTCATGCCCTGGTCACGTACCAGAATGCGATTGAAGCCGTCTTCATGGACGCGGAAATCGGTCCACACCAGGGCCTGACCACCCCGCATGGCGCTGCCGGTGACCAGATTGTTGGCGAACAAATCGGCCAGGTCGGTGAATTCACGTTCCGATGTTTCGGCACCTTCGAGGCTCAGATTGGTTGCGCTCAGAACTTCACCCGGCATTTTCGCCAGCCAGTCTGCGGGCAGCATGTCGACGACAGAGGCCGCGAACGGGTCGTCGAAATCGCCGCTGCAATAAAAGGTGTATGAGGAAAATTCCGTATGGCGTTCCCATTTCATACGCAGTTCGCATTCGTCACTTGAATTCAGCACGCCTGAATAGTGACGGGCATCAGAAGCTGGCTCGGGCACGTTAAAAGCCTTGCACAACAGAGCGATGTGCTTGTTGTCATCGTCGACACCGCCTTCACCGGATAACACGGCAAGGTGGGCGACCCGGACTGGTGCCTTGAGCAAGCCATAGGGGCGGGCATGGACTTCTTCCGACAGTTCCTTGCGCAGCGGGTGTTCGGTAAAATCACTCATGGTTTGCAAAGGCTTTCTTTATGACCATATGAAGCTGTAGTGTACCGGTCGAATTAAGATTTAGGAATGACGATGAGCGATTTAGTCCAGACCGATGACCTGTTTTTCAACCGTGCCGGAATGGACCGGTCGAAAGTCGAGACCATATGCGAAGACGCTCTGCATGGTGCCGATGATGGCGAATTGTATCTGGAGTACAGTCAGTCGGAAGCCGTTGTCTTCGATGACGGACGATTGAAAAGCGCCAGTTTTGACACCTCGCAAGGGTTTGGCTTGAGGGCAGTATCGGGTGAAGTGACGGGCCTGTCACATGCATCAGACCTGAGTGAAGACGCCATAAGACGCGCTGCCGATACGGTGAAGACCGTTCATGCCGGTCATGGCGGCACCTATGCGGCACCACCCGCTGGAACCAACGTCAAACTCTACGGCGATGAAAATCCGCTCAATCTGGTCGCTTTCGAAGACAAGGTGAAAATGCTCGCCGATATCGATGCCTATGCCAGAGGTAAAGACGAACGTGTCGTTCAGGTGTCTGCCTCGCTGGTTGGTAGTTGGCAGGCGGTTCAGGTTGTGCGCCCCGACGGTGTGCGGGCCGCCGACATTCGCCCGTTGGTGCGTATGAACGTGACGGTCGTCAGCGCCGAGGGCGAGCGTATGGAATCGGGCAACTATGGCACCGGTGGACGTGTTCCTTACGAAGAATTCATGCAGCCTGAAGTCTGGCGGGCGGCGGTCGATGAAGCATTGCGTCAGTCACTCCTGAATCTGGGCTCGGTTTCGGCCCCGGCCGGTGAAATGGACGTCGTGCTTGGCCCCGGCTGGCCCGGCATCCTGTTGCACGAAGCCATCGGCCACGGCCTTGAAGGGGATTTCAACCGCAAGAAGACCTCTGCTTTTTCCGGCCTATTAGGCGAACGGGTGGCGGCCCCAGGGGTCACCGTGATTGATGATGCGACCTTGCCGGACCGGCGTGGTTCGCTGACCATTGATGACGAAGGAACGCCCGGACAGCGAACGGTGCTGATCGAAGACGGCATTCTGAAAGGCTACATGCAGGACCGTATGAATGCGCGCCTGATGGGGGTCAGCCCAACAGGAAACGGGCGGCGGCAAAGCTATGCCCATCAGCCGATTCCCCGCATGACCAATACTTACATGCTGGACGGCGAGCGAGAGCCGGACGAAATTCTGGGGTCTGTGAAAAATGGTTTGTATGCCGTCAACTTTGGTGGCGGACAGGTTGATATCACGTCGGGCAAGTTTGTCTTTACCTGTACCGAGGCTTATTTAATCGAAGACGGTAAAGTGACGGCACCGGTCAAGGGGGCGACCCTGATCGGCAACGGCCCGGATGTTCTGACCCGGGTGTCGATGATTGGCAATGATATGGAGCTGGACCCCGGCATTGGTACCTGCGGCAAGGACGGCCAAGGCGCGCCGGTCGGCGTCGGCCAGCCAACCATGCGGATCGATGGTCTGACTGTCGGCGGCACCGCCGCCTGATTAATCCTCGCTGTATTAGTCCATGTCGTAGTCGCGGATAAGGTTTTTAATGTCCGGGGCATCCCTGAGCTTGCCCTTATCAATGTCTTCCAGGGTTTTTTCCAGATCGCGCTCGACGATACGCGAAACCTCGGCATCAACGACATCTGAATATTCAAGGAAAATTCGGGTTGCGCGCGAGATGTCACGGGATCTTGATTCGGTTCGGATGGCCTTGATAAGCGAGGCTCCGGCGGCGTGCATTAATCGGTGGGGTTCTTCCAACTGCTTGAAATTTCGCCGATCGCTATCCTCGCCAGCTTCGGTGACCTCGCCCATATACCATTGGCCGAGGCGACAACGGGCCGGGCTGTGGGCTAGATCCATTTTCGGCAGGTTGCCCCATTCTTCCTTATCGGTCAGCGACAGGGTCAGGGCGGCATCCAGCACCTTGTGTCGATACGAGATGTGGTTAACCCAGGCGTTGTAGAGCAATCCGAACGAAGAAGCAGGCCACTGGGGCTCGCTTTCTATAAGGCTTGTGAATTGTTCAAGCGGCAAAGGCGGACTAATCCAGTAGCCCTGCACCTCGTTACAGCCAGATGACATCAGATAGGTGTAAGTGCCCTTGGTTTCGACACCTTCGGCCACGGTTTTAACGGACAACTCGCGGGCCATATATAGGCTGGAGCGCACGATGTGGGTGTTCTTGACGTCTTCGGTCATGCGCAGCACGACGCCTTGATCCAGCTTGACGGCGGATATGGGCAGGCGGCTTAACAAGTCGAGGGATGAATAACCGGTGCCGAAATCATCCATGGCAATCTCGATGCCCAATGCGACGAGATCAAGCAACGACAGTTTGATGCGTTCTGAGTTGTCGACAACCGCCGTTTCGGTGATTTCGATCTGGATGTTACCGGGGTTAATGCGTCGGGACCCGATGAAGCTTCGTAGCATCTTCACAAGATTACGGGGAATACAGATCAAGAGCCGAGATGTTGAAGGCGATCTGGGCGTCGGTTTTGACCAGCTTGATCTCTTCGATGTCTTCGATCAGATGCGGCAGCATAACCGCCGTGATGTTGGTAATGAAGCCGGATTTTTCCGCCTGCGGCAGGAACTGGCCCGGCAACACTTCGGTGCCATCGGGTTTGATCCAGCGCAACAACGCCTCGCCGCCGACGATGTTGCCGGTGGCAAACGATACCTTCGGCTGATAGTAGAAACAGAACTCGCCGTGATCCAGCGCGCGTTCTATATCTTCAAGGCTGTAAACGGTATTAGACATTTTCTCTGCTTGCGGGCTCTGTATTCAAGTAACGGTTTGACTCTTATATAATAATTTTAGCCTCGGGGGGAAATCCTCAGTAGGCATATTCCTTGAAGACCATATCGATGTTGCCCTGCCAGCGCCGTTCGTAGGCACGCAGAAGCTCTTCGGCAGGGGTCAGGCCCGACTCGGCAATCTTGAACAATGGATTGAGAAAATGGGTCTCATCAAGGCCCAAACCGTCAGATTTATCACGCCTGAGCAGGCCATCGTGGGCCATATCCAGGACATCCAGTGCAATATCGCCAACTGTGGTGCTCCTGAACGGTGTTTCCAGCGCCAGCTTCGGCACCTCGCTTCGAAGCATGGCATGTTCTTCCGCTGTCCAGTTCTTGACCAGTTCCCATGCCGCGTTTCTGGCGTTGTCATCGTATAGCAGTCCGGTCCAGAAGGCGGGCAGGGCACACAGTCGGTTCCATGGGCCGCCATCGGCACCGCGCATCTCGAGAAATTTCTTCAGGCGGACTTCCGGGAAAACAGTCGTCAAATGATCTTCCCAATCCTTGATGGTGGGCATCTCGCCCGGCAATGCCGGTAACTTTCCATCCATGAAATCGCGGAACGACTGGCCCGATGCATCAATGTATGTACCATCGCGATAGACGAAGTACATAGGCACATCGAGCATGTAATCGACGTAGCGTTCGAACCCGAAGCCGTCTTCAAAGACAAAGGGCAGGGTGCCGCAGCGGTCCGGGTCGGTGTCGGTCCAGACATGGCTGCGATAGCTCAGGAAGCCACTCGGTTTGCCGTTCTTGAACGGTGAATTGGCCCACAGTGCAGTGGCAATGGGTTGCAGGGCCAGTGAGACGCGGAACATCTGGACCATGGTTTCTTCACTGTCGAAATCCAGATTCACCTGCACGGTGCAGGTCGACTGCATCATATCCAGTCCCATGGAGCCAACCTTCGGCATGTATTCACGCATGATGCCGTATCGGTCCTTTGGCATCCATGGCAATTCCGAACGTGGGGTCTTCGGCTGATACCCAAGTCCGATAAAGCCGATACCCAGTTCCTTGGCCACTTCCTTGACCTGTTTCAAGTGCTCGGCGACTTCGCTGCAGGTTTGGTGGATGGTTTTCAATGCGGCACCGGAAAGCTCTACCTGGCCGGCCGGCTCCAGGGTGATGGAACTGCCGTCGGGCTTGGTCAGGGCGATGGGCTTGCCGTTTTCAAGTACCGGCTGCCAGTTGAACCGTGCCAGTCCGTCGAGTAGGGCGTGGATGCCATTTTTGCCCTCGTAGGGAAGCGGCGAACAGTCGTCAATCAGGTAAGCAAATTTTTCGTGCTCGGTACCGATGAGCCATTCTTCGGGCGGCTTGCAGCCGGACGCCATATAGGCAATCAGCGAGTCTTTGCCGTCGATGGGGGCAGCCTTGTTATTTGTGGGCATTAAAAACGTATCCGTTGTTGAAGCGCGGTTGATGGTCCCAGTCACCGGCCAGTGCCTGATAGCATGACAGTGCCGACAGTGCCGCCGTTTCGGCGCGAAGGATGCGTGGTCCGAGGCCGATGCGTCTAACAAAGGGCAGTTTATCAAGGGCGTCAAGTTCAGATGCGGCGAACCCACCTTCCGGGCCTATCAGGAACCCGGTCTTGCTGTCGGGCGCGTGTGCGAGAATGCTTTTTAATTCTTTGCCGCCACCGGTTTCATCGGGAACCAGCAACAACCGGTCGGTTGGCCAGTTGTCGAGAAGGTCAGTGAGCTGAGAAGCTTCGGCGACGTCCGGGACGCTCATTCGGTCACATTGCTCGGATGCTTCTATGGCGATGGCGGCGAGACGTTCGGTTTTCACGCGTCCGGAATTGGTGTGTTCGGTAAACACCGGCAGCAATCGCGTTGCCCCCAGTTCCGTCGCCTTTTCGACGATGAAGTCGGTGCGCGATTTTTTCAACGGCGCGAACGCCAGCCACACGTCGGATTCCTCCATTTGCGGGCGCAGTTGCTGCTCTGGCGAAAGGCCGCAGGATTTTTTGGCCGCGTCAGTGATTGCCGCCAGCCAGTCGCCGTCGCGTCCATTGAACAGGGCGACCCCGTCGCCATTGCCAAGACGCATGACATTGATCAGATAATGGGCCTGTTCTTTCGAGGCCGCGATGTTGGCACCCGCCTTAAGATCGTTGCGGGTGAACAGTCGCGCTTTTGGTTTTAAATCGGTCATGGCGCGATCATAGGCGAGTAGATAGATTAGGGCCATGACCAGCGGATACAAAACAGCCGACAGCGATATGCCGGACGCCACCTGGATCGACAGGCTGGCACCGGAAAGGATGCGCCCGTATTTGCATTTGGCCCGGCTTGACCGACCCATCGGCACCTGGTTGTTGCTATTCCCTTGCTGGTGGAGCATTTTGCTGGCAACCTCGAACAGACCCGATATGGAAACGGCTGTATTTTTTGCCCTGTTTGCCATCGGCGCGGTGGTTATGCGAGCGGCCGGGTGTACCCTGAACGATATCGCCGACAGGAATTTCGATGCCCAGGTCGCCCGTACCGCGACACGGCCCATTCCGTCAGGTGCCATTGGTGTTCGCCACGCCATCGGTTTTTTAGGGCTGCTGTTGGTGCTTGGCCTGATCATCTTGCTGCAATTCAATCTGTTCGCCATCAAGGTCGGAATTTTGTCGCTGGCGCTGGTCGCCATCTATCCATTCATGAAACGCTTTACACACTGGCCGCAGGCGGTGTTGGGGCTGGCTTTCAATTGGGGGGCGTTGCTCGGCTGGGCGGCAGTGCGTGGCGATATCACGGCAGCCCCGGTTGCGCTGTATGCAGCAGGCTTACTGTGGACGCTGGGGTACGACACCATCTATGCCCATCAGGACAAGGAAGACGACCTGCTGGTCGGGGTTAAGTCGACGGCGCTGAAACTGGGTGACAAGACAAAACCGTGGCTGGTTTTCTTCTATGGCGGGACCATCGTCCTGATCGGCGTCACTGGGAACCTTGTTGGTCTGGGCATCGGTTTTTATGCCGGACTGGCCGTCGCCGCCGCGCATCTGGGCTGGCAAATCGCAACGCTGGACATCAATGATGCAAGAAACTGTTTGCGGTTGTTTAAGTCGAACCGCAATTTCGGCTGGATCGTATTGATCGCGATTATTGCGGGGGCGAGTTGGTAGGCCTTATTTCCGTATAGCATGGTGGCAGCGGCTTGCCCTGTATCAGATAGGCCCACTGTTCGACGAAGCGATTGCCGGTGCTGTTTGGACAGGCTTTGTCGTCCGGCCCCAGCGGCGTCGTCAGAATCGACACATAAACGATCAGCATTAGAATAGCGGCGATGACCAGGAACAGGCGGCTGACCTTTGGCACCTTGTTGCGCTTTCGATACTGGTCGGCCCCCAGTTCGGCGGCATCAAGGCGGTTCAGGCTTTGGCGGGTCAGCACGTCGCGGCAGAAATGCCGAACCCAGGGCGGTACTTGTTCATGAAACATATAGGCGGTGAAGGAAGCCTCGATGGCCTTTTCCGACGCGTCGTGGCCGAACCATCGGTTATGAGCAAATCGGAACAGGTCGAATTCACTTAAGCTCAGGGCTTCAGCTGCCTTTATAACGGCGCGAGCATCCTCGGTGCCTTTGTCAGATGACATAGATTTAGCCGTCGTCGCCGTCCAGGTATTGCGAAATATCGACATCGTCGATCTGGTCGGCTTGCAGGAATTTTTCGGCATAGTCCCTGAAGACCCCGGATTTCAGAAACAGATCGAACAAATCCGGGTCAACATGTTCGTCCTTTTTCATGAACGACAGGATGCGAACACTCTCGCTTAAGGACTTGGCCTTCTTGTACGGGCGGTCGCATGCGGTCAGCGCCTCGAAGATATCGGCGATGGCCATCATTCGGGCGGGCAGGGTCATGTCTTCCTTGCTCAGCTTGCGCGGATAACCGGTGCCGATCATGGTTTCGTGATGGCTGCCGGCGTATTCGGGGACCTGTTTCAGGTGCTTCGGGAACGGCAGTTGTTCCAGCATGGTCACGGTCTGGACCATATGGTGGTTGATCTTGTAACGCTCTTCTTGCGATAGCGTCCCCTTGCGGATGGTCAGGTTGTAAAGTTCGCCGCGATTATACATGTGCTCGGGCTCGTTCATCTTGAAGCCCAGCGGATTGTCCGGGCTAATCTTGTTGGCGGCATCGCGCACAATAATATGCTCGGGCCTGTCGGCAAGCAGTGGCTCGACCGCGGGTAGGGTCTTTGCCGGTTCAGCTTCCATGCGTTTCAGTTCTTCGTGCGAGACGCCGATGCGGTCATCCAGGGTTCGCACCCATGTTTCTGTGGCGATTTTCTGAACGCGCTCCAGATCTTCATCGGAGAAGAATTCGCCACCGATGTTGGCCTTCGCCAAAAAGACAAAATCTTCATCCAGTTGTGCCAGACGGTCATCGAGTATTTGTTTTAACGCCGCCTCGTCGCCACCGTCGACGATGCCCTTCAGGCATTCGATTTCGGCATCCCGTTTCAGCACCTCGAAACGGGTGCGGACTTCGTGGATGCGATCGTAAATGGTTTCCAGTTTGGTCGCCTTGTCGACAACGTATTCCGGTGTCGTCACTTTGCCGCAGTCATGTAACAGGGCGGCGATTTCCAATTCGTAGCGTTCTTCTTCGTTGAGGTCGAAATCGGTGAAGATGCCGTCGCTTGACTCGCACGCCGCATCGGCCAGCATCATTGCCAGTTTTGGCACGCGCTGACAGTGCCCGCCCGTATACGGGGACTTGGCATCGATGGCGCCCGCGATCATGGCGATGAAGCTGTCGAGCAGTTTTTTCTGCGCTTCGATCAGGTTCTGGTTGTCCAAGGCAACGGCCGCCTGACTGGTCAGGGCTTCGACCAGGGGCTGTACATCGACGCTGAAACTGGTGACCTGATCAGAATCCGGATCGGTAGCATTGAGCAATTGCAAAACCCCGATGACGTCGCCTTCGTGGTTGGTCATGGGTACGGTCAAGAATGATGTCGATCGATACTTATTGGCGGCGTCGAACCGTTTGGTGCCGGTGAAATCGAATTTTTCCGTTTCATAGGCATCCGGAATGTTGATGGTCTCGCCGGTCAGTGCAACGTGTGACGCGACGTTTTTGTGGTTCGCCTCGCCTGTTTTTTCATCATGCAGGCTGATCGGCGGCAGGGTGATTTCCTTGCCCGTGGTGCCGCCAGCATTCAGGTTTGGCAACGTGCTGTTGAGCATGATTTCGAATTTTAGTTGCTCACCATCGCGCAGATAGAGTGTTCCCGCATCGGCGTGGCAGATGTCGCGGGCTTCTTGCAGGATGGTTTCCATCAATCGGTTGTGGTCGCGTTCAGACGACAACGCTATGCCGATATCGATCATCCGCTTGAAACTGTTGCTGGCTCTTACGTCCATATTGCGCGTTTCCTCATCTTCTTATCAGATAAAACCGTATCCCCGATTGCGCCTGAACACAACTGGCGTGGGCAATTTCAAATGCTTGTGCTAGACAAGTCACATGACAAAACACGGATACGACAGTCTGCGCGATTTTATCGACCGCCTGGAAAATGAAGGTCGACTGATACGCGTTACCGAGCCGGTTTCGACCGAGTTGGAAATGACCGAAATTCAAACGCGCCTGATCGCCGAGGGTGGTCCGGCGGTGCTGTTTGAAAACGTTGTTGGTTCTGACATGCCGGTGTTGGTCAACTTGTTCGGCACGGTCGAGCGGGTCGCCTGGGGGATGGGGCGCGAGCCAGATCAATTGCGCGAGGTCGGCGAGACTTTGGCGTTTTTGCGCCAACCCGAACCGCCCGGTGGCTGGCGCGAGGCGCTGGACATGCTGCCGTTGTTAAAGACGGTGATGTCGATGAAGCCGAAGGCAACGAAAAACGCGCCGTGTCAGGAAGTTGTGCTGACCGGCGACGATGTGGATTTAGGCAAGCTGCCGGTGCAGACCTGCTGGCCGGGTGAGCCAGCACCGCTGATTACCTGGCCGTTGGTCGTTACCCAAGGACCAGAGGCCGACAAACAGGGCGGCGACAAACGCGACACACCAAACCTGGGTATTTACCGGATGCAGGTGACTGGCAAGAACACCACCCTGATGCGCTGGTTGAAGCATCGCGGCGGCGCCCAGCAGTTCGCGCGCTGGAAAGAAGTATCGGATGAACCGATGCCGCTGGCCGCCGTGATTGGTGTTGATCCGGGAACCATCCTTGCCGCCGTGACGCCGGTGCCCGATACCCTGTCGGAATATCAGTTCGCCGGATTGTTGCGCGGCGAGAAGGTTTCACTGGTCGATTGCAAGACAGTACCGTTGCAGGTTCCCGCCACCGCTGAAATTGTGCTCGAAGGCCATGTCTCGTTGTCAGATACCGCCGACGAAGGGCCGTACGGCGATCACACCGGGTTTTATAATTCTGTCGAGCCGTTCCCGGTGTTTACCGTGTCTGCCATCACCATGCGCAAGGACCCCATTTATCTGTCCACCTACACCGGTCGCCCACCGGACGAGCCATCGGTTCTGGGCGAGGCATTGAACGAGGTGTTCATTCCGTTGATGGTGCAGCAGTTCCCGGAAATCGTCGACTTCTGGTTGCCGCCCGAGGCGTGTTCGTACCGGGTTGCCGTGGTCTCGATCAAGAAAGCGTATGCCGGACACGCCAAGCGGATCATGATGGCCGTGTGGTCGTACCTGCGTCAGTTCATGTACACCAAATTTGTGATCGTTGTGGACGAAGACATTGACGCGCGCGACTGGAACGATGTCGTCTGGGCGATCTCGACCAATGTGGATGCGGTGCGCGATGTCACCATGGTTGAGAATACGCCGATTGATTATCTGGATTTCGCCTCGCCGAAAACCGGGTTGGGATCAAAAATGGGCATTGATGCGACGACCAAGGTCGGGTCTGAAACCGACCGCGAATGGGGTCGTAAAATTCGCATGACCGACGACGTCATCGACGAAGTCACACGCAAATGGAAAAGTTACGGACTGCCCGGCTCGGGCAAGCCGATCTGGAAGTAACGTTTCCTGGTGTTGCGGGCGCTTGAATAAATTCCTTGACACCGCATGCACTCTTGAGTAGTATACTCAACAGCGACAGGCACCAGTGCGCCTATAATTTCGGCAGAGTCCAGATCGTCCCAACCGCCCCAGCAATAAGGGCGGTTTTTTTATGACTAAAAGGAGAAAGCTATGAAATACGGAAAAGGTGTTTATCTAGAAATATCTGGGGCTTCAGGCTTCGGTTCACACGGCAAGTCACATTCATATCTCGTGTATCGCGACGGAAAAGGGGGCGCGCGCGTGATACGCGGTGGACCAGAACTGGGTATGAAAGCGCAAGATGGTATTGATATTGAAATACAGGCGGATATACCGTTGCAAGTATCCAAAGACGCATATGAGAAAAATGAAACTCCCGAATCACGACGGTCGGTCAAACTCGATCTAGGTGATCGGTCTCCAGAGGACGTCTGGAAAATAATGGTCGATTCCTCGAAAAGTATCGAGGACCGAGAGATTGAATACAAGCTTACCTCACAAAACAGTAGTTTAGAACATCAGGTCGAGTTGATTGTTGTGATCTGGTTAACCCATGGGGGCCTGAAAAGGCCCCTATTTTATTGCCTAAGAACAAGGAGAAAGATTATGGAAGCTGGGATGAATTTTGGGACAAAATCATCTGGAAATATCTGCAGGATATTGTCCGAGTAACTATCGGTATGACGCATACAAAATGATAAATGCATATATGAAGGCAAAACCGAAAATCTGAATGGGCAACAAGAACAACACCAGATGTATCAAATGAAACCCAGAAGCCTTGTGTACAGCGAATGGTCGGGTGTAGGGCAGCCATAATAAGAGCCCTGCGATTGCAATGAAGGCGATGCCAAAGCCCCAATTGGGCCAGTCAATATTTAGGATAACAGGACGGCCATTATAAGCGAGCACGATCTCTACAATATGCCAACGATGTGTTAGAAGGAGACGTTGACAAGACCAGCAATACGATAGTTCGCGGGGCACTGGATTCCATCAAATATCCGGCCGAAAAAGCGTTGCCGAAAGGCGAGAAAATGGATGATGTGCCCGGCTTTGAAGATGACCACAAGGAGCTGGTGGAAGAAATAAAGGTAATTAAGGCGGATCGAGAAGCCGATCGAGAAGCTGCTCGTAACAGTCGTAGCCCCCTCGAAGGCGAGATCGGCGGGACGCCTGCGGAAACACCAACCAAGCCCACGCCTGATTCAGGCGATGAACAATCCGGTGTGACACCAGACGCCACCAACACGCCCGGGGCCAAGGCCTTTATGGCCGAGGTGATGAAGGACGACGACCCGATTGACAGTATCCTGCAAAAACGTCCCGAGACGTGGACCAGCGACGAGGCCAAACAGGTGATGTACACCCGTTCGGGCCTGCCCGATGGGGACCCGCGCGTGGCCGAAATAATGAAGCTGGAAGATGCGCATTACAAACAAGCCTATGGCGAC
>JABHGV010000038.1 GCA_018671895.1 Rhodospirillaceae bacterium | reverse complement strand
GAAGCGCAGCGCTCGCCCGGCTCCAGCTTGTCGGCGTTCATGGCCAGACACATGGAGCACCCCGGCTCGCGCCAGTCGAACCCGGCAGCGGTTAAAATCTCGTCCAGGCCTTCCTGTTCGGCCATCTCCTTGACCAGACCGGACCCCGGTACAACCATTGCCCCGACGCCATCGGCGACCTTGCGGCCCTTGGCGATTTCGGCGACGGCGCGAATGTCTTCGATACGGCCATTGGTGCACGAACCAACAAAGACACGGTCAACCTTAATGCCATCCAGCGGCATGCCCGGTTTCAGGTCCATATAGTCCAGCGCACGCTGCATGGCGCTGCTGCGACTTTCATCCGTCTCGTCGGCGGGGTCAGGGACCACGCCGGTAATCGGCAGAACGTTTTCCGGGCTTGTGCCCCAGGTGACTTGCGGCACCAGCGTTGTCGCGTCCAGCGTGATTTCTGTGTCGTAGGTCGCGCCTTCGTCACTGGCCAACGTCTTCCAGTAAGCAACGGCGGCTTCCCACGTCGCACCTTTCGGGACCATCGGACGGCCAGCCAGGTATTCAAATGTGGTTTCGTCGGGCGTGATCAATCCGGCCCGGGCGCCCGCTTCGATGGTCATGTTGCAGACCGTCATGCGGCCTTCCATGGACAAGCCACGGATCGCCTCGCCGGTGTATTCGACTACATAGCCGGTACCGCCTGCGGTGCCCAGCTTGCCGATGATGGCCAGCACCAGATCCTTGGCCGTGACGCCTGTCGGCAATTCACCGGTAACGTTGAAGCGCATGTTCTTGGCCGGGGCCTGAACCAGAGTCTGGGTCGCCAGTACATGTTCGACTTCCGACGTGCCGATGCCGAAAGCAAGCGCCCCGAAAGCGCCGTGGGTCGCTGTGTGGCTGTCGCCGCAGACGATGGTCGTGCCCGGCAGGGTAAAGCCCTGTTCCGGTCCAATGATGTGAACAACACCCTGACGGATGTCGTCCATGGACAGGAACGTGACGCCGAAATCGGCGCAGTTTTTTTCCAGGGTTTCGACCTGAATACGAGACTCGTCATCACTGATGCCGCCAGCCCGGTCCGACGTCGGCACGTTGTGATCGGCGACCGCCAGCGTGGCGTCCGTGCGATGCACCTTGCGCCCGGCTTTGGCCAGGCCTTCAAAGGCTTGTGGGCTGGTCACTTCGTGAACCAGATGGCGGTCAATGTAAATCAGGCAGCCGCCGTCGTCGGACACATCGACGACGTGACTTTCCCAGATCTTGTCGAACAGAGTCTTGGGCATGGTCTTTAACTTTCCGTCAGAGAGCGGCTTATTCTTCCGCTTTGCTTTCCTCAGGGGCAGCCGCTTCAGCCTTAGGTTCAGCCTTGGGCTCGGCTTTCGCCTTCTTGCCCTTCTTCGGCTTGGCCTTGGCTTCGGCTTTTGCCTGGGCCTTGACTTCCGCCGCAGCAGCCTTGGCTGCCGAGGTCAGCTTGCCTGCGAAACCATCGGTCTTTTCGGCGATACGAGCCGATTTACCGGTGCGGCCACGCAGATAGTAAAGCTTGGCACGACGAACATCGCCACGGCGCATCACTTCGATGCCAGCAATATTCGGCGAGTACAGCGGGAACACACGCTCGACGCCTTCGCCGGACGCAATCTTGCGAACCGTGAACGAAGAATTCAGCCCGGCGTTCTTGCGACCGATGCAAACACCTTCGTAAACCTGCACGCGCTCACGCGTTCCTTCGACGACCTTGACGTTGACCTTCAGCGTGTCACCGGCAGCAAATTCGGGCACCTGATTGTCGGCGGTCAGTTTCGCCAGTTGTTCTTTTTCAATTTCTTCAATGACGTTCATCTTAACTATCCTTCAGTCTTCTTCTCTAACGGCCCCGGCCATCAGGTCGGGTCGCCGTTGTTTCGTAATCCGTTCGGCTTCGGCCCTGCGCCAAGCCTTGATTTTCCCGTGGTCGCCTGACAGCAGAACCTCCGGGACCTCGTGACCCTGCCACTCTCGTGGTCGGGTATAATGGGGGTATTCGAGCAACCCCTTCTCAAAACTCTCTTCTGCGCCGGAGTCCTTGGACCCCATGACACCCGGTAACAACCTGACGCAGGCATCAATCAGCGCCATGGCGGCAATTTCACCGCCGGACAAAACAAAATCGCCGAGGCTGACCTCTTCGACGTTGCGTGCCTCTAAAACTCTTTCGTCGACGCCTTCAAAACGCCCCGACAACAAAATCAGCCCCGGCCCGGATACCAACTCGCGGACCCGTTTTTGGGTCAACGGTCGCCCCCGGGGGGACAAATAAATCAACGGAAAACCTTTGTTTTCCGCCATTTGCGAGCCTATCGCCGCATCGACAACATCGGCCCTCATCACCATTCCCGGGCCACCCCCGAAGGGTGTATCGTCCACGGAGCGGTGTTTATCGCTCGCAAAGCCGCGAATGTCCACAGTTTCCAGCGACCAAATGCCATCTTTCAGACCCTGTCCCGCCAGCGACTGGCCCAAGGGACCCGGAAACATATCCTCATAGAGCGTCAGAACCGTCGCTTTCCACGGCTTCTTACATGGCTTCGCGTCTGTCATTCGCCTTGCTCCGCCTGCTCAGCCATCTCCTCTTCGCTGACCGGATCGAACAACCCATCGGGGGGTGCAATAACGATCCTGCCACCTTGCAAATCAACCACCGGGACAATGGCTTTGGTAAAAGCCAGCATCACTGACCCGACCTCGCCACCACCGACTTCAATAACCGGCCCGGCACCAAAGTCATTAACCGCCGCTACCTTGCCGAAGTCTTCTCCGTCTTCCGTCTCGGCCCTGAGGCCGATCAGGTCGGCGAAGTAGTACTCGTCTTCATCCGGTTCCGGCAGCATCGTCTTTGGCACATAAAGACGTACACCCTTCATGGCTTCGGCGGCGTTTCGATCATCAACACCGCCCAAACGCGCCAGCACTACGCCGTCGCCCTTTGCATTGCCGGTCACCCGGATCGTGAAAGACCTTTCGCCCGCTTCATCCCAGACGTCGCCGTAATCACCGATTGCCTTGGGCGTTGCGGTAAAGGTCTTGACCTTGACCTCGCCCTTCAGGCCTCTAGGCCCGGTGACAGCGCCGACACAGATCAGGTCGCTGGCCGGGCCTTTGGCCATCGTCTTTAGGCCTTGTCTTCTTCCGCGGGCACTTCTTCAGCAGCTTCTTCTGCCGGAGCCTCTTCAGGCTTATCGTCGGCCGCAGGTGCTGCTTCTTCTGCCGGAGCTTCTTCGGCAGCAGCTTCAGCCGGAGCCTCTTCTGCAGGAGCCTCTTCAGGCTTATCGTCGACCGCAGGCGCCGCTTCTTCGGCAGCAGCTTCAGCCGGAGCCTCTTCTGCAGGAGCACCGGCGGCTTCTTCAGCGGCGGTGGCAGCGGCGGCTTCCTTTTCCTTGGCAGCGGCTTCAGCTTCCTGCATGCGCTCTACGGTTTTAGCGCGCGGCAGATGCTGTTTGGTTTGCTCGTTGACCTTCGGCGCTTCGCCCAGGCCGATGCCACTGAACAGACGGGCAACGCGATCGGTCGGCAGGGCGCCAACGCCCTTCCAATGTGCGATGCGGTCTTCTTTAACGTTCAGGCGTTCGGCATGATCCTTGGGAACCATCGGGTTGTAGCTGCCGACACGTTCAATAAAGCGGCCGTCGCGCGGGCTGCGGGAATCGGCGATGACAATGTGGTAGTAAGGACGCTTTTTAGCACCGCCACGGGATAATCTGATTTTCAAAGACATAGTTTCGTTACTTCCTTTATCTAGAGACTTGATATTTATTCAAAGTGGTTGGTTTCATCAAAATTCTTTAACGCTCTTCAATTAACGCATGGGCGGCATCATGCCGGGCGGCATTCCCGGCGGCATTCCGCCGAGCATTCCTTTTTTACCCATCTTGCCCATTTTCTTCATCATCACGCCCATCTGCTTGAACTGCTTTAGCAGACGGTTGACGTCTTGCACCGTGGTTCCCGAACCCGACGCAATGCGCCGCCGTCTGGAACCGTTCAGGGTTTTCGGCTTGTTTCTTTCCTGGGGCGTCATGGACGATAAAATCGCCCGCTGCCGCGCAATCTGTTTGTCATCAATGTTGGCTTCGGCAATCTGCTTTTTCATTTTCGCCGCACCGGGCAGCATGCCGAGCAGGCCGCCGACATCGCCCATTTTCGAGACCTGATCCAGTTGCGCCGCCATGTCATCCAGGGTGAACTTCCCCTTCATCATTTTCTTGGCGAGTTTTTCGGCATCTTCCTGCTCGATGACCTCTGCGGCCTTTTCAACCAGGCCGACAACGTCGCCCTGACCAAGGATGCTGCCGGCGACCCGTTCGGCCTGGAAGGCCTCAAGCTCGTCGAGTTTTTCACCAACACCCATCAACTTGATCGGCTGGCCGCTGACGGCCCGCATGGAAAGCGCCGCACCGCCGCGCGCATCGCCATCGACTCGGGTCAGAACGATACCGGTAATGCCGACCTTGTCGCTGAATTCGCGGGCAATGTTGACCGCGTCCTGACCGGTCATGGCATCGGTCACTAGTAATGTCTCGATTGGGTTAACCGCAGCGCTGACAGCGGACACTTCCGACATCAGTTCAGTATCAATGTGCAGACGACCGGCGGTATCGAGAATAACCACGTCGAAGCCCTCGCGGCGTCCGGTATCCATGGCCCGATTAGCGATGGCGACGGGCTGTTCGCCCATAACCACGGGCAGGCTTGCCACATCGGCCTGTTCGCCCAGAACGGCCAACTGTTGCTGGGCGGCCGGGCGATTAATATCGAGAGACGCCATCAGAACTTTTTTCTTTTCGCGCTTCTGGATGCGCAGGCCTAACTTGGCACTGGTCGTCGTTTTACCAGAGCCTTGCAGACCTACCATCAACACCGCCACCGGTGCGGTGCCCGCCAGATTGATGCCGCTGGTATTGACCGACGGCAACACTCCTTCTTCAGAACCACCACCCAGAAGCTCAACCAGTTCGTCGTGGACGATCTTGACGACCATCTGACCCGGCGTTACCGAGCGCAGAATCTCTGCCCCAAGAGCCTTTTTCTCGACCTTGGCGATGAAGTCCTTGACCAATGGTAAGGATACGTCGGCTTCCAACAAAGCGACGCGGACTTCGCGCATGGCGAGTTCGACGTCTTCCGGCGCAAGCGCACCACGCCGCGTCAGTCCATCGAATATCTCGCCCAGTTTGCCGGTCAGGCTGTCAAACATCGCATATGTTCCAAACCAAAAAGCGCCAGTGCGCGAAACTCGCGGACTGGCGGCGCCCCATGAGGCGTTGAAAAGTCATGGTGCGTCTGAACTTGTATCTTCGGGCGCGGACAATATGGACGATACGGGGACAAGTCAAGCAGCGTTGTCGCGGAAATGTAAGACCAACGGGGCAAATCCCGCTTTCAGCTTGGTTTCAACGGTCCTGCATGATAAATTCTTATAGTAGTATCCATCTTTCAATAACACCTATAAGTATATAAAACACCCTTGCTATTCCCAGACCTGTCAGAGACACCATGAGCAAAAAATCACTCCCACCGGAATCCGGCATCATCGACCGTCATATTGGCAAGCAGTTGGCCGCCAGACGCCGTCAGCTAAAACGAACCGTCGATGATATCGATGACGCTATCCAGGTCCCGTATGGAACGACACAGGGGCTAGAGGCGGGAGCGGCCATAGTCTCGTTGGAGCAATTACAGAATCTGGCCCAGGTTCTGGATGTCCGCATATCCTATTTTTTTGACGGCATCGGCGACGACGCGGGAATTATGCAATCCCTGGCACCTGAGAATTATCCCGGCGACGAAGCCCTGAAGCTGGTTCGTGCCTATTACAACATTACCGATGACGAGACACGAAAGAGCGTGTTGTCGCTGCTGAAGTCTGTCGCCACAGGATCTCGAGAATTTTAAGTTTTCCACCCGCTTGACTTGGCTTGCCAGGCCTCCGCTATAGTAGACCTATGGAACTTTCCGACATCAGCGATGCCATGGACGCGGCGGGTTTTAAGGTTTTTGGCGGACTGACGTCCACAACAGCAGGTCTTGAGGCGGGCGGAACGCTGATCCTTGTCGGCAACACAGGGGTCGATATGTGGCCCGTGTTTTGCGATGAGAAACCCGACACTACTGATCCATTGGACACATGGACCCGGGAGCGAATTACGGCGATCACAGACAGCCTGCATGAACGATTCAGCGTTCCGATAGAAGCATTGTTCCCCTTTGACGGGCCACCGTATCATCCATTCCAGCGCTGGGCACTGACCAGCGGCAACGCGCACCCCTCGCCCATCGGCCCCCTTATCCATACCGAATTCGGTTTGTGGCACGGCTATCGTGCGGCCCTTCATGTTGATGCCGATCTAGCCCTGCCAGAGCCATCGACCAGCGCATCGCCGTGTGACGATTGCACAGAAAAACCCTGCCTCGTTGCCTGTCCCGTCGAGGCCTTTGCCTCAGGCCACCTTAACGTCGCCGCCTGCACAAGCCATCTGGCCGGTGATCACGGCGAGGCCTGTTTCAAAGCCGGATGTCTTGCCCGTCGCGCCTGCCCCATCGGCACCGATGTCGCCTATTCAGAGCCACAGGCCCGCTTTCACATGCGCGCCTTCTTCGACGCGCATCGCTAAAAACTGGACTTCCGCTCTCGGAAGGACATATTACGCACCATGGAACCGATTGAATTCACCAAGATGCACGGTATTGGTAACGACTTCGTCGTTATCGACGCACGCGCACGCGCCTTCGATGTGACGGCTGAACGCGCCAAGGCCATTGCTGACCGCAATCAGGGTATCGGCTGTGATCAGCTCATCCTGATTGAGGCCGGGCGCGACGAACACGCAGATGCCTTCATGCGCATCCTGAATGCCGACGGCAGCGAAGTTGAGGCTTGCGGCAATGCGACCCGGTGCGTCGCCTCTGTCTTGATGGCAGAAAACAACCGTACCCACGTTATCATTGAAACCCGGGCCGGACTGCTGGATGCCGAGGCGTCCGATGATGGTCTGATTACCGTCGATATGGGCCCGGCACGACTGGACTGGCGCGACATTCCGACATCTGAGGCCATTGACACCTTGCATCTTGGCATTGGGTCTGGCGACTTGCTGGACCCGGTCGGCATCAACGTCGGCAATCCGCACGCCGTATTTTTTGTCGACAACACCAAAGCCGTCGATCTGGCAGTCCATGGGCCGGCGCTTGAACATCACAAGATGTTCCCCGAATTCGCCAATATTGGTGTCGCCGAGATTGTATCTGAAACAGAAATCCGTTTGCGCGTCTGGGAACGCGGTGTTGGCGAAACAAAGGCTTGCGGTTCCGGTGCCTGTGCAGCACTTGTCGCTGCCAACCGTCGCGGTCTGACTGGACGGACGGCCGACGTGGTGTTGCCCGGCGGCACCCTGCAAATCGAATGGATGGCCGACGGCAATGTCGCCATGACGGGGCCTGTCGCCGTCAGTTATTCCGGCGTTATCGACCCATCCCTGCTAGGCTGAACGGCATGTCAGATAACCGCGTTAATTCCCCCCGCGTCATAACCATGGGCTGCCGCCTGAATACGCTGGAATCTGAAATGATAGGGGCCGGCCTGACAGAAAACGGCATCAACGACGCCATCATCATCAACACCTGTGCCGTTACCACAGAGGCCGAACGCAGGGCGCGTCAGACCATTCGCAAGTTACGCCGTGACAATCCCGAGGCACGACTGATTGTCACCGGTTGTGCCGCACAAATCAGCCCGGAAACCTTTGCCGATATGGAAGAGGTCGACCGGGTCGTCGGCAACGCCGAAAAACTGGACCCCCGCATACTCACCGGCGACGGCCCCACCGTCGAGGTATCTGACATTATGGAGCCGGGTGCGCTGGAAGTTCCGATGATTTCAGGTTTTCAGGAACGGACCCGCGCCTTTGTGCAGATCCAGCAGGGCTGTGACCATCGCTGCACGTTCTGTATCATTCCCTATGCCCGCGGCCCCAATCGCAGCATCGAGTCCGACCGCATTATCCGGCAGGTCAGGACCATGGTTGAAAACGGCCATGCCGAAGTAGTCCTGACCGGTGTTGATATTTCATCTTACGACTTTTGCGGCCTGACTTTGGGGTCATTGGCCGCAATGATTCTCGAACAGGTTCCAGAATTGAAACGTCTGCGCCTGAGCTCGCTGGACCCGGCGGCCATCGACGACGATATCTATCGGCTGTTGGCCGATGAAGACCGCTTCATGCCGCATCTGCATCTGAGCCTACAGGCCGCCGACGACATGGTGCTGAAACGCATGAAACGCCGTCACAGCCGAACTGACGCCATGGACGTTATCGAACGCGCGCGGAAAGCCCGACCCGATGTGGTTTTTGGTGTCGACCTGATTGCCGGGTTCCCAACCGAAACAGATGATATGTTCAACAACACCCTGTCTGCGATCGAAGATATGATGCTGACTTATCTGCATGTCTTTCCCTATTCGGCCCGACCGGGAACGGCGGCGGCAAAAATGCCCAGCGTCCCCGGTAATGTTGTGCGTGACCGCGCCGCCCGACTGCGCGACGCCGGGCAAGCCGCACAAATGGCCTATTTCAAGACCTGTGTCGGCACCGAGGCCGAGGTTTTGATCGAAGCCGGGCGCAAGGGTCATTCCCGTCATTTCGCCCCGGTCAAACTGACCTTCGATGCCCCCGTCGGCACCATCACCCGTGCACGCATCCAGTCTATCGACGAGACCGCCCTGCTTGCCGGAGCCGCCACATGAACGAGACAGAAGGCAAAGGCTGGCTCGGCCGTCTTAAATCGGGCCTGGGCAAATCATCATCGAAGCTGGGCGGTGGTATTACCGGGCTGTTCAACAAGCGCAAGCTTGATTCGGACGCGCTGGAAGAACTGGAAGAACTGCTGATAACCGCCGACTTAGGCGCCGCGACGGCAACAAAAATCGCCGCTGGTATCGCCCGCACACGTTTCGACAAAGACATGGACTCCGATGAAATCCTGAATGCCTTGGCCGCCGAAATGGAAGAAATTCTAAAACCCGTCGCGGTCCCGTTCGCCATCAAAACCGACAAGAATCCACACGTGGTTCTGGTTTGTGGTGTCAACGGCAGCGGTAAAACGACATCCATCGGCAAGCTGGCCAAACAGCTGGCCGATCAGGGCAATAAGGTCATGCTGGCCGCAGGCGATACTTTTCGCGCCGCCGCGGTCGAGCAGCTACAGGTCTGGGGCGAGCGTTGCGGAGCCGACGTCATTACCGCCAACACCGGTGCCGATGCCGCCGGACTTGCCTATGAGGCGCTTGAGGCGGCGCGCGCTGCCGAGGCCGATGTCCTGCTGATCGACACCGCCGGGAGATTGCAGAACAAATCTGACCTGATGGCCGAGCTGGAAAAAATCATCCGGGTCATTCGCAAGATTGATGAGACCGCGCCGCACGACTGCGTGTTGGTGCTTGATGCCGGGGTCGGCCAGAACGCCCATTCACAGGTTCAGGCCTTTGCCGACAGCGTTCAGATCAGCGGCCTGATAATGACCAAGCTGGACGGCACGGCGCGGGGCGGCGTGATTGTCTCGCTGGCCGAAAAATTTGGACTGCCTGTCCATGCCATCGGCGTTGGTGAAGGCATCGAAGACATGCAGCCGTTCGATGCTGGTGATTTCGCCCGGGCATTGGTCGGTCTGTAAAAAAGAAATATACACAGGTGTGATGGTCGTCACTGAACCGAAACGATTATTTTGCGACAATATGTCCATCGTTCAGGGAGCATTTCCCTTCCCCCCTCTGCTCCCGGACGAGTGATAACTTCCCTGTTGAACTCACCGGGCCCTTGCGGGTCCGGTTTTTTCATGAAAATTCAGGGCCTTAGCATTTTGGCTTCACGTTCACGAAGCCCCAGCCGAAGACAGCATCACGGCCGGGGACGCCAAGGTCCTTGGAATATTTTTTCAGTATCTTGTTCAGGCTCGATGCATTGCGCGCCTTGCCCCTGGATATTTCCAACCCCATAACCGCCGAAATAAACGGCGTCGCAAACGAGGTGCCGCTTTGCAGCCGCCCGCCGCCGCCAGGAACGGCGGTGTAGACACGCACACCCGGTGCGGCGAAATCAATGTAAGGGCCGGTGTTGGCTTTCGAATAAATCAGGCCGTCCATGCTCAAAGCCGTCACCGCGACGACGCCCTTGTAGGCGGCTGGATAAGCGGGTTTGTCGGAACGCCCCCAATTTCCAGCGGCGGCCACCATCACCATCCTGCTTTTCTGGGCTTTGTCGAAGATACGCTTCAGTACCTTGTTGTTGGCTCCGGCGACGCTCAAATTAATAATGTCCACCTTTTGTGAAATCAGCCAGTTGGCGGCTTTCAAAAGGCCGATAGCGTTGCCGACCTTGCGACCATTCTCATCGATCTCGAACATGTTGGCGGCCTTCAACGTCGCCCCGGGCAACAGGCCGCCCCATTCGGGACGCCCAACCATGATCGCGGCGACCGATGTGCCGTGGACCTTGGGTCCAGCCTTACGGCCCTTCTTGTGGAACGATTTGAAAGTCACATCCTGACCCTTGAGTGCCGGATGGCTGACATCAACACCGGCATCAATCATCCCCAGCTTAACGCCCTTTCCGCAGTCCTTGGGAACCTTGTTCCAACGAATCAGGGCACGGGCGACTTTTTTTGGGAATTCGACACCGGCAGATGGGTCAAACTGGTGGTTGGCATCGATATCAAGGCCGCGATAGCGGCTGCGCAGGGTCTTGATCGCCTTCGGCACGGACATTCCCGCTGGCGTCTTCACTCGCATGACGACCATTTTAAGCTCGGTAATGTTGACCGTCTCGATCACGGAGAAGCCAAGGCTGCGAATGCCGGACGAGAAGCCCGACGGTGGATCAATGACAATGACCTCGCCCTTTTCGAACGCCGTATCAGGATCGAAAATCGGCCCCTTGATCCGTGATCTGGCGGATTTGGACTTGGCCGATTTGGACTTGGAACTTTTCGATTTCGCCGACGTTCCAGCTTTGTCCTTGTTCTTAATATCCGAGGATTCATAGCCGATGACGCGACCGTCCTTGTCGTATTTCAGGATCTTGGTTTTGGTCTTTTTCTCTGCCGCCAGCACGGGGCCTGCCGTCAGCAGCGCCGTCATGGCGGCTGCCAGACACGCCATTCCCCAATATTTCCAGCTATTCCTCATGCACCTACCCTGTTTATTCTTAGTATTCTCGGGGCAGTATAACAGGGTAATCGGGTGGCGGGAAACGATGCCCGCCATAAAATGTATTCAGAAAATCAAACCTGGATATCCAGATAGTAGCCGCGCGGCACGTCCGTCGCCGGTGGCTTCTTGGCGTCCAGCGCCTTGTCCAGACGTGTTATTGCCCTGCGTTCTTGTGGACTTTCATTGGCACTGGTGACGGCAGCCCTGTTATTGACCTGATCGGCGGACTGATATCCGCGCGGACGGTCCGACGTCAGGGCGATCGTGCGCGGTGATATGGGGGTCAATGAATTCATGGTCCCCACCTTGGCCGCAAATGGTTAACGGAATCTGTAAAGCAGGCAAAAAATGCCTAGTTCATCAAAATTCTTTGTCTTTTTGGCTATCTACCTACCCATACCCCAGGGACAAACCGACGATACCAGCATACTGCCAGCTGTCGCCGGCTTGCCCTGTAGAGGCGTCTCCGGGTCTAGTTAGGCGCGGGTGTTAACGTGGATGCCGAGATTCCGATCCGGAATCGCGTTTCCTTCGTCTTGCCTGTGCCCACCTTGACTCGGGGCCTGTATTGCATGGGATAAGGCCGTCGATGCGTCCTTCTCTTGCCGAAGAGTCTGTCGTAGCGACTCTACAGCCAAATTGAAGTTCGCCGGTCCGACGACCGGGTGTATAGCCATTCTCTTCATCCTTTCTGTTTCTGCACCCAACATTCGGTTGGGCCACCGGCATTCTGCCGCGCAGGAATTATGGCATATAACGCCCCATTGGGAAACCCAACAGCACCCTTTAATCTAACTTTTGACCACAACGCTCTGATTCTGTTATATAATATCTTTATTACCCGGGCAGTTATCACAACAGAGAATCGAGAAGCAGATGTCGGAAACTGAACATCCCGTCGAATCTATGTCAGGCAGGGCCAGCCCCCAAGTGGCTCAGGCGCATCCCGAAAGGGCCTCGCACGAGCGAACTTTCATGGGTGATATCGGCCTTTCGACCCGTTCCAGCCTGTTTGTACTGGTTGGGATTACGGCGCTTCTGGCTGCTGGTTTTGGCCTGTTCCATGTGGACCGGGAACTGAATAACGGACGGGCCGACCTGTCCCGGGCCTACGAACTGGCAAGGATTGTCAGCAGTGTCAAAGCCGATGTCTGGCGGATCCGCGCCGAAGCATCGCCCGACACAACACGCG
>JABHGV010000037.1 GCA_018671895.1 Rhodospirillaceae bacterium | reverse complement strand
TGTTCGCGCTGCTCTATCCGGCATGAAAAAAAACCCTCTGTATATTTAGGGTCCTAAAGAATAATTATTAACCTAGGCATATCATCGATTTTGGCAATACGCCCTATTTCGTATTCTCACCGACGTTAACACATTCATAGATGATTGCATTTCGTCGTGGCGTTAACATAACCCTAGGAATTTGATTCGACAATCGGATTGTTGATAAAACTCTGTTTTTAAAGAGGATCGAAGTGGATATGCGACGCTGGTTTAACGGCTTGCAGAAATGGAATATGTCCTTACGGGGACTGCTGGTATTGGCCTGGGTTTTGGCTGCCGGTGGCCCTGTTGCTGCGGCTGACGCCATTGTTACCGATGTGCGCGCCGGTCTTCAGGGCCATGCCACACGGCTAGTGTTTGAAGTTACCAAGAACGTCAATTACAAGATTTTTACCCTGTCGAACCCGTATCGGGTGGTGATTGATCTGCCGGAAGTCGGCTGGCGGCTGCCGCCACAGCCATTGCCGACCAACACCGGGCTGCTGAAAAAACTGCGTTATGGGCTGTTCCAGCCGGGAACCTCGCGAATCGTCATTGATGTTGCCGCCGCCCCGAAAATCGAAAAACAGTTTCTGCTGGCTCCTTCTGGTAACGGTCCATACCGGTTGGTCGTCGATCTTGGTCGGGTCAGCGATGCCAACTACCAACAGGCGGCGAAGGCGAAAGAGGCGGTGCAACCTGCCGAGCCTGCGCCGAGCGTCGCCAAGGCGGCGTTTGTGCCGATGCCGCCGCGGCCCCGCAAGCAGGAAAAGCCGGTGATCGTTATCGACGCCGGTCATGGCGGTGTCGATCCCGGAACCATTGGTGTCAGCGGCACCTACGAAAAGCACATCACCCTGGCGATGGCCCGGGAATTGAAAAAACAGCTGGAAAATACTGGCCGATTCAAGGTCGTCCTGACCCGAACGCGGGATATTTTCGTACGCCTGCGCGCCCGTGTCGCCAAGGGTCGCGACGCCGGGGCCGCGTTGTTTATCTCTATTCACGCCGATGCCATTAAGAACAGGAAAACCCGCGGGCTTTCCGTCTACACCCTGTCTGAAAAGGCGTCCGATAAAGAGGCCGCCGCCCTGGCCGACAAGGAAAACAAGGCTGACCTGATCGCCGGCATCAACCTGTCGGGCGAGACCCCGGAAGTGACCAACATTCTGATTGATTTGATGCAGCGTGAATCCATGAACCAGTCGGCCCGCTTCGCCACCGGGCTGGTGAAGCGGCTGAAAGGCCATACACGGGTGTTGCGCAATACCCACCGGTTCGCCGGTTTTGCCGTTCTTAAGGCCCCGGACGTTCCCTCGGTTCTGGTCGAACTTGGGTTCCTGTCCAACCGCAACGACGAAAAGGCCCTGCGCAGCGATTCCTACCGCAAGAAACTGGCCAGTGGCATGGTTCAGGCGATCAAGGGTTATTTTTCGAATATCGAGGAAGCCTACAGCAAGTAATATCTGATAGATTGACGGCCATATCCCGGACACATTTGTGGTTATAATCCCGTACAGTGAGTACGAGGGGACAATGCTGAGAGTACTGCTGACATTTCTGGGCGTTTTGATTATCGCCGCCTTTGTGGGCGTTGGCGGCCTGCTTGCCGTGTTCTACAAGTTCGGCAGTGACTTGCCCGATTACCGCCAGCTCGCAAATTATGAACCGGCGGTGATGACCCGCGTGCATGCCGGCGACGGGCGGCTGCTGGCCGAATATGCCGTTGAAAAAAGGGTGTTCGTGCCAATCCGCGCGATGCCCAAACGCGTCGTCAGTGCCTTCCTGGCAGCGGAGGACAAGAACTTCTATTCACATCCCGGTATCGACTTTCTGGGCATCGCCCGGGCGATCCTGACCAACGTCAAGAATATCGGAAGCCAGCGTCGCATGGTCGGCGCATCGACGATCACCCAGCAGGTGGCAAAAAACTTTCTGTTGACCAACGAGGTCTCGTGGGAACGCAAGGTCAAGGAGGCGATCCTGGCCTTTCGCATCGAACGCGCCTTCACCAAGGACCGTATTCTTGAGCTCTATCTGAACGAGATTTATCTCGGCTTCGGTTCATACGGGGTGGCGGCCGCTGCGCTCAACTATTTCGACAAACCGCTTGATCAGTTGACCATTGCAGAGGTCGCCTATCTGGCGGCGCTGCCCAAGGCTCCCAATAACTATCACCCGTTCCGCAAGCGCGAGGCTGCACTGACGCGTCGCAACTGGGCGATTGGGCGATTGCTCGACGATGCGTACATCACCGCCGACGAGGCCGATATCGCGCGTGCCGCCGAACTGGGCGTGCGTCCGCGTTCGGAAATCGAATTCGTCCAGTCGGCATATTTCGCCGAAGAGGTGCGCCGTGAACTGGCGGATCGTTATGGCGAAACGGAGCTTTACAAGGGCGGATTGTCTGTTCGTACCACGGTTAATCCGGTGTTGCAGGAAATCGCCGACAAGGCCGTGCGCGATGGATTGATCGCCTATGACCGCCGCCATGGTTGGCGCGGACCGATCAAGACCCTTGATTCCATCGACGGCTGGCAGGCGAAGATGGCGATCATGGAAGCCCCCGATGGGCTCGGCGATTGGTCGCTGGCCGTGGTGCTTGACTTGAATCCCGACCGAGCCCAGGTCGGTCTTGTCGATGGAACCACCGGTTCCATTCCGCTGGCCGAACTGAAATGGGCGCGGGCCTGGGTGAAAGGTGAAAAACGGGGCCGCAGCGTCAAGCGTCCGGTCGACGTTCTGAACCGTGGCGATGTCATCGCCATTGAGGCAACAGATAAACCAGGAATTTTCGCGCTGCGTCAGTTGCCGGAAATCGAAGGCGCGTTGATTGCACTGGATCCGCACACCGGGCGCGTACTTGCCATGACCGGCGGATACAATCACGAACGCAGCGAATTCAACCGGGTTACCCAAGCCATGCGCCAGCCGGGATCGGCTTTCAAACCGTTCGTCTATCTGACTGCCCTTGATCAGGGGTATTCGCCGTCGACGCTGATTCTTGATGCACCGTTCGTTATCGATCAAGGGGCGGGATTGCCGAAATGGCGACCCGCCAACTATACCAAGAAATTCTATGGCCCCAGCACCATGCGGCTGGGATTGGAAAAATCCCGCAACCTGATGACCGTGCGTCTGGCTCAGACCGTCGGCATGGAAAAGATATCTGAATACGCCAGGCGCTTCGGCATCGTCGATAACATGCAGGAAACCCTGGCCATGTCGCTGGGTGCAGGCGAAACGACGCTGCTGCGCCTGACGGCGGCCTATGCCATGCTGGTCAACGGCGGCAAGAAAATTACACCGACCTTGATTGATCGCATCCAGGACCGCCATGGCCGCCCGGTGTTTAGCCACGACATGCGCAAGTGTCAGGACTGTCAGGCGGCATTCTGGACCAACCAGCCGGTGCCTGAAATTCCCGACCCGCGCGAACGGGTGACCAACCCGGCCAGCGCCTATCAAATGGTGTCGATGCTGAAGGGTGTCGTCGATCGCGGCACCGGGCGTTCCATCCGGTCCATCGGAAAACCGCTGGCGGGCAAGACAGGCACCACTAATTCCGGCGTCGATGCCTGGTTTGTCGGTTTTTCGGCCGATCTGGCGGTCGGCGTGTTTGCCGGTTTCGATGCGCCGCGCAGCCTTGGCCCCCGTGAACAAGGCGCGTCTGTAGCGGCGCCGATTTTCAAGAGCTTCATGACCAAGGCGCTGGCCGGAACCCCGGCGACGCCGTTTCGTATTCCGCCCGGCATCCGGTTGGTCCGGGTCAATGCGGTAACCGGTCGTCCGGCGCGCAGCGGCGACAAGCGAGTGATCCGCGAGGCCTTTCGCCCCGGCACCGTGCCGTCTGGCGAGACGATGGTACTGGAAGGCACCTCGTCGGGCATCGGTGCGCCTGCGCCGGGGACTGGCGGATTGTACTGAGCCGGGGACTGGCGGATTATACTGAGCCAGGAACGGGCGGATTGTATTAGCCGTCCAAGCCGGTTAGAAACGGTCAGCTAATAAAAAGACCAACGGGATTCTCACATGCGCGCCGAAACGGAAAGCCTTATTCAGGATATCAAGCAGTCGCTGGAACTGCTGAGGAGGCATCTTTGACTACGACAATGCAGTCCTTCGCCTCGAAGAATTAAACGCCCAGTCTGAAAACCCCGACCTGTGGAACGACCCGGACAAGGCGCAGGCCCTGATGCGCGAGCGCACCAGTCTGGAAGACGGCCTGAAATTGCTCGACGGGCTGACCCAGGAAACCGAAGACAGCATCGAACTGATTGCCATGGGCGAGGCCGAGGACGACACCGATGTCGTCGCCGAGGCTGAAGAGGTATTGAGTGTGGTTCGAGAGACGGCGGCGAAGGCCGAATTACAGACCCTGTTGTCGGGCGAGGTCGATGCCAACGATTGCTATCTGGAAGTTCACGCCGGAGCCGGTGGCACAGAGGCCCAGGACTGGGCCGAAATGCTGTTGCGCATGTACACGCGCTGGGCCGAGTCCAAGGGCTACAAGGTCGAATGGCTGGAAGAAAGCGCCGGTGAAGAAGCCGGGCTGAAGTCATCGACGGTCAGGATATCAGGTCATAACGCCTATGGCTGGATGAAGACGGAAAGCGGTGTCCATCGGCTGGTTCGCATTTCGCCCTATGATTCGAGCGCCCGTCGGCACACCAGTTTTTCATCCATCTGGGTCTATCCGGTGATAGACGATGCCATCGAAATCGAGATTCTGGACAAGGACCTCAGGGTCGATACCTATCGGGCATCGGGTGCCGGTGGTCAGCACGTCAACAAGACCGACAGCGCCATTCGCCTTACTCACCTGCCGACCAATATCGTCGTGCAGTGTCAGAACGACCGTTCACAGCACAAGAACCGGGCCGCCGCCATGAGCATGATGAAGGCACGTCTGTACGAACACGAAATGCAAAAACGTGAAGAAGAATCACAGGCCGCCCACGATGCCAAGACCGACATCGGCTGGGGCCATCAAATTCGCTCGTACGTCTTGCAGCCCTATCAGATGGTCAAAGACCTGCGCACCGAGATGGAAACATCGAACACCCAGGGAGTGCTTGATGGCGACCTGGATGATTTTATGGCCGCCGCCCTGGCTGCAAGGGCAGTGCCAGATTGATCTGAATCACCCTGGGGTGGTTAAGATCAATCTGGTAAAACTGCCCGTTATATAAATATCGATCAAACCTGTTCCGATCTAGAGTCCAAGGCGATACCGAATAGGAACCTTTGCCCTTCACGGGTGTGTTCAGGAACCTGTCAGAATCATATTTTATAATAAATACAATTGGAAAGGGTCTGATTCGGACCTATGTCTGATGAATACTCCTGTTATCTGTGTTGCAGGCAAGTAATGGATTAACAGGAACTGAGAGTGCAAAACAATGGCGGCTAACAAAGCCCTGATCGTCGACGATGACGGCGATATTCTCGATTTTCTCGGTGATATTCTGGATGATGAAATCAGCGTGTCCTATGCACCGAGTGGTGAGAAGGCGCTGGAGATGGTTCACCTGTACAAGCCGAACCTGATTTTGTTGGACATCCAGATGCCGGGAATGGATGGCTTCGAGGTTTGTCGCAGGCTGAAGGAAAATGAGGCGACGCGTCATATCCCGGTCATATTTCTGTCGGCGATGGATGACGACAAGGATATCGAGGAAGGCCTGCGCCTTGGCGCGGTCGATTACATCACCAAGCCGTTCGATCCAAAAATCGTTATTGCCAAGGTCAAAAATCAGTTGGCTCAAATTGCCGCCCTGCAGGGAACGCAAAGGGAGCGTCGCGCCACGGAGCCGGGTGAAGACCGAAGAGCGGAATCGGTGCCTGGAAGCGACCGAAGGGGGGCGTCCTCAGTTGATGCGGCGACCCATGAAGAAAATGGCAATCTGGGGGTCTTTTTGAAAACGGCCGTTGCCAGCCTGATTCTGTTCGGCGGTGTTTATGTCGGGTTCACTTATTTTACCGCCCCGTCACAGGCCCCCGCCCCGGTCGCCAAGAAACAAACGTCGTGGCCCTTTAACAGCAAGTGCGACAAAGCGCCGATTGTCAGTTGGTGGGGGAATACGACCCACTTCAGCATGGCCAACTATGTCGACAGAAGGCATTCCGGGAATTGGGCTCCCTATATCGACAAGTGGACGAACCAGCTGAACAAACTTCGGGACATTTCTTCGAGGGGGCGCTCTGTTACCTCGTCGGACGGAACGGTCATGTCCGGTCAGTTACTGAAAGATCATATTGTGAAACTTGAAAAACGGGTGTCGGTTATTCAGTGCCTCGCCGATGAGGACAAGACCACGAACAGATAATAAGATTTTTCAGTGGATCGTTTTCTGTCAATGAATGGGTGCCTCTTTGGACAAACAACTGTCAGACGGTGAAATGCCAAGGCATCATGGCAAGACAGGAGATGTCGTCGACTGGTCGGATGGCCTTCTGACCGGCATGGACGACATCGATGATGATCACCGTAAACTTATCGATATAATCAACGAATTGGGTAGGCTGCGGGGCAGCAATTCATCGCCGGATTCATTGATAAAGACCTTCGGTGAGTTGAAAGATTACACCGTCTATCATTTTCAGCGTGAACAGGCGTTAATGAATGACTGGTCTGTAAACAAGACCCACAAATCCATGCATTTAAAGGCGCATGCAGGATTCATCGCTCGCATCGAAAAGGCCGGTGAGTTGATTGATGCGCATCCCAACTACGTCGTCGATCATGTGCTCGGGTTTCTGGTCGGCTGGCTGCTTCATCATATTTCGGATGTCGATACAAGCCTGGTCAAGGAAATTGAAAATCTGCGCGATGGCACCAAGCCTGACGCCAGCGCCGAGCAGTTAGAACGACGAAATAACGATATGCTGCGCAATTCCATCAGTGAGTTGCACGACGATATAGGATTTCGCTCGCTTGACATGGTCGAAATGAATATCCGACTGCAAGACGAAGTTGAACGTCGCAAGCAGGCCGAGGACGATGCGCAACTGGCGTCCTTGGTGTTCGAGAACAGTGGTGATGCGATGACGGTTACCGATGCGGATAATCTGATTATCGCCGTTAATCCGGCTTTTACCCGCCTGACCGGGTATCAGCCTGATGAAGTCATCGGCCAGAACCCGAGCATCCTGAGTTCCGGACGCCATGACGAAAAATTCTACAGGCAAATGTGGGAATCTCTGTTCGCCACGGGGCATTGGGATGGCGAGCTTTGGAACAGGCACAAGAATGGCGAGGTTTTCGCCGAGGCGATCACAATCAACACTATTTATAGCGCCGATGGCTCGGTGGACCGACGGGTCGCCGTGTTTTCCGATATTACCGAGAAGAAACGCACCGAAGAACAACTCGCCCGACAAGCTGTCGAGCTTCAGGAGTTGATTGAAAAAGAGGCCGACCTGAACGGTCGTCTGTTACAGGAAATCGCCGTCAAAAACCGCTTGTTCTCTATCGTTTCCCACGATTTGCGGTCCCCCTTTACCGTGCTGAACGGACTGACCGAAAGGCTGGTCGAAAAGGGTGAAGGCTATTGCAGGGACAAGGTCATCACCCAGGTGAACACCATCAACCGGGCGGCAAAAAGTATCTTCGTTGTTGTCGATAATCTTCTTGAGTGGTCGCGGGCGCAACTGGATGGCGAAAAAATTGATATCCAGAACATCGCCGTCCGCGATGTCGTCAAAAAAACTCTGAGCGCCCTTCACCCCGTCGCCGATGAAAAGGGCGTCGTGCTGGTCAATAAAATCGTTGACGGTAACGTCCGGGCCGACCCGCACTATCTGCTGACAGTGCTACGCAACCTTGTCAGCAATGCGATCAAGTTCAGTGATAGTGGGGGGATCGTAGAATTAAATTTCACGCAAGCCGGTGATGACGTTGAGATCGTCGTCTCGGACACAGGCGTCGGGGTATCCGACGATGTGATCGACAATATTTTTGCCCTCGATCAGAAAACCACGACCAAGGGGACCGCCGGCGAAAAGGGATCAGGCCTTGGCCTGCCCCTGTGTGATGAACTGGTCCGGAAAATGAACGGATCCATCCGGCTGGAAACAGGCAGCGGAAAGGGATCGCGGTTTATCGTGGTCCTGCCCGCCGCTTGATCCGTTATTGCAGCAGGATTTCCCTGAATAGCACGCCCTTGATTTCCACCGGTGCCAGAATGTCGGTGACGATCTTGGTGATGTCGTTGCGCATCAGTTCGGTGCCGGTTCCCCCGGCCAGTTGCGAGCGGGTCTGACCCCGCAGGTGTGACTGAACTTTGTCGACGATCTTCAGTTCTGCAGCCTGCAATATTGGCAAATCTCGGGTGACGATTTCGACAACCACCTTCAGCTTGATGTAGTTGGCGCGCTTGCCGGTCTTTTTCAGGTCGACAACGATTTGCTTGAATTCATGATAAACGGGCGGGCCTTCGGGAATCACGACTTCCTCGATGACTTCCGGTTCGGATTCGAACATACCCATGAAGTAGGCGCCGACACCGCCACCAATACCCAGCAGTAGAAGCACGCCGACGATGATCAGGATCAGCTTTTTCTTGCCGCCTCCGGATCCCTCTTCTTCTTCCCCGTTTTCCCCGTCTTCCCCGTTTTCTTCTTCGTCGATGCCTTCTTCTTCGTCGCTCATTGGTGGTTCCCTTCCGGCAAGCTTTCGTTTCCCTGTCAAACGACCGCCCCCAGTCGTATTGATTCGCTATTTCGCCATTATAACTATAGCTAGGGTCTAGACTCACCTATTTTATGGCTTTCGCGGGAGCTATTTTCTTGCCGGACTAGGAGCGAAAATTGACGTGATGTAATCATCACAAGATTTTTGGGACAACGTCCGGCGATAAATGAGCCCCGTCCCCGGGGTGCTCGGGGGAAGTCGCCCCCTTCACCCATATGGAATTTGGCATAAATGTCGCGAGATGTTGTCATTTCAGTCCTCGAATATGCCCACATGTCCTTCGGACAAATTCCTGATCTCGCGACATTTCTGCTCAAACCAAAGCTCATGAAACAGGTGAGTCTAGACCCTTTACAGCTTCCAGTACTTCTTCGGCATGGCCTTTGACCTTGACCTTATGCCAGATGTTGCGGATGACGCCTTTGCCATCGATCAGGAAGGTTGCGCGTTCAATCCCCATGTATTCACGACCATACAATTTCTTCAAAATCCACACGCCATAGGCTTCACACAACACGCCGTCTTCATCGGACAGCAACCGGAAGGGCAGATCATTCTTGGCGATGAAATTTTCGTGTCGTTTGATGCTGTCTTTCGAAGCACCGACGATGACCGCGCCCGCATCTGAGAATTTCTTGTGCAGATCGCGGAAATCCTTCGCTTCCGTTGTGCAGCCCGGCGTTGAATCCTTGGGATAAAAATACAGCACAACGGTTTTCCCTTTCAGGCTTTTCAGCGACAGGGTCTCGCCGCCATCGGTGGGCAGGTCAAACGCGGGGGCTTTGTTGCCGTTCTCAAGGCTCATAGTTTGTTAATCCTCTGGTCGTTGGAGTTTCGATGCCGGGGTGGCAATCAGCTCATTAAAGTGCCCCATAACGGTATCTGCCGTCTTCCTGATTTTGTCGATCAAGGCGGGAAAATCCTCGCAATTGCCGATGGCCGCCAATTGTTGGGACAGGCTTTCGGGGATTTCGTGGTCGCGCTTTTTTCGTAATTCGCGTGGGATTGTCAGGCGCAGCATGACCTGAAGGCCGCGCCACAGATCGCACGCTTCGATCAGATCGTCGGCGACGCTTTTATCCAGAATGCCGCGCTCGGTCATCTTCTCCAGTGCGTTGCGGGTGTTGGCCGACAAGACCTCTGGGTCTGCGTGGGCGTGACGCAACTGCAGGTATTGGGAAATGAATTCGACATCGACGAGGCCGCCGCGCAGATGTTTGACGTCCCATATGAATTCCGTGTGGTGTTCACGATCAATGCGGCGGCGCATGTCGGCGACATCGGTCAGCAATTGATCCGGGTCGCGCTCGCGCATCAGGGTGTCGCCGACAATGCTGTCGATGGCCTGACCCAGTTCAGGGCTGCCTGCGATCATCCGCGATCGGGTCAGCGCCATTTGCTCCCAGGTCCATGCGGATTCCTGATTGTATTGCCGGTAGGCCTGCAAGCTGGTGGCGATGGGACCGGCGGTGCCCGATGGCCTGAGCCGCATATCGACTTCGTAAAGATCGCCCTCGCTGGTTTGTGCGGTCAGGGCGCTGATCAGGTTCTGGCCAAGGCGCGCAAAGTACTGACTGGCGACCAGCGGTTTGTTGCCGTCCGACGCTTCCGTCTGTTCAGGGTTGTTATAGACAAAAATCAGATCGAGATCGGATTCCGAAGTCAGTTCACGACTGCCCAGTTTGCCCATGGCGATGACCGCCATGTCGGCACCGGAAACCTGTCCGTGGCGACTGGCGAAATCTTCGTGCACATGCTGGAACAATCTGGCGATGCAGGTATCGGCGACATCGGACAAGGCATGGGCGGTTTCTGATGTACCAAGTTTCCCGGTCAGGCTCTGCACGCCAATATGAAAGCGCCGGTCGTGGGCCCAGCGGCGGGTGGTGAGCAGAATATCCTCGAGATCGCGACAGGGCCCGAGAACCATGTCGAGTTCAAGGACCATTGCTTCGCGGGGCGGTGGCGGCTCGAAAAAATCAGCCGTCAGGACACTGTCGAGAACCTGCGGACGACGGCTCAGATGTTCGGCCAGTCTGGGCGCACCTCCCATGATTTCGGCGACCAGATCGAGCAGCCCGGGGTTTGAATAGAACATGGAAAACAACTGCACACCGGACGGCAGGCGCGACAGGAATTCATCGAACCGCATGAACGTCGCGTCCGGGTCGGGGGTGACAGAGAAAGCCTTCAGTATTACCGGAAGCAACTCGGTCAACAATTCGCGAGATCGCGAACTGCGCATCGCCCGATAGCGGCCATGGTGCCAGCCGCGCACAGTTTCATCGACGGCTTCGCCGTTGGTAAAGCCGAGCCTTTCGAGGGTGCTAATGGTGTCGGGGTCGATATCGCCGCCGGTGAACACAAGATTGCCGGAAATATCGTCCGCCGCGCCCAATGACGGGGCGTCATCGAACAGCTTGGCGTAATGGGTTTCGACGTTTTGCAGATGCCCCGTCAGGTCGGGTGCGAATTCGCCAATGGAGTCATAGCCAAGAAACAAGGCGATGTCGTTCAGGGCGTCCGGGTCTTCGGGCAGGCTGTGGGTCTGTTTGTCGTCGATCATTTGCAGGCGATGTTCGACCCGGCGCAGGAAGCGATAGGCGCTAATCATATCGGTGAGCGATTGCGGGCTGACCTGTCCTGAATCGGTAAGGGCCTGCAATGCCTGTTCCGTCGATGCGGCGCGCACGTCGGTGGAACGTCCGCCCCAGATCAACTGCTGGGTCTGGGCGTAGAATTCGATCTCGCGGATGCCGCCGCGGCCCAGTTTGACGTTATGTCCGGCCACTTTCATATTCTCGCCGCCGTGGTGGGCGTCGATCTGGCGCTTGATCGAATGAATGTCCTGAATGGCCGCAAAATCCAGATTCTTGCGCCAGATAAAGGGCACCAGCCATTCCAGAAAGGCGGCCCCGGCGTCGCGGTCGCCAGCGATCGGACGGGCCTTGATCATGGCGGCGCGTTCCCAGTTCTGGCCTATGCTTTCGTAATAGGTGACAGCAGCCAGCACCGACAGGGCCGGGGGGGTCGATCCCGGGTCAGGCCGCAGACGCAGATCGGTACGAAAGACATAGCCGTCAGCGGTGCGCTCATCGAGAAGCTTGACCAGATTACGGGTCAGCCGCACGAAGGCGGTCTGTAATTCGTCGGGACGCTCGGTTTTAATGCGTTCGGTGTCGTACAGGATGATCAGGTCGATATCGCTGGAATAATTCAGATCGTGGCTGCCAAGCTTGCCGAGGCCGAGAATAACCAACCCGGATCCTTGTTCAGGGTTGTTCCTGTCGGCCAGTTCGAACGCACCAGCGCTATCGGCTTCGAGCAACAGGTGCGAGACGGCGGATGAGACGGCGGTGTCGGCAAAATCGGACAGGGCACGGGTGATTTTTTCAAGCGGCCACTGGTTGGTGATGTCGGCGATGCCAATGGCCAGGGCAGCGCGGCGCTTCGCCTGCCTGAGGGTTGTCGCCAGTTTGTCATAGGACAGGCGAGCCGTTTCGATGCCCGAGACCATGTCCAGGGCTTCTTGGAAAGCGGGTTCCGGGCCGTCTTCAAGCACACGGCAGAAGAAACCGGGTTCCTGGGCCGCAGACTTGCTCAGATAGGGACTGTTGCCGAAAATGCCTTCGAGCAGTATCTTGCCGCCGGAATCGGCGATGACGCTATCGGCGAATTCAACAAGTTTTGCATCGTCGGTTTTGCCGACGGCATCGACCCAGCGTTCGATGCCCAGCGCCGCACGATCAACTGACGCCGCCTTCGGGGGCATGTTTTGCTCGGATGCAGCGCGAAAAAAGTGCATACTTGTTAACCCTTTATTGGTCGTCAGAATGTTATGCGATCAGGGGTGGAATCTGAATTGTGATTTTAAAGATTAGGGCTACCGCTTGTTAAAGAAAACCCTTCGCGGCGCAATTCACCTTCTTGGGGGGCTTGGCGCAGGTTTGGCGATCATCATGATGTTGGCCGCCTGGCAGTTGTCGTCCGGGCCCATATCGCTCGCCTTTCTGTCACCTTATATCGCCGGTACGTTCGATAATTTTCACAAGGCATTCCGTATTCGTTTCGACGATACGATCCTGACATGGGCCGGCTGGGAACGCACGCTGGATATTCGCGTTATCAACGTGCGCGCCATTGATGAAAAAAACGGTCTGATCGCCAGCGTCCCGGAACTGTCCCTGTCACTAAGCGCCGAGGCATTATTGAAAGGCGTCGTCGCGCCCAAAAGCATCGAGATGTTCCGCCCATCGTTAAAGCTGGTTCGTCACCGTGACGGTACTTTGGAACTGGGCTTTAACAGCGAACTTGGACAGTCCGGTCAGTTCCTGCAACGGATTCTAGGACAATTGGCGACAAGCCCTGATTCATCAGAGGCCATGAGCTATCTGCAACGGGTCAATATTTTCGATGCTGACCTGCTGGCTGTTGACCGCAAACTGGAAACATCGTGGAACGCGCCCAATACACAGGTGCAATTGCGCCGCGATGCCACCGGCATCAAGGGCGACGTCAGCATGGACGTCGTCGTCAGCGGCACCGAGCGCGCCAGTCTGTCGATCATCGGCACGTATCTGGCGGCCGATGGCCGCATTGATCTGGGGCTTGAATTTTCGAAGGTGATGCCGTCGGCATTCGCCGGACTGTCGCCGGAGCTGTCGCATCTGGCTGCTTTCGAAATGCCGTTGCAGGGAACGGCGACATTTTCAATGACAACCGATGGTGATGTCGAAGGCTTCGGTTTTGATGTCAGCGGCTCCAAGGGGCATCTGGCGGTATCAGTCGCCGAAGCCCAGAAAAATGGCGACCTTGCCCTGGCCCAGCGTGTCCCCGTCGACAACCTTGAATTTCGCGGACGCTACGAAGGGCTTCCGCAAAAAATTGAAATCAACAACCTGACTATTAACTTTGGCAAAGACGGCGAGGTTTATCTGCCGGCACCGGTCAATCACGCGCTGCCGGTTCGCACCCTGACCGCCCGGGGGCGTTACATGGGGCTGGATAACCGGCTGGAGCTGGATTCGTTGGAGGCCGACCTGCACGGGCCTTCTGTTTCCGTCGCCGCCAATTTGGTCTTCGATGTTGATGGCCTGTCGCTGGGGGCCAGTGGCGTCGTCAGGGACATGCAACCCGACCAGTTGTCCGCCTATTGGCCAAAAGGCATGGGCAAGGATGCTCGCCAATGGGTTGTTACCAATATTTCCGGCGGTATCGTTCCAGAGGCCCGCGCCGCCGTGCAATTGCGTGTTTCAGAAGCAACCGGCATCGATATCCTGACCCTGAAGGGCGACATGGATATCCGAAATGTCACCGTCGATTATCTGTCACCGATGCCAAAGGCGCAGCGGACCAATGCGACGGCGCGATTCAGCAAGGAAAAATTCGATATTTTCATTACGTCATCGGAGGTCGAAGGCCTGGCGATGGAAAAGGGGATCGTCTCGTTCTCGGGCCTCGACAAGGTTGATCAGTTTGCCGATGTCGACCTGTTCATCACAGGGGCCGTCGGCAAGGCTTTGGCGCTTATTGAAAGCGAACCTTTGGGGTACGCTTCGGCCATCGGTATCGACCCGAAGCGCACAGGCGGTATTGTCGATGCCCACTTGAAGCTGGGTTTCCTGGTCGAAGATGCCCTGACCATGGATGACGTCAAGCTGTCGACATCGGCGCAGATGCATGACGTTTCCATCGAAAACGTCATTCTTGGGCAAGCGATCAGCCACGGCGAGCTGGACCTGAAGGTCGACAAGGTCGGCATGGATGTTTCCGGCGACGTCAAGCTTGGCAACATTCCTGTGGATTTGAAATGGCGTCGTAATTTTGCCGCCAATGCGCCTTTCCGTGGTCGTTATCACATCAAATCGAACATCAAGAACATCCGCAATCTGGCCGATCTGGGGCTTGATCTGGAACCCTTGCATGGTGATGTCGTCGAAGGCGGCGTCGGTGCCGATATTCGACTGACGTTGTCGGACGAAAATGTCGGACAGGTTCAGGTCAAGCTTGATCTGGCCGATGTCGCCCTGAAAATTCCGGCCATGGGCTGGTCAAAGGACGCGGGTGTGCCGGGAACGGCCGAGGCTGATATCAACCTGAACGGTACGGTGATAACCGACATCCCACGTTTTGCCGTTTCTGCAGGCGACCTTCGCATTAACGGCTCGGCTAATTATTCGAAACAGGGCGGCGGTTTGGACAAGGTTAACCTGGCGCGCGTGTCCTATAACCGCACTGATCTGGCGGGGGTCGTTATTCCCGGTCAGGACGGCGGCTGGACGGTCAGCTTCCACGGTCCCAGTTTCGATCTGGAACCGATGTTCGACGACTTGTTCAAGACCTCGCCTGATGATGACGATAGCGACGGTATCAGCATTAGCCTGTCGGCCAAGGTCGACACGGTGTGGACGGCCAAGGACCGTTCCATCAAGAAAGTCACCGGCACCTTTTCGCGGGCCAACAAACGCTGGCGCGGCATTGTCGTCGATGGTTCTGCCGGTGACGGTACCCCCTTCGAGGTGCGTCTGAAACCGTCCGGCGTCAACACGCGTACGGTTTCCATCAAGGCCGACAACGCCGGTGATCTGCTGCACTCGCTGGATGTCTATGACAATATGGTCGGTGGTGTCCTTGATATTACCGGAGACTTCGATGACAACGCGCCTGGCCATCCCCTGACCGGCACGTTGCTGATCAGCGATTACCGTATCGTCGATGCCCCGGCGCTGGCGCAGCTGGTCAGTATTCTGTCGCTGACCGGTATCGTCGATGCCTTGCAGGGCGACGGGCTGTCATTCAGCGAATTCAATGTACCCTTCGTCAGCAAGAAGGGGGTTATCGAAATCGCCGATGCCAAGTCGACGGGCATCTCGCTCGGCTATACGGCCAAGGGCCGCATCTATACCCATGCAGAGGTCATCGATATCACCGGTACGCTGGTTCCGGCCTATGCCATCAACAGTGTTCTCGGCAACATCCCGATTCTCGGCACCCTGTTGACGGGGACCGAGGACGGTAGTGGTATTTTCGCCGCCACCTATGCCATGAAGGGCGCTATTGAAAAGCCCGACGTCAGCGTCAATCCGCTGTCGGCGCTGGCGCCTGGAATTTTCCGAAATCTATTCGGGGCGTTGACCGGCAACGATACGGACCTGGAAGTGACGGAAGAAAAACCGGAACTGAATCCCGGCGGTGGGCTCTAAACCGGCGTTACCACGACGTGGCGTTTTTTGCCCGACGATAGCTTGATGACACCGTCAGCGTTGGCGTCGGCAGATGTCAGCGTTTGCGTTTCGTCGCTGATCTTTTCATCGTTGATGCGTCCACCGCCGCCCTTGATCAGGCGACGGGCCTCGCCGTTGGAATTGGCTAGTCCGGCCTGCTTGAACAGTTCGAACGCCTGAATGCCGGAATCCAGATCGGCTTTCGATATCTCGTATGTCGGCAGATCGTCGCCAAGGCCGCCTTCTTCGAAGGTCTTTTTTGCTGTCTCGGCTGCCTCTGCCGCAGCATCCGCACCGTGGCACAAGGTGGTGACTTCTGTGGCCAGCCGCTTTTTCGCCTCGTTCAATTCGGTGCCTTCAAGCGATTCAAGTTTGGCGATTTCATCCAAGGGCAATTCGGTAAACAATCTCAGGAACCTGCCGACGTCGGCGTCTTCGGTATTGCGCCAGTATTGCCAGTAGTCATAGGGCGACAGCATGTCGGCGTTCAACCAGATGGCGCCACCGACGCTCTTGCCCATTTTTGCGCCCGACGATGTGGTCAGCAGCGGCGTTGTCAGCCCGAACAGTTCCTTGGCGTCGATGCGGCGGGTCAGGTCGATGCCGTTGATGATGTTGCCCCATTGGTCCGATCCGCCCATTTGCAGCGAACAACCGTGACGGCGGCTGAGTTCGAGAAAATCATAAGCCTGCAGGATCATGTAGTTGAATTCGAGGAAGCTGAGATTGTGTTCGCGTTCCAGCCGTAGTTTGACGGATTCGAAACCGAGCATCCGGTTGACCGAGAAATGCCGCCCGAAATCGCGCAGGAACTCAATGTACTGAATGTCATTCAGCCAGTCGTCGTTATTGACCATGATGGCGTCGGTCGGACCGTCACCAAAGGTCAGGAACTTTGAAAACACGTCTTTAATACCGGCCATGTTGGCGGCAATAGAATCGTCGTCGAGAAGCTGGCGGCTTTCGTCCTTGCCCGACGGGTCACCGACCTTGGTCGTGCCGCCGCCCATCAGGACGATCGGCTTGTGGCCGTTTTTCTGCATCAGACGCAGCAACATGATCGAAACCAGCGAACCGGCATGCAGGCTGGGCGCCGTGCAATCGAAACCGATATAGGCGGTGATGGTTTTTTCCATCGCCTTGGCATCCAGTGCATCGATGTCGGTGCACTGATGCAGATAGCCGCGCTCGGTAAGGGTGCGGATAAAGTCGGAACGGTGGCTGGTCATGGCGTCTCTGTATCTTTAACTTGTTGCAGGAGGCGGGTTTAGCATATTCACCCGCACGCACATAGGGGGTTTAGGTGAAAACGGCACTTGGCTTGATGAGCGGCACGTCGCTGGACGGCATTGATGCGGCGGTCATCGTCAGCGATGGCAAGCAGATGCTGCAAATGGGTCCCGGCATCAGCATCGCCTATGAGCCGGTTTTTCGCGACACGTTGAGGGCGTGTCTTGGCAACGAGACGCCGCCTGCTGACGTCGAGCGCGAATTGACAGAATATCATGCAGGGGTCGTTGAAAAACTGCTGGGTGACAACGGCATCGACAAATCCGACATTGACCTGATTGGCTTTCACGGCCACACGGTGGCGCACCGCCCGGACAAGCGCCTGACGGTACAAATGGGTGACGGGGCATTGCTGGCCGAACTCACCGGCATTGATGTGGTCGCGGATTTTCGCAGCAACGATGTCGCCAATGGCGGCGAGGGCGCACCGTTTGCGCCGCTCTATCACGAGGCTCTGGTGCGTGGGCAGGGGCTGGACGTTCCGCTGGCGGTGCTTAACCTCGGCGGGGTTTCGAACGTCACTTATATTGGTGGGCCTCTGAAAGCCCAGCTCATAGCCTTTGATTGCGGCCCTGGCAATGCCCTGATTGACGACTGGATGGCTGAACACACGGGTCTTGCGATGGATGAAGGCGGTGCGCTGGCGCGTGACGGTAACGTTGATGAAGTGCGGCTGGCGGCCTTGCTCGACAATGATTATTTTCAGGCGACACCGCCGAAGTCCCTCGACCGTGATGATTTTGATGTCACGGTCATGGAGGGTTGCAGCACCGCTGACGGTGCCGCGACATTAAGCCGCTTCACGGTCGCGGCGGTGGCATTGGCCCGACAGCATTTCCCCAATCCTGCCAGGCGCTGGCTGGTGACCGGCGGCGGGCGTCATAACGGGACCCTGATGGCGATGCTGGCCGATATCCTGGAAGCGCCGGTCGATGCGGTCGAAGCTGTCGGCTGGGACGGCGATATGATCGAGGCGCAGGCCTTCGGATTCCTGGCCGTCCGTTCGTCGATGGGATTGCCGCTCAGTCTGCCGACGACAACCGGCGTGCCGGAACCGTTGACGGGTGGGAAGCTTTTTAATTGGCGCGCCTGACGGCGGCGCGTTCTCTGGAAGTCTGACTTTAATTTTTACAGGAGTCGGGCTTGGCTAAATTTAGCTCCTGTCAAAAACTTGACCTGGCTTCCAGTGAACCCAAAAGCCAAGGGGCGAATAGCCCCGCCCGGCGATTGAGGGGCAGGAAGAAGCAGCCTTTAAGCCGCTTCTTCGGCGAAGGCTTCGTCCAGATACTTGCCGACGATCTTGTTCATCTTGTCCATCTTGTCGGCGAAGAAGTGGTTGGCGCCGGGGATGACCTGATAATTGATGACAATGTTCTTCTGGCTCGACAGTTTGTCGGCCAGTTTGTCGACGGCATCGCGCGGCACGACTTCGTCCTTGTCGCCATGGACGATCAGACCGGATGCCGGGCATGGGGCAAGGAACGTGAAGTCGTGGGCATCGGCTGGCGGGGCAATGGAAATGAAGCCGCTGATTTCCGGGCGGCGCATCATCAACTGCATGGAAATCCACGCACCAAACGAGAAACCGCCGATCCAGCAGGTCTTGGCGCTGGGATTGTGGGTCTGCATCCAGTCGAGCGCCGCAGCCGCGTCGCTCATTTCGCCGATTCCATTGTCGAATTGGCCTTGTGAGCGTCCGACTCCACGGAAATTAAAGCGCAGCACCGAGAACCCACGTTTCACAAAGATCTGATAAAGGGCGTAGGTGACCTTGTTGTTCATGGTGCCGCCGTGCAGCGGATGGGGGTGCAGGACCAGCGCAATTGGTGCGTTGGGCTGTTTCGAATGATGGTATCGGCCTTCAAGGCGTCCCTCGGGACCGTTAAAAATGACGTCAGGCATGGCAGTCCGTTGTTTTTATCGTGGTTGATGTACGCATGACCACCGTTAAACCCGAGTGGTCTGAATGGCTAAAAAAAATAAATTTACATATAAGTTTAAGCTAATACTTGACCTTGGAAGTTGGTCATAATATATTTCCGACTGTCAGACAGGGTTAAGTGACCTTGAATGCATTTCGGGTGCCGGATGCTTCCGGCCCGTTGAAACGCTGCCACAGATATATAGAAAAGTAGGCCATGTTCAAGAAAATTCAGGATGATTTAGACGCCTTTCTTGCTCGCGACCCGGCGGCGCGGTCGCGTTTGGAAGTGGTTCTGTTCTATCCCGGCTTCCACGCCTTGATGTTTCATCGCGGTGCCCACGCCTTGTGGCGCTGGCGCTGGCGCCTGTTGGCGCGGTTCCTGTCGTCCATCGGAAAATTCCTGACGATGATTGAAATTCACCCCGGCGCAGAAATCGGACGGCGTTTTGTCATTGATCACGGCACCGGTGTTGTGATCGGCGAAACGTCGGTTATCGGCGAAGACGTAACCCTTTATCAGGGGGTCACGCTGGGCGGTGTCGCACCGTCGGTGGATTCCCACACGCAGGTCGATCAGAAACGGCATCCTAGCCTGGGCGATGGCGTTATTATCGGATCTGGCGCACAGGTTCTGGGGCCGATCACGATTGGTGACGGAGCCCGCATCGGTGCCAATTCCGTCGTTCATAAAGACATTCCGGCGGGTGTTACCGCGGTCGGCATTCCGGCCCGTGTGGTAATGCCGCGCGACAAGACCAAGGCCAAGGAATTCGTTGCCTATGGCGAACCGGTTGACGGCTGCCCGGATCCGGTGCTCAGGACCATCGAGGACCTGCGTCATCAGGTGACGGCGCTGATGACCCACGTGGAAGAACTCGAAGGCCGCCTGCAGGGAACTGAGACAGGCGGTGATGATGAGGAAAGGAAGACGGTAGCGATTTCCGGGGGGGAATCGTGAGCCTTCTATCAGTACGAGGAGACGGAACATGAGATTAAGCACAAAAGGACGTTATGCGGTTATGGCGATGGTCGATCTTGCCAATTATGGCAGCGAGACCGGCAAGCCGATTTCTCTGGCCGATGTTGCCGAACGTCAGGAAATTTCCCTGTCCTATCTGGAACAACTGTTCGGCAAGCTGCGCCGCAAGGGGCTGGTGAATAGCGTACGCGGTCCGGGCGGTGGGTACCTGTTGGCGCGTGAGTCCTCAGAACTTCGCGTGTCTGACATCATCATGGCTGTCGATGAACAACTGACGGCGACCCGCTGTAAATCCGGCGGTGCCGAAGGCTGTCTTCAGGATAAGAGCCGTTGCGTGACCCACGATCTGTGGACCGAACTGACCAACCAGATTTATCTGTATCTAAACTCGGTGACCTTGGAAGATGTTTGCCAGCGCCGAATTCTGGGTACCAGCGGAATTCAGGTTGCTCCCGACACCGACGGCTCTGCCGTCGCGGCCGAATAAGCGGCTTAATCACGGATCGTATTGGCAGTCGTATCATGGGCAATCCCGTCTATCTTGATCACAACGCGACAACGACGCCTCGGCCCAAGGCCGTGACGGTGATGGTTGCCGCACTCGCCGAAGCCGGCAACCCGTCTTCGGTGCACGGGGCGGGACGCGAGGCCCGTAAAACAATCGAAGAAGCCCGGTCTTGCGTGGCGGCTTTGGTCAATGCCAATCCGGATGATGTTATTTTCACAAGCGGCGGCACCGAGTCCAATCATCTGGCCATTGCCGGGTGTGGCCGCAAACGTGTTCTGGTGTCTGCAATCGAACATCCGTCTGTCCGGAACTGCGGCGGCGAGATTGTTCCGGTGGACCGAAACGGCATCGTCGACGTGGTCGAACTTGACGCCATGTTGATGGCGGACGCGACTCCGGCACTGGTCTCGGTGATGCTGGCCAACAATGAAACCGGCGTTATCGAGCCGATTGATGAGATCGCTGAAATTGCCCGCCGCCATAATGCACTGATGCACAGTGATGCGGTGCAGGCTGCCGGTAAGATCGCCGTCGACTTCAAGACGCTCGGCGTCGATAAGATGTCGCTATCGGCTCACAAGATCGGCGGCCCTGCCGGGGTCGGCGCATTGATTGCAAATGAAAAGGCGCGCGGCGTGCTGAAGGCAACGGCCTTTGGCGGCGGTCAGGAACGCGGGCTGCGTCAGGGAACTGAAAATATTGCCGGTATTGCCGGGTTCGGCGCGGCGGCGAAGGCCGCATTGTCTGACCTGTCCGATCATGCACAGATTGCGAAAATGAGGGACCGACTTGAAACCGCCATTATGAAAATGTCGCCCGATACGATAATTTTTGGTGCAGATGCGGATCGGCTGCCCAATACGGCATGCTTCACCATGCCCGGAAGCGACAGCGATACCCAGGTGATGGCGCTTGATCTGGCCGGTATTGCGGTCAGTGCCGGTTCGGCCTGTGCATCGGGCAAGGTCAAGGCGTCGGGCGTCCTCCATGCCATGGGAATCGACGACGATCAGGCAAAGTCTGCATTGCGTGTCAGCTTTGGCTGGGACAGTAAGGACGGCGATGTCGATGCCTTCCTGAACGCGTGGGGCGATTTGTACGAACGTATTCATAAAGATGGGAAAATAGCGCAACCCGCAGCTTGAAGCCGGGGCCTTGCATGACCAGATATTGATAATCAAACAGATAGACAGAGATACATAAAAGATATGAGCACAAAACAAGGCACCTGGAACAAGAACGCGCCGTTGTACCTGGACTATCAGGCAACGACACCGACCGATGAGCGCGTCGTTGAAAAAATGCTGCCCTATTTCACCGAGAAATTCGGCAATCCGCATTCGCGCACCCATCATTATGGTTGGGAAGCCGAAGGCGCGGTCGAGGAAGCACGCGCCCAGATTGCCTCGTTGATTGGCGCCAGCCCGAAGGAAATCATCTTCACGTCGGGCGCGACCGAGTCCAACAATCTGGCCTTGAAGGGCGTTGCCCATTTTTACAAGGACAAGAAGAACCACATCATTACCTGTGTGACGGAACACAAGTGCGTGCTCGACAGCTGTCGTCATCTGGAACAGGAAGGCTTCGAGGTTACCTATCTACCGGTTCAGGAAAACGGACTGATCGACCTGAAACTTCTGGAAGATACGATTACCGAGAACACGGCCATCGTTTCGATCATGTCGGTCAACAACGAGATCGGCGTTATTCAGCCAATCAAGGAAATCGGCGCACTGTGTCGCGCCAACAAGGTTTTCTTCCACACCGATGCGGCCCAAGCCGTTGGCAAGATCCCGCTTGATGTAGAAGATATGAACATCGACCTGATGAGTATTTCCGGTCACAAGATTTATGGCCCCATGGGCATTGGCGCGCTGTACGTGCGTCGTCGTCCGCGAGTTCGTCTGGTCGCCCTGATTACAGGCGGCGGTCAGGAACGCGGCATGCGTTCGGGCACCTTGCCGACACCTTTGTGTGTTGGGCTGGGCGAGGCTTGCGCCATCGCCGAAAAAGAAATGTCGGCCGAAACGGAACGTCTGAAAATGCTGCGCGACCGTTTTTATGACGCCATCAACGCGCGCCTTTCGGAGGTTTATCTGAACGGCGATCTGGAACACCGGATCCCCGGCAACCTGAACCTCAGCTTTGCCTATGTTGAAGGCGAAGGCCTGATGATGGGTGTCAACGATCTGGCGGTCTCGTCCGGTTCAGCCTGTACGTCGGCGTCGCTGGAACCGTCTTATGTTCTGCGCGCACTGGGTGTCGAGGAAGAACTGGCGCACACATCGCTTCGCATCGGCCTTGGTCGCTTCACGACCGAAGAAGAAGTCGACTATGCCGTCGATAAAATCGCATCCGAGGTTGAACGCCTGCGCCTGATGAGCCCGCTCTGGGAAATGGCCCAGGAAGGCATCGATATTAAGTCCATTGAATGGGCAGAACACTGATTTTTAAATAACCTTGCCGGATATTAACCGGAACGTTAATGGAGACAAAAAAATGGCTTACAGCGACAAGCTTCTCGATCACTACGAAAACCCTCGCAATGTCGGGACAATGGATAAGGACGATGACGGTGTTGGCACCGGACTGGTCGGCGCACCGGCCTGTGGCGACGTTATGAAACTGCAAATCAAGGTCAGTGAAGAAGGCATCATTGAAGACGCCAAATTCAAGACCTTCGGCTGCGGTTCGGCCATTGCTTCTAGTTCTTTGGTCACGGAATGGGTTAAAGGCAAGACCGTGGATGAAGCCGTCGAGATCAAAAATACCGACATCGCCGACGAACTGGCGTTGCCGCCGGTCAAGATTCATTGCTCGGTACTGGCTGAGGATGCTATCAAGGCAGCAATCAGCGATTATAAGTCAAAGAAGAAACCTGAATCCGAGGCCGCCGAATAATGTCTGAGACCCCGCAAATCATGTCGGTCAGTGACGCCGCCGCAAGCCGAGTGAAGTCCATGCTCGACGAGCGCGGAAAGCCGTCTGCCGGGGTCAGGATCGGGGTCCGCACCAAGGGTTGTTCGGGCATGTCCTATACGCTGGAATTCGCCGACGAAAAGAACGAATTCGATGAAGTGCTGGAAGACAAGGGTGTAACCATCCTGATTGACCCGAAAGCGACCATGTTCATCATCGGCACCGAAATGGATTATGTGGAAGACAAGCTGGAATCCGGCTTTGTGTTTTCAAATCCGAACGAAAAAGGCCGCTGCGGCTGCGGTGAGTCGTTCCACGTCTAGGCCACCCGGAATTTTCATGGAAGCCACATTAAATGACACAAGGCCCGACATTGTGCCCTGCTGGTCGTGTGGTGGGCCCATTGACGGCTCTGCTTTTTGTGATACCTGCAAGGCAGTGCAGCCGCCGGGACAGCGCGATCATTTCAGCCGCTTGGGGCTGAATGTTTCGTTCGATATCGACCCCGCTACCCTGGACGAAGTCTATTTTTCCATGCAGCGCAAATTGCATCCCGATCGCTTCGCCACCCACAGCCCTAAGGAAAAGGCATACAGCCAGCAACAGGCGACGGCCATCAACGATGCCTACGAAACCCTGAAGGACCCGCACGGGCGGGCCGATTATATGGTTCACCTGAAGGGCACAGACGTTTTGCCCGAAGGCTGTAATCTAATCAACGATCAGGTGTTGCTGATCGAAAGCATGGAAATGCGCGAGGCGCTGGCCGAGTCCGAGACACCGGCCGATGTGGATATCATTTCGGCACGTGCAACTGAGGACATTCGTGTTTGTATTGCCCAGTTGTCGAAACTGTTCGCCAACAATGACATCGAAGGCGCGTGTAAATTGACGACGCGTCTTAAATATTTAAAAAAATTAGCCCAGGAAGCGCAGGCTCACCGGGCAAAATTAATCTGAGTGAGTTTGGACCCTTTATGAATACATTGCTGCAAATTCACGAGCCGGGCGCGACTCCGCAACCGCACGAGGGCGACACCACATTGGCCGTCGGTATCGACCTTGGCACGACCAATTCCGTCGTTGCCATCAGCACCGGTGCGCAGCCCGAAGTGTTGCGCGACGAAGACGGGACTGCACTGGTTCCATCCGTCGTCGCCTATGCGCCCGATGGGTCTGCCATCGTTGGCGGACTGGCGCGCAATTTGTTGCTCGACCGTCCTGAAAGTGTCGTCGGTTCAATCAAGCGGTTGATGGGCCGCGGCATTAATTCAGTCAAGAGTCTCGGCGGTACACTGCCGTTCGATATCGACAGCATCGGCGAAGATGGTGCCGGAATGGTGCGCCTGAACGTCGCTGGTCATAAAATGACGCCGGTTGAAATTTCCGGCGATATTCTTAGCGCCTTAAAAGAACGGGCCGAGGATCATTTGGGCCACGCGGTAGATCGCTCCGTCATTACGGTGCCTGCTTATTTTGACGATGCGGCCCGGACCGCCACCAAGGATGCCGCCCGGTTGGCCGGGCTGGAGGTCCTGCGGCTGGTCAACGAGCCGACAGCAGCCGCCCTGGCCTATGGGCTGGATAAGGGCTCGGAAGGTATCTACGCAGTTTATGATCTGGGCGGCGGCACTTTCGATGTGTCCATCCTGCGCATGGAAAAGGGCGTCTTTCAGGTTCTGGCGACGGGCGGTGATGCGTCTCTTGGCGGCGATGATTTTGATCACGCGGTGGCCGAACATTTCTTGTCGGAAAGGGCCGAACGACTGGGCGAAAAAGAACTGACGGCAGGTGAGGTCAAGGTGGCGTTGATGACGGCGCGTCTGGCCAAGGAATGCCTGAGCGACGCCAGCGATGGCGAATGGGTGCTCGATATCGATGGCAAACAATCGAGCCATGCGCTCAACCGCGATACCTTCGATGGCATTGTTAAAGAACTGGTCTCGCGCACTCTGACCATTGCCAATCATGTGATGGAAGACGCCGGAACCAATGCCGATGATATCAAGGGCGTGATCATGGTTGGTGGTTCGACCCGGGTGCCACTGGTTCGCGAGAAGGTCGGTATCCTGTTCGGAAAGCCGCCGTTGGTCGATATTAACCCCGATGAAGTCGTTGCCATCGGCGCTGCCCTGCAAGCCGAAGCCCTGACCGTCGGCTCCGATACTCTATTGCTGGATGTGACACCGTTGAGCCTGGGGATCGAGACCATGGGCGGGCTGGTCGAGAAGATTATCCCCCGCAACACCCCGATCCCGGTCGCCAAGGCCCAGGAATTCACCACCTATCAGGACGGCCAGACGGCGATGGCCATTCATGTGGTTCAGGGCGAGCGTGAAATGGTCGAGTCGAACCGTTCGCTGGCCCGTTTCGAGCTACGCGGCATCCCGCCGATGACGGCCGGTGCGGCGCACATCCGGGTGACCTTTACGGTCGATGCCGATGGCTTGCTGACCGTGGCGGCAGCAGAAGACACGACAGGCATCGAACAGGAAGTGGCGGTAAAACCGTCGTATGGTTTGAGCGAGGAAGAAATGGCCGACATGCTGTACGACAGCATGAAACACGCCAAGGATGACATGGCCGAACGCCTGTTGGCCGAGGCCCGGGTCGAGGCCGGACGCACCCTGAATGCCATTAACGCGGCGCTTGCAGCAGACGGCGAGTTGCTGAACGAGGACGAGCGCACCGAACTGGTTGTCGTTATCGACCGCTTAAGTTTAATGATCAAGGGCGATGACCGCGACGCCATTGGCCACGCCGCAGAGGCATTGGAAGACGCCAGCCGCCCGTTCGCCGAGAAGCGAATGGACCGCGGAATTCGATCTGCCTTGCGCGGTGTCGGCGTCGAAGACCTTGAAGACGAGACGCCCAGCGGGTAAACCACCTGACACGTATAATTATTTTTCGGAGAAATTCTTCAGATGCCCAAAATGACATTTATTCTGTCCGACGGTTCGCAAAAAGAAGTCGATGCGCCGGACGGCTTGTCGGTGATGGAAGTTGCTCACAAGAACGACATCGATCTGGAAGGTGCCTGCGAGGGGTCGCTGGCGTGTTCGACCTGTCATGTGGTTGTCAGCGATGAATGGTTCGACAAACTTGATGAGGCTTCGGAAGAAGAAGAAGACATGCTCGACCTGGCCTTCGCCCTGACCCATACCTCGCGGCTTGGATGCCAGATCAAGATGTCGCCGGAACTGGACGGCCTTGTCGTGACGCTGCCGTCTGCAACCCGCAACATGATGGTGGATTAGAGGTCAAGCCGATGAAGTGGACCGATATTTACGATATCGCCATCGAACTGGAAGACGCCCACCCGGACGTTGATGTCGTCAACCTGCGCTTCACCGACCTGTGGAAATGGGTCAAGGAATTGCCCGGTTTCGATGACGACCCGGAAAAATCCAACGAGAAAATACTCGAAGCCATTCAGGCGGCCTGGCTGGAAGAACGCGACTGATACTGCGCCTTCAGGAGGGGTGCTCTGATGTTTAATTACGCCTCGCCCATTGATTATCTGGCCGTTGCCACGTTCCTTGTGTGCTGGATCGGTTATACCTATTTCGCCGACCACCGCAGCGCCGGTGGCAGCAACCTGATGACCGTTATGCACGGCGTCAGGAAGCGCTGGATGATGCAAATGCTGAAACGCGACAATCGCATGGTCGACACCAATATCATGAGCACCCAGATGCGCAGCGTCGGGTTGTTTGCCTCGACCAGTATTTTCATCATGGCTGGTCTGGTCGCCATTTTGGGTGCTGTTGACGAAGCCATCGCCGTAGCATCGAATTTTCCACTTTTGGCCGTTCAGGCTTCATCGAAGATGTGGGAAATCAAGGTCATCCTGCTTCTGATCATTTTCGCCTATTCCTTTTTCAAGTTCGCCTGGGCGCTGCGTCAGTTCAATTATACGTTGGCCGCCATCGGTTCGGCGCCGCTTGTCGAAGAGCTGCAGGGGACGGGCGAAGAGATTGCTGAACGGCTGGCGAAAGTTTCTTCCCTGGCGGTTAAAAGTTTCAACCGTGGGATACGGGCATACTATTTCGGACTGGCGACGCTGACATGGGTCGCCCACCCGCTGTTTTTCATACTGTCTTCGGTGTGGGTGGTGTTGGTTTTGTATCGTCGGGAATTCAGGTCGAAAATACTGCACGAGCTTCTTAGCGACGAGAGAGAATAAGGGACGGAATTTGTGGAACCTACCCTTGATACATTGCCCGCCGGCACCCGCGTCGTTGTTGCCATGTCGGGCGGCGTCGATTCATCGGTAACGGCGGCGCTGCTGAAACAGCAGGGCTATGACGTCATTGGTGTGACGTTGCAGTTATATGATCATGGTCAGGCGGTCGCCAAGCCGGGCGCGTGCTGCGCCGGACGCGATATTCATGACGCCCGCAATGTGGCTGCTGCAATCGGCATTCCCCATTATGTGTTGGATTACGAGGCGCGCTTTCGCGAAGCCGTTATTGATGATTTCACTGAGAGTTACCTGAACGGTGAAACCCCGGTGCCGTGCGTGCGTTGTAATGAAACAGTCAAGTTCACGGACCTTGTCGCCAAGGCACGAGACCTGGGCGCCAAGGCACTGGTCACCGGCCATTACGTGCGTCGCGTTGATGGCGCGGACGGCCCGGAACTCCACAGGGGCGCGGACCATACGCGCGATCAAAGCTATTTCATGTTTTCCATGACGCCAGAACAACTGGCTTTTCTGCAATTCCCATTGGGCGGTATGGACAAGGACGCGACCCGCGAAATGGCCCGCAGGTTCGACCTGCAAGTGGCAGAGAAAGCCGACAGTCAGGATATCTGCTTCGTGCCTGACGGCAAATATTCAGACGTGGTCAAGAAGCTGCACCCCGATGCGGCGACACCGGGCGATATCGTTGATGTCAACGGCACGGTGCTGGGTCGCCACGACGGAATTATTCACTACACCGTTGGTCAGCGTCGTGGCCTTGGCGTCTCGGCTGCCCATCCGTTGTACGTGGTGCGGCTGGACCCGGAAACGGCACAGGTCGTTGTCGGCCCCGAAGGTGCCCTGAAACGCACCACCGCCACCCTGCACGGCGTGAACTGGCTGGGCGCCACAGATATGCCCGCCGATGGGATTAAGGTCCAGGTCAAGATGCGCTCGACCCAGCCGCCGACACCGGCCTCCGTGCGCCCGACAGGGAAGGGCGAAGCCGTGGTCGAGTTGGAGCATCCCGCGACCATCGCGCCGGGGCAGGCCTGTGTTTTCTATGATGGCGATCGAGTTTTGGGCGGCGGCTGGATTGGTCGTTAATGGTTGGCGCACTGCGTGGCGCGACTTCTGGAAGCCAGACTTTAATTTCTACTCTGCCGCCGCTTCAGCAGCTTCGCCTTCACCTTCTTCGACGTGTTCCAGAACTTCGCGCGCCTGCTCGGCCTCTTGCTGGCGCGCCCACATGGCGGCGTAGCGTCCGTCTTTTGCCAACAGTTCCGAATGATTACCGCGTTCGGCAATGCTGCCGTCTTCCAGCACGATGATTTCGTCAGCATCGACGACCGTTGATAGGCGGTGGGCGATGACCAGGGTCGTGCGACCGCTGGAAACCTTACGCAGGGATTCCTGAATGTCTTTTTCCGTGTGGGTGTCGAGGGACGATGTCGCCTCGTCGAACAGGAAAATGGCGGGGCGCTTCAGGATGGTGCGGGCGATGGCGACGCGTTGTTTTTCGCCGCCTGAGAGTTTCAGCCCCCGTTCGCCGACGGTTGACTGGTAGCCGTCGGGAAGTCCCGTGATGAAATCATGGATTGCGGCCAGCCGTGCCGCTTCCTCAATTTCCGCAGGCGTAGCGTTGGGTCGCCCGTAAGCAATGTTGTAATAGATGGTTTCGTTAAACAGCACTGTGTCTTGCGGCACGATGCCGATGGCGGCGCGCCAGCTTGATTGACTGACATCGCGGGTGTCTTGACCATCGATGCGGACGCTGCCGTCGACAGCGTCGTAAAAGCGAAATAACAGGCGTGAAATGGTTGATTTCCCGGCACCGCTGGCCCCGACGATGGCGACGGTCTTGCCCGGCGCAACCTTGAACGAGATATCCTTCAGGATCGGCCGCGCCGCGTTATAGGCGAACGAGACATTCTGGAACTCGACCTCGCCGCCCGTGACCTGCAAGTCCGGGGCGTCGGCAATGTCTTCGACCTCTGCCTCTTCACCCAGCAGCGTGAACATCTGTTCCATATCAATCAGCGAGTGTTTGATTTCACGATAGCTGGAACCGAGGAAATTCAGCGGCAGGTACAGTTGCAACAGGTAGGTGTTGACCAGCACGAAATCACCGATGGTCATGGTGCCGCCGGTCACGCCATAACCGGCCATGATCATGATGATGGTGACGCCACCGGCGATGATCGCGCCCTGACCGGTGTTCAGGATCGACAACGACGTCTTCGACATGACGGCGGCTTTTTCGTAGGTCTTCATGGCCGCATCGAAGCGGTTGGCTTCGTGCTCTTCGTTGCCGAAATATTTGACGGTCTCGTAATTAAGCAGGCTGTCGATTGCCTTGGTGTGGGCCTCGCTGTCGCTGTCGTTCATGGATCGGCGGAACTTGATCCGCCATTCGGTGACGGCCACCGTCCAGATTATATAGGCAACGATGGTGGCACCCGTAATAGCGGCGAACCAGCCGTCGAACATGCCCCACAACAGGCCGCAGACAAGCAGGATCTCAAGCATCGTCGGCACGATGTTGAACAGCATCATGCGCAGTACGTACTCAATCCCCTTGGTGCCGCGTTCGATGGCGCGGCTCAACCCCCCGGTGCGGCGATCAAGATGAAAGCGCAGCGCCAGGGCGTGAATGTGGCGAAAGGTTCTGACTCCGGCCTGGCGGATGGCGCGTTCGGCGACCTTGGCAAAGACCGCGCCCTGTAATTCCTTGAAGGTCAGCGATAAAACACGGATCAGCCCATAGGCCAGCAACAGGCCGACAGGAACGGCGACGATGACTGTGGTGGCATCAGGCCCGACACCGGTCAGCGCATCGACGGCGTATTTCAGGACCACCGGCACGGCGACGGTGGCCGCCTTGGCCAGCCCCAGCAGCAGGAAGGAGACCAGCACCCGCATCCGCATGTCAGGCGAGTCCGCCGGCCACAAATAGGGCAGCAGCGCGCTCATGGTTCTGAGGTCGCTGCCTTTGGCGTTGTCCTGGTGTTCTTGCGTTCTGTTACGCATGGATCGCATGACGGGTCCGGTTCTCTGCTGTCGGAGATTCAAGAACCATGAATATATGTCTTCGAATGGCGGATTGCCATGGGGGGTAGGGAGATTTGGCTAGAAGCCTTCGACCTGGATGCGCTTGCGTTCCAGCTTGCGGGCCCGGCTGACCGCTTCGGCCTTTTTGCGGGCGCGGACTTCCGACGGTTTTTCGTATGAACGACGACGCTTCATTTCACGCCACAGGCCTTCGCGCTGCATCTTTTTCTTCAGCGCCTTCAAGGCTTGATCGACGTTGTTATCGCGAACGCTTACATACAAATCGCTTCTCGCTTTCCGTTTCGGTCCGGCATCATAGACGTAAATACCATCCGATGACAAACGCGGTCAGGATAAACCCCTGAAACGAACGATATTTATCAACAAAAACAGATGCTTGCAAAGCGGTCGATCAGACAGCTCAGGCGTTTACGATTTGTTGAGGAAGCCCCTGTATTTTCAAGAGATAGATAAATCGGGACCGCTGAGTGAGGGCAGTTGTTTATGCGTTATCAAGTTCGTTATGTCGATCAAATCAGATCCTGGGTGGTTGTCGATTCGAAAGTCGGCGACAAGGTTCTGGCGCTACATGACAAGGAACAAAGCGCCAAAGACGCCGCATGGGCGGAGGAAGAACGCTGGTACAAGTGTTCGCCCCCGAATGAATTGAACGCGGCAATGGGATGATCTGACGTGGATGACCCCGGTGAAATATTATCCAATGCCGAGGTCTACAAATTGGCCGATGATCTGATGCGGCAGTACGGAAAAGACGCCGTTATCGTCGCCTCGCTGAGGGCCGGAGAAATGCTGAATTCTGGTGACGTCGATGGCTACAGGACATGGAAAAGACTGATCATGTTGGTCGATGGCATGACCGCCGAGGAAGAGTTGGAAAAAGTCAGCTTGCACTGATGCTGACTTAAGGGTTTAGGGAAAGACATGGCCGACGAAGACGACATGGATATGGAAGCTGCGATGGCGGAGCAAGCTGAGGCCCCGGCCCCGGCGCCAATGGCATCGGACGACGACGATGAAGGCGCCGTGTATGGAATTTCCGTCGATGTGATCGCCGTGTTGGGAACGTCGATGATGCCGATCAGTCAAATTCTGAAACTTGGCCGTGGTGCCGTTGTCGAACTGGACCGTCTGGTCGGCGAGGAAATCGAATTAAGTGCTGAAAAACAGATCATCGCCAAGGGCGAAGTGGTTGTCATTGAGGATCGCCTGGGTGTCAGCATTACCAAAATTATGAAGAGTCAGTAGACGGAGGCCGAAAGAAATGACGACGAATACCGAAATCTGGCGCTGTGCCAGCCTGCTTGTCGAAAAGTATGGCGAGATGGCCCGTAACGGTGCCGCCATCAAGGCCGATGAACTGGCGCAACGGGGCGACACCGAAGGCCGCTTCGTCTGGCTGAAAGTCACTCGCGCGGTCGAGGAACTGCTCGACGAGCAGGTTCCCGTCACAGCAACCCGACACTAACGCGCAGGGTCTTACCTCATGGATATGGCCGCCGGCCTGTTACTGGTCTATTTGAAGTTATTCGGCGTCGCCCTTGTCATCATGGGCGGTATTTGGGCGTTGGTGAAGGTGGTCGAAAAACGCGGTAAAAAGTAGGGGGGGACTTGCATCATGACGACTGGCAACGCCCCGGACCTGAAGTCGGGTTTCATCCGAAATGAAAGTGACGGCAACTCGTGGACCACTGAAATCCAGTCGGTTTTGCGCTGCGGCCCCGATGAAGTCTATCACCTGTCCCACGAATGCCGGTTTGAAAACGTTCCTTTCTCGAAAGGTTACCTGGGCGGCAAGGGCGAGCTGTTTCAGAAGGGCAAGCCGTTTGAATTCCTGACCTGTAGCCGCGACGATAAATTCCATCAGCTGGTGGTTATGGATTTCATGTACAAGACCGAACTGTTTGGTGATTTCACAGGTAAGGATGTGTTCTGTGTCGATCACCTGTCGCCACCGACAGGCGTGTCGCACGTTCAATGTGCTGATCGCTCCGTGACCTACCTGGACCATGATGCGGCGTTTGAATTGCTGAACAGCAACGCCACTTGCATGCGCGACCTGTTCGTCGAGGTGACATGGACACAGGATGATGATTCCCAATACGTCCTGCATGCGCCCAGCCGATACATCAACTTTGGTCCGTCAAATGACGGCAAGAATTTCATTCAGCCGATTATCGGCCAGGTTATGTACCGCGATCATCACGGGGCCTTTTTCCCGGCCTATGTGGGGGCGGCCAGTGATGGCGAGGACTGGATTGTCGAATTTATGACGCCGCAATTCCGCAATGCCTATTCCATGACCCTGAACAATTACGGCACTCAGGATTTACTGGATCAATTAAAGCCGCTGTTTATGGATCAGATCCCACTGGCGGTCAGGACCATGGACCGGTTGATGCCTGTCGATGGTCGCTTCAGGATATTTACTTACGACGAATAACCAGCCGATTAATGCGCCGACCAGCCGCCGTCGACCGACAGCGCCGTGCCGTTGATGGATGCCCCACCATCGGAACACAAAAACAGGGTCAGGTCGGCCAATTCGCTGATTTCAATGAATTTTTTTGATGGTTGTGCGGCCAGAATAACGTCGCGCACGACTTCTTCTTCGGAAATACCCCGGACTTTGGCGGTGTCGGTGATCTGGTTTTCGACCAGTGGCGTCTTCACGTAACCGGGGCAGATGGCGTTGACGGTAATGTTTTCTTCTGCGACTTCCAGGCTGACCGTGCGGGTCAGACCGAGCACACCATGCTTTGCCGCAACATAAGCCGCCTTGAAGGGCGATGCGATCAGCGCATGGGCCGAGGCGATGTTGACAATGCGTCCCCACCCGGCGGTCTTCATCAACGGTATGGCGGCGCGAATGGTGTGAAACGACGAACTTAGATTGATGGCGATGATGGCATCCCACTTATCGGTCGGGAATTCCTCGATGGCCGATACGAACTGGATACCGGCGTTGTTGACCAGAATATCGACGCCGCCCAGATCGCGGTTGGCACAGGCAATCATGTCGGCGATTTCGTCTGGCCGGGTCATGTCGGCGGGGTGATAAAGCACGTCGCCCGCGCCAAGCGCGTCGAGCTCCTTGCGCGTCGTCTCGATGGCGTCTACATCGCCCAATCCATTGAGCAGCACGTTAGCCCCGGCCTCGGCCAATGCGGTCGCAATGCCAAGCCCGATGCCGCTGGTCGATCCGGTAATGACGGCTGTCTTGCCTTCGATATTCGATGTGCTCATCTGCAATGTCTCCCTGTCGCCAATCATGGACCAGGATTACTGATAATGGGAGTTTTTATGCCAGCAGTTTGTCGATGGTCATGCCGAGGGCGGCTACTTAATGCAGAAATGACAATGCACAACAAGGTAGCCATTCCTAGAAAATGGGTTTGCCTGTTCCCCCTTCAAAACCACTTAACGTGTGGTTGAATATATAAGTATTCTATTCTACAAAAAATAAATATAGAGTTTAGTCAGGGCTGAAAAGTTTGTTAGGGCCCGTATGGGGGACAGCAGCGTTGATAGTGAGGGGGGAGGACACGATGAATATATACAAATTTATTGCTTTCAGGAATTTGAGATTCTTGATGATGGCTTTGGTAATGGTTGGCTTGTCTGCGTGCCAGACAATCAAAAAAGTCGACACCGTCGACACAAGGTTCGCCAGTGAATTAATTTCAAAATCCTGTGTCTTTGGGACTGGCTGGGAAGGCGATTTGATAACAAAACACCAGATGAACCGTGCAAATAATATTCCGGTACGCTCCATATCAAAAGGTGAAGAAGGATGGTGGAGAATTGGATATATCTGGAGCGGTAATTATTGGAATTATTTTATTAATGACAATAAAAAGTCGATTGCTTGCGGTGAAGAGCATTTTAAAACCCGTGGCAATCGGTTTAAGAAAATTGAAGGACCACTTGCCGATGACGCTTTAGTGACGGCATTGAAAGGCGCTGGTTACGGTTTCTAAATATCTAAAGAGAATGATCCCGCAATATTTATTTCTCACCGGTTGAGCCTTATTTCCCCTCGGTGGTATCGGGTGGCTTGAGACCTGCCAAAAGCCTTGAGACGGCATAAATCGTATAAGAATTTGTGGTTCTTTAAATTCTATGATCACATCCCATCTAGTAAAGAATGCCAAGGTGGGAATGAGGCGAAGAATAAATGGTATTAGCACTAATGAAGGCTGTTGATCGGGCCGTTTTCTTCCGTGTCGGCTTTCTTCCGTTATTGGCGGTGATGCTTGCTGCCCTTCCCATCGGAGTGACGGTCATTCCGACAATCACGCAAACACTTCACGAAGAGCGCGTTCAAAGCCTGTCGAATGATTTGGATATCGCCGTGTCCATCATGCAAGACCTGTATGATCGCTCGCAAAAAGGGGAGTTCAGCGAACAAGAAGCGCTTGCGCAATCCAACAGGATTATGCGGGCCATTCGTTACAACGACGGAAAAGATTATTTCGTCATTGCTAAAACAGATCCAAAAACCTGTTCTGTCGACTCCTGTTCTGAGGTCTGGGTGACTGTCCACCCCATCCACCCTGAATGGGAGCAAGTTACCAATGCTTTTGTCCTGACCGACATCAAGGGATTCAATTTTGGAAAAGCCATCACGATGGGCGCATTGCGGGATTATCGTGATGGAACTGAAACACTGGTGGAATTTTGGATTCCCAATCGAAGACTGGAAACCATCACCCAGTCCGACCTTTTGGATGAAACGAAGGTGATTAAAAAGACGACGCTTTCCAAATACTTTGCGCCCTGGAGCTTGATTATTACGGCGGCAACCTTCATTCCCGACGAAGAACAGAAAGCTGCCGATATCTCGGAATCCTTAATTCTGGAATATGTGGCGATTCTTGTTGTGCTGTTGGTTGTGTCCGCCGCGATTGTTTGGCAATCGGGGCGCAACGAAACCCGCAGAATTGCGGCGGAGGAAAACCTGCGAAGCCTTAATGAAGAATTGGAGCTGCGAATTGCAGAGCGTTCCGCCGAATTGGAAAAGACACACGCTCAACTTATCCAGTCCGAGAAAATGGCAACGTTGGGAGAGATGGCAACAGGCGTTGCTCATGAATTGAATCAACCCTTGAACGTCATTCGCATGGCGGCGAGCAATATTCGACGTAAAACGAAGCAGGGCGAATCGGACCTTGAACATTTGAACGGCAAGCTCGATAAAATCGATTCACAGGTCGATCGGGCCACGGCCATTATCGATCACATGCGCATTTTTGGCCGAAAGACCTTCGCAATGCACTGGTTGACGCCGAACGGGCAAACGAAGCCAAGTCAGAATTTCTGGCAAGCATGAGCCACGAGTTGCGAACACCTTTGAACGCCATTTTAGGCTTCTCCCAGTTATTGCAGTTCGACCCCAAAGACCCGCTTACCCCTGCCCAGAATGTCCACGTTGAGAGTATCCTGCAGGGTGGCGAACATCTGCTCGACCTGGTCAACGACATTCTTGACCTGACCACGATCGAGACCCATCAGCTCGAACTTTCCCTTGAAAAGTTGAATGTCAACAAAGTCGTAGAGATTTGCGTGACTATGTCGGCGACCCTTGGAAATTCGCAAGGGATACCCGCCATTGACGCATCGTCTGTTTATTCAAACACCGGAAATATTCGGACAAATCCGTCTGAGCATTCGGCAATGTTTTGATAATAATTCTTCTTGGTGACGTTTTTAATTTCTGTCGCGAGGCCTAGATGGCGCACGATATTGGCGATAAAGACAGCATGTCGCTCAGAGTCAGGATCCTTCGACAGGACATAGGTCGGGTAGGGCTCAACGTTCAGGGCCGTAAAGTCACAGCCGATTTCATCGACGAACCGGTTGACGGCTTCGACAACGCCGAACTCCATATGCCGTGAAATTTTGTGATTGGCGTAGTCATGACCAAGCAGGAAACCATCCGGCTTTAGTTTTGGCCAATACGCCCGCAGGTCTTCCAGTACGGCGTCGCATGTGTGCATGCCGTCGATATAAAGCCAGTCAAAATATGCATCGGGAAATTGATCGGCAACGTCTGCTGAAAAAGCGCGGTGTATCTGAATTTGATCCCGCTCGATTTGTTCTTTGAAACGGTCTTGAACGGACAGGAATATATCTTGTGCCTGAACATTTTGAAGGTTGTTCGGGTCCTTTTGATAATCGTCGTCTTTCTGATATATCCAGGGATCAATCAGGTGCAGCTTCTCTGGTGAAGAACGATCTAGAATTTGGTCTGAAAAATCGCCGGATGCGACGCCAATTTCGGCAACGGTCCCGCCTTTCGGCAGTTGCAACAAAAAATCTTCCCGCGGATTGAAAAACAAAAACATTCAGTTCCAATTCAAATGCAGATGGAAGAAAAGGTTATCTTGATCAAACTACCATCACTCAGTTCTTGGTGATGGAGTCCTTTCTAAGTCTTTTTATTCCCACTCAATGGTGCCGGGCGGTTTCGACGTAATGTCATACGTCACCCGGTTGATGCCCTTGACCTCGTTGATGATGCGGTTCGATACGCGGGCCAGGAATTCCATGTCAAAGTGATAGAAGTCCGCCGTCATGCCGTCGGTCGAGGTAACAGCGCGCAGCGCACAGACATAATCGTAGGTTCGCGCATCGCCCATGACGCCGACGGTCTGTACCGGCAACAACACGGCAAACGCCTGCCAGATGGCGTCGTACAGTCCGGCGTTGGTGATTTCTTCCCGGTACACGGCGTCTGCATTGCGCAGGATTTCCAGTTTTTCCCGGGTCACACCGCCGGGCAGGCGAATGGCCAGTCCGGGGCCGGGGAACGGGTGACGACCAACGAAGGCGTCGGGTATTCCCAGCTCGCGGCCCAGTTTGCGGACTTCGTCTTTGAACAATTCGCGCAGCGGCTCGACCAGTTTCATGTTCATGCGTTCGGGCAGGCCGCCAACGTTGTGGTGCGATTTGATGGTGACCGACGGGCCGCCGGTGAACGACACGGACTCGATAACATCCGGGTACAGCGTTCCTTGCGCCAGAAAATCCGCGCCGCCGATCTTGTCGGCTTCTTCCTCGAACACATCGATGAAGGTGGCGCCGATAATCTTGCGCTTCGTTTCCGGATCAGATTCGCCTTCCAGCTTGCCGATAAACAGTTCCGATGCATCGCAGTGGACGAGGGGAATATTGTAATGGTCGCGGAACAGGCCAAGCACTTCTTCGCTCTCGCCCTTGCGCATGAAACCAGTGTCGACATAGACGCATTGCAGCTGATCGCCGATGGCTTCGTGCAGCAACACCGCGACAACGGACGAATCGACTCCGCCCGACAGCCCGCAGATGACCTTGCCGTCGCCGACCTGTTTTCGGACCTTGGCGATTTCCTGCTCGCGGAACCCGGCCATGGTCCAGTCGCCGGCGCAGCCGCAGACCCGGTGGGTGAAGTTTTCCAATAATTGTGCGCCATGCGGCGTGTGCACGACCTCGGGGTGGAACATCAGTCCGTAATAATGCTTTTCATCATTGGCGATGGCGGCAAACGGCGCGCCGTCTGATGTGGCGACCGTGCGGAAACCTTCGGGCGGGGTCTCGATGCGGTCGCCATGGCTCATCCATACCTGTTCCTTCGCGCCCTTGTCCCAAACGCCATGGAACAGGTCGCAATCATCGACGACATCAACGAAGGCGCGCCCGAACTCTCGATGGTCGGATGACTGAACGTCGCCGCCCAGCGCATCGGCCATGGCCATCTGGCCATAGCAAATACCCAATACGGGCAGGCCCAGGTCGAACATGCCGTCGGGCGTGCTGGGTGTGTCGATGCCGGTGACCGATGCCGGGCCGCCCGACAGGATGATGCCTTTGGGGTCGAACGCCTTGATGCTGTCATGCGTCACAGCATTGAACGGGTGGACTTCGGAATAAACGCCCGATTCTCGGACCCGTCGGGCGATCAACTGGGTGACTTGGGAACCGAAATCGATAATCAGGATGCGTTCGGACATGGTGGCTCGGGGCTTGTTGTTAAAATCTGGCCAGACAATAGCGCAACTCTGACTACGAGCGGAGTCAATTTACCGCCCATCGTGTATAAACGGGGATATGACCGACGAAGTTCTCTCATATGTGCTGATGCTGGCCGTCATCGGGCTCGCCAGCTATGTCCAGGCGGTGATCGGATTCGGCATCGCGCTGATCGTCATATCGGTTGTTGCCAGTCTTGATCTGATGCCCATCGGGGATGCGGCGGTCATCATCACCATGATTGCCATGGCCAACACGTCGACGTCGTTGTTAAAGAACCGCAGCGCCGTGCGTTGGCGGGAAGCCGGGGTGTCGCTGGTGTTCTCGCTGCCGGCGATTGCGCTGGGACTGTATATGCTGAATGTGCTCAGCGGCGAGCATCTGGCGGTCCTCAGGATCGTGTTGGGAGTCACCATTCTGGCATCCGCCCTGATGCTGCTAAAACCGCCACGCACAGGCGCGATGATATCGGGATTGCCGTCGTTCGCCGTGTTCGGGGTGTTGTCGGGTATTCTCAGCGGCATGTTTTCGACCGGCGGCCCGCCGGTGGTGTTTCAGTTCTATCGTCAGCCGCTGTCCCTGCCGGTCATTCGCGACAGCCTGCTGGCGCTGTTTCTGGTCGGATCGACGGCGCGTACGGTGATGGTGGCCGCAACCGATGGCATCGAGACCCGGCTGCTGATTCTGACAGCCATTTCCCTGCCGCTGGTGGTGGTTTTCTCGATGCTGGGGCGCAAGTATCCACCGCGCGTCAGCGAACTGCGCCTGCGCCAGATGGTCTTCGCCCTGCTGGCGCTGACATCGGTGTCGTTGATGGTGCCTTAATTACTCTGCGCAGATGATTGATGTAGCGCTTGCTCGCCGTGTTCCTTCACGGCGGCAACCAGTTCGGGAATAATCTTCCGGACGATGGGCATAGCTTCCTTGCGGGTCATGCCGGGTTTCAGGCGCTTGTCATACAGCGTGCGCACCATGATCTTGTCGTTCAGGGGCAGTCGGTCGAACGGGTGAGTGAGTTTTTCGTTCATCACAGAGTTCCAGATGATATCAGTATCGGCATATAGGCCTAGACTCTGTGTAAATTCTTCGACGATACAGCGTTTCTTAAATGCGTCTTCGTAGTGATTCAGTATAACGATAACATCTTTTTGGATATGATTGTTGATGTTGGATGTTATGAAAGAACAGCCTCCTATTTCTATGAAATCGATGTTGTCTTGGGAATAATTCTCCGCGCGGAGTATGACTTCCGTATCTTCCGGGCTGGTCATATAAAAAGCCACATTTGCCGACTGGGGATTTTTGCCATTGACAACCTGAATGGACAACCCGCTCAGTCGTGACAAGTCTCGGAGAATGGCGACGACCTGTTCTCTGTATTCGATGGCTTCGCGGTTCTTTAGGAGAACGCGGATTGGTAGCTGCCATTTGTTTAATCGACGATCCGGAAGGAAACCCGGTTGGGTGTCCGAATCTTGGCGAAAAACCGTCCATTCGAACTTGTCGATCAACTGCTGGTTGGATGCCAGCCGGTCCAGGTTCCAGTCGACCAGAATCTCCTTGGCTTTTTGGGCATAGAGTTGCCAACAGATGGCCAGTGCCACCACCAGAAGTAGGGTCGGGTACAGTTTTCGTTTTTGCCGGATGGTCAACATAAACGCAATAATAGCGGGAACATCCCGCCGACGGCTATTTAAACCGTCGATGGGGTGTCGTTATCTGTTCCCCACCAAGCTCAAGACAAACAAGGCAGCTAAGGTAAACACAGCACCGGCTGATAATTCTAGCCCCTGTTTCGCCGGTGTTTTCGCGCCATTCGGTGCCGGGGGCGGTCCGGACGGCGGCGGCGGATCATTGGGTGGCGTTTCCGTCGGTCCCTTGTTCGGGTCCTTCATATATTCGTCGAGGCTGTCGATCAGCTGGTCCATCAACGATGGTCCTTGCTTCGGCGTGGAGGGGTTAGGGGGTGATTTTTTGCCTTTATATTTCTCCTCTATCTGTATTTCGATGGCCCTAACCTGTTGGGGGATGCTAGGGCGCTTGTTGTTCTTATCCATTTGTTTCTGCATGGCCGCGATGTCCCCGGCATAAGGATTTTCATTGTTCACCGCATTCACCGACGTCATGTCGCCATACCCGGCGGGGTCGCTTTTCGAATGCGTGGCGTTGTGCTGGGCATCGTTTTCTCGGGATTGATCGTCGCTGGCGCGCCCGGCCCCACGGCCGGACTGCCGGTCGTTGTCGTTTTGCTCCAACAGATTGACGGCACCTTTTGGCTTGCCGGTCGGCATGGCATGAGCGCGCTGGCGCTCTTGGCGCTGCTGGCGCTGTTGTTTTTGCTTCGCCTCGCGAATCCTGGCCTCATCGACGGCGCGTTGACGGGCCGCTTGATCCCTGGCCGCCGCCACTGCATTTGCACGGGCCTCGGCCTCGGCGCGGGCCTGATTGACGGCATCCACCGGCGTCATATCGCCATAACCCGCCGGATCGCCATTGCCTGATGATGCGGACGCCCCGTCTTGTGCACCATTCTCGGCGGCCTGGGCATCGTTGGCGGCCCCGGCATCGTATCCGGCCTCGGCCTCGCTTTCGGCGTCCCAGAATTCCATCAATCCAGTTTGCGGATTGATCGAGCCGCCATCGGTGATGCGGTGCAGGAACCGGGCTTCGTCAGCCGTCAGATGGGCGAGCACAGTGTCGCCCTTGCGGCCCATGCCTTGCAGGGTCTGGGCCAGGGTCTTCAGCGTTTCTCCGTCGGGGGTGATGTCGCCATCGACCCTCAGATTATGGGATTTCTGAAAGCCCTTAACGGCTTCGCCGAGGCGGCTGCCGAAATAACCGGTCGGGCCGCCGGTGGCGTCCATGTCCAATACCCCGGCCAGACGCAACAGGGCCTCAATCTTGCCAACATCAGTGCGCTGATTGGTTCTTCGTTCGCCGACGGAGGCGGTCAGGTCGAACGGGTTTGAGACATCAAGCTGTGGTTCATGGGACGGCTCTGGCAATCGGCCAAAGGGGTCGTGAGCAGGGGTGCCGCTGAATCGATAGAAAGGATTGGAATTCATGGGAAGTCTCCTGGTTGATGGGGGCACGCAAAAAAAATGCCCGGACAATCCGGGCGGCGGAGAAGAATATGATGCGCGCATAAAAAAACACGCGGGCCCGAAAAACGGGCGCACGTGTACATGTCGCTGGAAGGGACTGTAGTCCTAACGACGGCTAAAAGTCAAGATAATTCGGGTCAGGCCTCGAGAATAAACGGGGTCGGGGAATTGAAATCCCACTACTCCGCCGCGGTTTCCTTATAGATCTCGCTGCCACCATCCAGGAACTCTTTCGACTTATCCGCCATGCCTTTTTCTTGGGTCGAGAATTCGTCACGGATGTCCTGGCTGACTTTCATGGAACAGAATTTCGGCCCGCACATGGAACAGAAATGCGCCACCTTGTGGGCTTGCTTCGGCAGGGTTTTGTCGTGGAAATCGCGCGCCGTTTCCGGATCCAGCCCCAGATTAAACTGGTCTTCCCAACGGAATTCAAAGCGCGCCCGGCTGAGCGCATCGTCGCGGTCTTGAGCGCCGGGATGGCCCTTGGCAAGGTCGGCGGCGTGGGCTGCGATCTTGTAGGTAATGACCCCAACCTTGACGTCGTCGCGGTCGGGCAACCCCAGATGTTCTTTTGGTGTCACGTAACACAGCATGGCGCAGCCGTACCAGCCGATCATCGCCGCCCCGATGCCCGACGTAATATGGTCGTAGCCGGGTGCGATGTCGGTGGTTAGGGGTCCCAGCGTATAGAACGGCGCTTCGTCGCATTCCTTCAGCTGTTTTTCCATGTTGACCTTGATCTTGTGCATGGGCACGTGGCCCGGGCCTTCGATCATCACCTGAACGTCGCGGTCCCAGGCGATTTTGGTCAACTCGCCCAGGGTTTCCAGTTCTGCGAATTGGGCCTCGTCGTTGGCATCGGCAAGCGAGCCCGGGCGCAGTCCGTCGCCGAGCGAAAACGCCACGTCATAGGTGCGCATGATCTCGCAGATTTCGGCGAAATGGGTGTAGAGGAAATTTTCCTCGTGATGGGCCAGACACCACTTGGCCATCACCGCGCCGCCGCGCGACACAATGCCGGTGACCCGGTTGGCGGTCATCGGGATATAGCGCAACAGCACTCCGGCGTGGATGGTGAAATAATCGACGCCCTGTTCGGCCTGTTCGATCAGGGTGTCGCGATAGACTTCCCACGACAGGTCTTCGGCGATGCCGTTCACTTTTTCCAGCGCCTGATACAGCGGCACCGTGCCGATGGGGACGGGGGAGTTGCGGATGATCCATTCGCGGATGTTGTGGATATTGCGACCCGTGGACAGGTCCATCACCGTGTCTGATCCCCAGCGGATCGACCACACCATTTTGTCGATTTCCTCAGAAACCGACGAGGTGACGGCGGAATTACCGATGTTGGCGTTGATCTTGACCAGGAAATTGCGGCCAATGATCTGCGGCTCGGTTTCCGGGTGGTTGATGTTGCTGGGGATAATGGCACGACCCCGCGCGATCTCGTCGCGCACGAATTCCGGCGTCACGAAATCGGGAATTTCGGCACCGAAGTCCTCGCCATCCCGCGTGGCCTTGGCGGCTTCTTCGCGACCGATGTTCTCGCGGATGGCGATGTATTCCATTTCCGGCGTGATGATTCCGGCCCGTGCATAGGCCAGTTGCGTTACCGCTTTGCCGTCCTTGGCGCGCAGCGGCTTGCGTTTGTTGGGGAACTCGGTAACCAGTGCCTCGCCGGTGGCCCCGCCATTGTCTTCCGGTTTGACGCTGCGGCCTTCATATTCCTCGACATCGCCGCGGCCTATAATCCAGTCGCGCTTGATCGGCTCGAGCCCGGTATTAATGTCGATATGGGCGTTTGGATCGCTGTAGGGACCAGATGTGTCATAGACCTTTACCGGCGGCTCGCCAGCAGTCTCGTGCAGATCGATTTCGCGCATCGGCACCCGGATATCGGGATGAATATTGCCAGCGGTGTAAACCTTGCGGGACGACGGTAGCGGGCCGGTGGTGACATTGATGGCGGGGGACTTGGCGTCCATGAAAGCGTTCTCCAATAGGGGGTATCTGGTCTTTAAAATGTGTTGCCGATGGCGTCCAGAGTCAAGGGACGGTTAGTGTGGGGTGTCTTTCCAGCCGCGAACGATGGCCAACGCCAGTTCCGGGTTGTTTTTGATGGCCTCGATGACTTGGGCGCGGACCGATGAACGGATGCGCCTGTCGACATGATCGACATCGATGGTAGGTTCGAAACGGTGCTCGCCGGTGGATGGCGCTGCGGGTTGTTTGTCAGGGCTCATGGGGGCGATTATACACCCTTCACGGGCGATTGACCGGGGTTATGTCAATATACTAAAAAATGTCGTAATATTAACAGCTTAGCAGATTGATAGGATTGCCATGGATCTGTTCTATGTACTGCTTATCCTGTTGGTGGTGACCCGCGCCTTTGGCGAGCTGGCGGCGCGTGTGGGCCAGCCTGCACTCGTCGGCGAGCTGGTTTCAGGCGTCGTGTTGGGCACGTTCATCGCCCAGCATTCAGACATGGTGCCGACCCTTGCGGCACTGGAAAGCAGCGAGGTGTTCAAGGCGATCACCGATTTGGGCATGTTTTTCCTGATGCTTTATGCCGGTATCGAGATGCAGCCGAACAAGATTCTGCAACATTCCAAAACGTCCGCCGTTGTTGCGCTCGGCGGCATGGCGTTGCCGTTGTTGATGGGGGTGGTGTTGGGATACCTGTATCTGCCCGAATCATATTTTCTGACCACCCAGGCCCTGTTCATCGGTGTTGCACTCGCCATCACCGCTGTGCCCGCCACAGTCAAGATACTGATTGATCTAAACAAGCTGAATTCTGAATCCGGGCAGGTGATTGTCTCGGCAGCCGTGATCGATGATGTCCTCAGCCTGCTGCTGCTGGCCTGGCTGACGGCGCTGGTTTCTGTCGGCGAAAGTCAGGAAGCGTTGGAGATAGGTGTGATCGCCATCAAAATAGCGCTGTTTTTTGCCATCACCATCATCGTCGGCTTCTTCGTTTTTCCATTCGGCGGCAAGTTTCTGATCAAGCTGAAAGAGAAAGAGCTGGATTTCAGCGCCATGTTGATTGCGGCGTTGGCCTTTGCCGTGCTGGCGGAAATGCTGCATCTGCATTTTATCCTTGGCTCATTCGTCGCCGGCGTGTTCTTCGGTCGCAAGACGGTCGACAGCAAGACCTATGAAAGTGTGCGCAGCAAGGTTTCGGGCATGACCTTCGGATTTTTGGCCCCGATTTTCTTTGCTTCCATCGGGCTGAACCTGAACATCGCCGTGTTTGGCGAGATTCCGATGTTCCTGCTGGTGCTGGTGGTTGTCGCCTTTATTGGAAAGTTTATCGGCGCGGGGGTCTCGGCCCTGGCCGTCGGGATGCCGCGTAAAGAGGCCGCAGCCGTCGGCGTCGGCATGAGTGCGCGCGGCGCGGTTGAACTGGTGATTGCCGACATCGCGCTCGAGGCCGGTATTTTCACGGTGCCCGATATTCAATCGGCCATTCTGGATAATCTGTTTTCCGCCGTTGTCGTCATGGCAATTGTCACCACCGTGGCGACGCCGGTGCTGCTGAAATGGATTTATGGAAAGTAATGCCGAAGTCTCAGGCAGAGCGTTCCAGCACGGCGCAGTAGAAACCGTCGGTGCCGGTGCTCTTCGGGCTTAAGGAAAGGGCGGTGCCGCCGCTGGGGCACGGGGTGTCGATGGTTTCCGTCCAGACGTCGCTAATTTGCAGCGTTTGGAAATCATCATGGCGTTTCAGAAAATCAGCAACCCGGTCGATATTTTCAGCAGGCAACAGCGAACAGGTGGCATAGAGCAGCCGCCCGCCCGGTTTCACCCACTTTGCCGCGTCATCAAGTACCCGGTCCTGCAGCGCCATCAGTTCGGCCAGCCGTTCCGGCGTCAACCGCCAGCGGGCTTCCGGATGCCGCCGCCATGCACCGACACCCGAACACGGTGCATCGACCAGCACCCGGTCTGCGGCAATGCTCAGCGTGTCGCCGGTTTCTTTCAACACATGGCGTTCGATGGCTCCGGCCCCCGCCCGCTCGATGCGTTCGTCCATGCGGGCCAGACGTTTGGCTGAAATGTCACACGCGACCAATCGCCCCTTGGCTTCGCTGCCGCCTTGTAATCCCATGGCGTCTGCCAGCGCCAGGGTCTTGCCACCGGCCCCGGCGCATGAATCGACGATGGTCATGCCGGGCTTGGCCCCGGTCAGCAGCGCAATCAGTTGCGAGCCCTCGTCCTGAACTTCTATCAATCCCTGGCGGAAGGCCTTGGTCGCATCCAGGTTGCCGCGTTGTTTCAGTCTCAGTCCGACCGGCGACAGGGGTGTTGGCTCGGTTTCGATATTGTCACGGGCCAACGAAGTGCGGGCCTGTTCGCGGGTAACGCGCGCCAGATTGACCCTGACATCGACCTCTGCCGGGGCGTTCAGGGCGTCCATCTCGGCCCGGCAATTGTCGCCCCACAGGGCCTTCAAGGGCTGATAGAGGAAATCCGGCAGTTCGCACAGCACGGCTTCACCGATGGCGTCGTGATGGATGGGTTTGCCAGCGATGTTGCCCAGCAGCGTTGTTTCGTCGTCGCTCAAGCGGGCCGGATTATGACCCTGACCGTCGAACAGGGCGGCAATGGTCTCAGACTGTTCTGCATCAATCAGCGCCAGTCCGGCGAGGGTGCGACCACGGCCGTTTGGCTCCATCTCTCCGGCGGCCGATGCCAGCCACCAGTCGAGGCGTGCACGGTGGCGGATAATGTCAAAGACGCGAGTGGTGACCGAACGCCGGTCTTTCGACCCGGCATAGCGGCGCTTACGGAAATAGGCGCGGATGACGCCATCGGCGGGCGCATCGGAGCTGTCAATCAGGTCGAGAAGCTCAATCGTCGCAGAAATGCGCGCAGCGGGGATCATGTCGATGGTTTCATCTTGAAAATAGAACTCATGTCAAAATTAAAGTCAGACTTCCAGAGGCCACGCCGCGCAGCGCGAAATATCAAGCCTGGCTTCCAGAATCCGCGCCGCGCAGCGCGCTTACAAAATCCAACTAGTTGCCTTGGCGATAGTTGGGCGCTTCGCGGGTGATGGTGACGTCGTGGACGTGGCTTTCGCGCAAACCAGCCGAGGTAATGCGGCGGAATTCCGATTTCTTGCGTAGGTCATCGATGGTGGCGCTGCCCGTATAACCCATGGATGAACGCAATCCGCCGACCAGTTGGTGGATGACGTTGCCGACCGGCCCCTTGTAAGGGACCTGACCTTCGATGCCTTCGGGAACGAACTTCATGTTGTCCGAGACATCTTCCTGGAAGTAGCGGTCGGCAGAACCGCGCGCCATGGCACCCAGCGAACCCATACCGCGATAGGCTTTATAAGAGCGTCCCTGATACAGGAATACATCGCCCGGGCTTTCATCGGTTCCGGCGAACAGCGAGCCAATCATCACACATTCGGCACCAGCGGCGATGGCCTTGGCGACGTCACCGGAAAACTTGATGCCACCGTCGGCGACAACCGGAATGCCGAGTTTGTCGCAGGCTTCGGTGACTTCCATGATGGCCGACAGTTGCGGCATGCCAACGCCCGCAACCATGCGGGTGGTACAGATGGTGCCTGGTCCAATACCGACCTTGACGCAATCGGCACCGGCATCGACCAGCGCCTTGGCGGCGTCCGGGGTGGCGATGTTGCCAGCAATAACCTGTGCATTGTTCGACAGTTTCTTGATTGACGTTACCGTTTCCATAACGCCCTTCGAATGACCGTGGGCGGTATCAACGACAATCACGTCGGCTTCGGCATCAATCAGGGCTTCGGCCCGCGCCGTGCCGTTGTCGCCAACGCCTGTGGCCGCGGCGACGCGCAATCTGCCCAAGTCGTCCTTACACGCATTCGGGTGTTGCTGTGCCTTTTCGATGTCTTTCACCGTCATCAGGCCGACGCAGCGAAAATCATTGTCGACGACCAGCAGCTTTTCGATGCGGTGCTTGTGCAGCAAACGCTTGGCATCGTCGCGGCTGATGTCTTCACCGACTGTGATAAGCGGGGTGTCGGAAGAATGGGCGGTCATCAATTCGCCGACCGGTTGATTCAGGTTGTCGGCAAAACGGACGTCGCGGTTGGTCAGGATGCCGACCAGTTGGCCGTTGTTCTTGTCGACTACGGGAATGCCGGAAATATTGTGCTGGTCCTTGATCCGCAAAGCATCGGCCAGGGTTGCGCGCGGGTCGATGACAAACGGGTCGGTAACCATGCCGGATTCAAACTTTTTAACCCTGCGGACTTCGCCAGCCTGTTCTTCGGCAGTCAGGTTCTTGTGAATAACGCCGATGCCGCCTTCCTGCGCCATTGCGATGGCCAGATTGCTTTCTGTCACCGTATCCATGGCGGCGGAAATCAGCGGAATGCCAAGTTCAATGGTTTTGGTCAGGCGTGTGCGGGTGTTGGTGTCGGCGGGCAGGACGTTCGATTCGGCGGGAACCAGAAGAACGTCATCGAAAGTCAGGGCTTCGCGGATGGTCATGTCATCTTCCTTCAACCAGATGACGCGCAATCATACACAAGAGTCGGCAGAAGCCAAGCCCGGATGACCTAGCCCCTGAAACCAGTGGCGACGACGTAGCTTTCCGCAGAATCCTGGCGGCTTGCCGGGGGCTTGGCGTGGCGCACCGTCTTGAATTTCTGTTTCATGACGGCCAGCAATTCATTCTCGGTGCCGCCTTTCAGGACCTTGGCGATAAAGATGCCGTCCGGGGCCAGCACCTCACAGGCAAAATCCAGTGCCGTTTCGGCCAGCGCCATAATTTTTATGTGGTCGGTGGATGTATGTCCGGTGGCCGGTGCGGCCATGTCGCTGATGACGATATCGGCGGGGCCGTCGAGCGCTTTTTTCAGCAAATCCGGGGCGTCATTATCAAGAAAATCATGTTGCAGGACGGTGGCCCCTGCGACATCGTCCATTTCATTGATATCCAGCGCCACTACTTTGCCACGCTTTTTATTGGTGATGACCTTTTCCACCGCGACCATGGTCCAGCCGCCCGGGGCTGCGCCTAAGTCGACAACCCGCTTTCCCGGTTTAAGGAATTTGAATTTTTCATCCAGTTCAACCAGCTTGAAGGCGGCGCGCGAGGGATATCCCATCCGTTTTGCTTCAGCCACATAGGGGTCGTTCAACTGGCGTTGCAGCCAGCGTGTCGATGACAGTTTACGGCCCTTGGCCGAGCGCACCTTGGTGAACAATTCGCGCGCACCGGACTTGCCTTTGCTGCGGCCACTTCCGGGACGCTTGCTCACGATGCGACTTTCAGGTCACCGTTTTCGCGCATGATGCCGTACAGAAGGCCCTCGCGAATACCCCGGTCGGCGGCACGAATGGTCGCCACCGGCCAGCGTCGGCTGATCGCTTCCATGATGGCGCAGCCCATAACGACCAAATCGGCCCGGTCCGGGCCAATACAGCCGTTGGCGGCGCGTTCGTCGCGGGTCATTGAAGCCAGACGTTCGCTGATGGCGGCAACGGTGTCGGTGCGCATGTCCAGGCCATCGACCTTGGAGCGGTCATAGCGCTGCAAATTCAGATACAGGCCCCCCAGTGTCGTCACCGTGCCGGATGTTCCGAGCATCTGCAGGGGCTTGTCGTTCGACAGATGTCGGGAAATGCCGAATTCCTCGTCGAAGGGGCCGAGGCCTTCGTCGATGCGCGCGATAATGTCTTCATAGACGGAACGGGCAACGACATCACCGCTGTATTCTTCGGTCAGGGTAACGACGCCGGTTGGAAACGAGCACATACCGATGATGTTAATCTGTCCATCAGGGGTCTTTTCGACCCACATCAGTTCCGTACTGCCGCCACCAATATCGAAAACAAGGGAATGGCGGGTGTCGTCTCTAATCAGCTGGGCGCAGCCGTCCAGGGTCAGTTGTGCCTCGTATTCCGGCGATATAATATCCAGTTCAAGACCTGTCTTGTTCTGGACACGGTCCATAAAGGTGCCGCTGTTGGTCGCCCGACGGCAGGCCTCGGTGGCGATGGCGCGGATCTGATGGGCGGCGTTCATCTGGATTTTGTCTGCACAAATTTGCAAGGCATTGATGGTGCGGGCGATGGCGGCCTCAGTAAGTTCGTTGCTGGTCGACAATCCTTCACCCAGGCGGACAATACGCGAGAAAGAGTCGATAACGCGAAAGCCGCCGTCCTGAATACGGGCGACGAGCAGCCGGCAATTGTTGGTGCCAAGGTCGATGGCGGCGTAAACGGGGTCGCCGTTATCGCCTATCTGCCCGTGCATGCCTTTCGCGCACGTCGTCACGTTGAATCCTCCCCCCAAATTTAATCTTGGTATGTCAGTTTTAGCCTGTCCGGGAGCGAACAGCAATTGGACGGACGCGGAAATGTGTTCTAAGTAGACCTGATGGCGTGGACATCTTCGAAAATCAGGGCCGGAATGTGGGTGCAGGTGCAGGTACGCCTGTGTGACATGAACTGCATTCCGATTATGATTCGTCACAAGGGCGACCCGGATTCCGGTGCCATTGTGCTGAAGCTGGATCGTGGCGAATCTGGTTGTGCGGTGCTCAGTCAGGTCCGCGATGCCGATGGCGTTCAGGCATGGATGCATGGCGGCGGGGCCGAACTAGTGACAGATTCTGACGCCGAGACCTACATCAAGCGCCAAATCGACCGCGACCCGGACCTGTGGGTCATCGAAATCGAAGACCCG
>JABHGV010000036.1 GCA_018671895.1 Rhodospirillaceae bacterium | reverse complement strand
GGCGAGCCGATTGAAGAGGACGACGACCTGTTCGGCACCACCGTGCAACTGGCGGCGCGCATCGTCGACAAGGCCCAGGCCGGACAGGTTTATCTGTCGGAAACGGTGCAGGGTATTTGCAGCGGCAAGACATTCAAGTTCAACAGCTGCGGCGCTTTTGACTTCAAGGGCTTCGCCAACAAAATCACCGTCTATGAACTGGTCTGGGACGAAAACGCAGCCCCCGCGCCAGAACCCGCGCCAGAGCCAGAGCCAGAGCCGGAGCCGGAGCCTGACCCCGAGCCCGAGCCGGAGCCTGAGCCTGAACCCACCCCTGAGCCGGAGCCCGAGCCCGAGCCTGAACCCGAAGAAGCCCCTGCCCCAGAGCAAGCGCCTGCAACCGAAGAGGCCGCCGCTACGGATGAGCCTGCCCCGGCAGAGACCGAGGCAGAACCCGAACCCACACCCGAACCCGAACCCGAACAAGCGCCCGCCGCGCCAGATGCGGCTGACGACACCAAACCAACGTCGGACACATGATGTCCCGGCGCATGCTGCTGGCGCTCGCCTGCCTGACGGTCCCCTTCGCCATCCCCCAAACTGCCGATGCCGCCCCCAGTTGCGCCCCGTCGCCGGACCCGGTCCGGGTCAATATCAAGAGCGACCCCGGCAAAGTCGTTTTCCGGACCGACCATGGCCGAAGCGACCTGAAACGCCTGCACAGCAGAAACGCCCGGGTGCCGGGGGCCGGAAACGCCAACCCGCTGGGCCTGACGCTGACCGACTTTCGTTTCACCATCAAGACCACGGTGATGTTGCAACCGCTGGGCAGAGGCAGCTACTGCGCGACCCCGGAATCCTTCGACCTGACCATCGGTTATTCGGATTTCATCGTTTACATCGACCGCCGATACGGGCGCGGCAGTTGCGAATACAAGGCCATCCGCGAACATGAAAACACCCATGTCTCGCTATATCGCGCCTATCTTCAACGCCACCTGCCGGAACTGAGAAAACGCGCCAAGGCCGAGGCGCTGCGCATCAAGCCCATACAGGTCCGCCACCCCGACGCAGGGGCCAAGTACATTCAGGATCAGTTGCAGGCGAAGATATCGCCGATCATTGACCGTATCGGCAGCGAGGCCGATGCCGCCAATGCCAACATCGACACCGCGAGGAATTACCGCGACATCCAACTCCTGTGCGATAACTGGTAACGGGGCCGTGCCATGATCCGCATCACCGACACCATCGCCATCGATGAAAAAGAAATCAGCGAACGCTTTATCCGCGCAGGTGGTCCGGGCGGCCAGAACGTCAACAAGGTTTCCAGCGCCGTGCAATTGCAATTCAATGCCGGTGCCTCAAGCGCCCTGCCCGAGGCCGTCAAGCGGCGGTTAAAAAATCTGGCCGGGCGACGGATGACGGCAGGCGGCATCCTGACCATCGAGGCGAAGCGCCACCGCACCCAGGAACGCAACCGTACTGACGCGCTGCAACGCCTTATCGAATTAATTCAAAAGGCCGCCGTGCCGCCGAAACACCGTCGCAAAACCAGGGTCTCCAAGGGTCAGAAGACGAAACGCATGGACGCCAAGAAGCGGCGCGGCGACACCAAGAAGGGCCGCGGCCGGGTGCGGGGTGAAGATTGACGGCAATAATCCTGCCGACATTTAAAACCTGACTTCCAGAAACCGCGCCCCACAGTGCGATTACAAAGAGGCCGCGCCCCGCGTATCGTACCCAGCTAAAACCTGACTTCCAGAGGCCGCGCCACCCGAAGGGTGCGCACACAATATGCCTCATCTGGAAATTGGCGGCGATTTCGTCTATAATGAGCCTTCAGATGACGTCGCAATACCAATGCCTGACGGCACGGATTGGCTTCGATGATATCCTCCGTCCGGCGAGTAGAGGGAGACGGATTATGGGTATGTCAATAACACTGAAAGAATACCTGCAAGACTGCGACATCGATTTCGATGAAATCGAGCACCCCTATCAGGCAACCAGCATGAGCACCGCCAATTCCGCCCGCATCGACGGTGACGAACTGGCCAAGGGTGTGTTGTTGCGTGATGAACGGGGCTACGTCATGGCGGTACTGCCGTCATCGCATATGATAGACCTGTTCAAGATCAGCCAGAAATTCGACCGGAATTTTGATTTCGCCAGCGAAAACGAACTCGAAGCCCTGTTCGACGACTGTGATCCCGGCGCGGTGCCGCCCATCGGCAGTGCCTACGGCATGAAGGTGATGTGGGACGACAGCCTGCAAGGAAAGCCTGACATTTACTTCGAAGGCGGCGACCACCGCACGGTCGTACACATTTCAGGCGATGATTTTTCGCGGCTGATGGCGACGGCCAATCACGCGCGGTTCAGTCATCACGTTTGAAGTGCGCTTACAAAACATCCCTCAGGATGCCGCCAATCTCGTCAATGTCGTCTTGCCCGGCGATGAAAGCCGGGGCCAGTAGCGCTGTGTCACCTGTGAACTTCACATACAGCCCCGCGGCGTACAGTTTCTTCAGCATTTCCGCTCCACTGCCTGGGGCCAAGTCAATCGCGCCGAGCAGCCCGTATCCACGGATATCGCTGATGCAATCCAGATCCTTGAGCCCAAACAACATGTCGAGAAATGGTTTGGACAGGTCGGCGGCGCGCCCGAACAGGTTTTCATTTTCATAGATATCCAGCGCCGCGATCCCGGCGGCTGACGACGCCGGATTGCCGGAATAGGTATAGCCGTGAAAGAATTCCATAGCCCCGTCCGGGGCGGCCTCGTTGATGGTGTCATAGATCGTCTCGCTGACCGCCACCGCGCCCATCGGCATGACGCCGTTGGTCAGGGCCTTGGCCAGGGTCATGATGTCGGGCATAACACCAAAGGCGTCGGCCGCAAACGGGTGGCCCAAACGCACAAAACCGGTAATCACTTCATCGAAAATCAGCAAGATGCCATGGGCATCGCAAATCTCGCGCAGTCGTTCCAGATAGCCCACCGGCGGTACCAGGCACCCCGTCGATCCGGCAACCGGCTCGACAAAGCAGGCCGCGATATTGCGCCCGC
>JABHGV010000035.1 GCA_018671895.1 Rhodospirillaceae bacterium | reverse complement strand
CGAACACCACCAGCTTGTCGGTGGTCTGGGCATGCAGCATGAACTTGCCCTGATCGCCTTCCTTGTATTTCAATTCCGATGCATCTTCGCCGTGCCCTTTCATCGCCCGGATCCATCCCTTGTCGGAACAGACGACGGTGATCGGTTCACGCTCGATCATCGCTTCCAGCGGCACGATTACCGCAGAGGGCGGCTCGCCGATGATGGTCCGGCGCTTGCCTTCGTCCCACTTCGCACCGTAGGCCTTTTTGACCTCTGCCAGTTCGCCGGAAATCGTCTTCCACCGCAGTTTTTCGTCCTTTAACAGGGTTTTCAGGTCCTTGCGTTCGGACTTCAGCTTCTTGTCTTCCTTGCGGATTTCAACTTCCTCGAGCTTGCGCAACTGTCGCAAGCGCATATTGAGGATCGCCTCGGCCTGATTATCTGTCAGATCAAAGGCCTTAATCAGTTCTGCCTTGGCCTCGTCTTCCTCGCGGATAATGCGGATCACTTCATCAAGATTAAGGAACGCAATCAGGAAGCCGCCAAGAATTTCCAGCCGCTGCTCGATTTTATCGAGACGGTATTGGGAACGTCGGACCAGCACATCGTGGCGGTGATCGAGGAACGCCTGCAAGACCTCGCGCAGGTTCATCACCCGCGGCACACCCTCGGCATCCAGCACATTCATATTCAGGCTAGCTCGGGTTTCCAGATCTGTCTGCTTGAACAGATGCTCCATCAGCATCTCTGTTTCGACGTTCTTGCTTTTCGGTTCCAGCACGACGCGCAGTTCGGCCGCCGACTCGTCGCGAATATCTGCCAGCATCGGCAGCTTGCGCAGCAGCATCAACTCGGCGACCTTCTCAATCAGTCGCGATTTCTGCACTTGATAGGGAATTTCGGTAATCACCACCTGATACTGGCCGTGCTTCAGCTTTTCTGTTTTCCAGCGTGCGCGCAGGCGGAACCCGCCGCGCCCGGTCTTGTAGGCATCAATAATGCCATCGCTGGGTTCGACCAACTCGCCACCGGTCGGGAAATCCGGCCCCGGCACCATATCGACCAGCTTGCCGATGGCGGCGTTTGGATACTTGATCAGGTGGATCGATGCCGTACACAATTCGCCGATGTTGTGCGGCGGGATATTGGTCGCCATGCCAACGGCGATACCGGCGGCACCATTGGCCAGCAGGTTCGGAAAACTGCCGGGCAGCACAACAGGTTCTGAGTCCTCGCCGTCATAGGTCTCGCGAAAATCAACCGCGTCTTCGTCGATGCCATCCAGCAAGGCCATGGCCAGCGGCGTCAGACGCGATTCCGTGTAACGCATGGCGGCGGCATTATCGCCGTCGATGCTGCCGAAATTGCCTTGGCCGTCGATCAGGGGATAGCGAACGGTGAAATCCTGGGCCAGTCGCACCAGAGTTTCATAGACGGCCAGGTCGCCATGGGGGTGGTATTTACCGATCACATCGCCGACCACACGCGCGCATTTCTTGAAGCCAGACTTCGGGTCCATCTTCAATTGTTGCATGGCAAACAACAGTCGGCGGTGCACCGGCTTCAGGCCATCGCGCACATCGGGCAGTGATCGCGCCATGATCGTCGATAGCGCATAATTCAGGTAGCGTTCGCCCAGCGCATCGGCCAGACGGGTATCGCGGATTTCCCCTTCGTCTTTCTGAAGGGGGGTCTTCTTAGCCATCGTTCAAATTCCATAATGGAGGCAAAATACACCATATATAGTATCTGAAACGATGAAATGGTCAATCCGTCGTGTTGGAAGATTCTGTGTATATTATTCGTAAATCGACAATTCCTGGGCTTCCCGCTCTGAATTGGGGTCATCGATGCATTGGATGTCTTCAAGCTTGCTGATGTATTCGGCAGAAAAGCCAGCCTCCCTCGCCCCTTCAAGCACATGTCTCAGATACCAGGTGTATGGAAGCAATTCTGAACCAGTTATCGTTGCGTAATAGGTAAAAGCGGTTTTTGAGTGATCGTCCGTATGAACGACAACGTCCTTTTTCTCATAGCCTTTGCCCAGCCCTTCATACTTATCAAGGATGGGCTTTTCATTTTCAGAAATTTCATGCAGAACGCCGAGGATATAGTCCTCGTCACGTCCGGTGAAATAGGCATCGCACTTGGCCGAGCCATCTTTACTGATTTTATGAAATCGAAGGTCGTGCTGATCCAGTCGATAAACGCCGATTTTCTGGATGTTGCCAATTCGACTGCTCAGCCGCCGATGCGACATGTTGGACCCATACGAGAAGTACAGCATTTAATGTCCAAAGACCGTGTCCGACTAGGGCGCGTTAATCACCACCACCGGCTGTGGGATGTCTTTGGTGATCACCTGCCCGGCGTAACCTGGAACCTTCGATACCGTGCCAGCGGTCGGTGCTTTCAGGGTCGCGCGGCCCAGGTTCCATGCACAGACGGCAGCCTTGGCCTTGGCATCGGCCAGGTCGGCACGCGCATTCACAAACGTGATTTTGGCCTTGTCCACCTGCTCGGCCGAGGCCGACAGGGCGTCATAGAGTTCCTGCAACTGTGAAAAACGCAGTTTCGCCAAATCATGGACGACCTTGGCCGTGGCCAGACGCGCGTCTGCGGCGCGTTTGCGGGCCGCAATTTTAGTGGTATCGAGCACCGCCAGCACCGCACCCTTGGCGACCGCATCGCCGGGCTTGACCTTGACCTCGGCAACAACACCGGAAACCGCGAAGGACAAGCCTTGTTCGGCGGCGGTGGCGGAAACTGATACCGTCGCACTGAGTAAACCGGCGACGATATAAGCAGCGATGGTGCGTGAAATTGTCTGATAGGTCATGGCGTCACGCGTCCTTTATTTGGGTTTATTGGGGTTACGGTTGAGCGTGTTCTGGTCATCCTGGCCAAAACCACTGCCGGCCTTGGGCACGAACTGATCTGTCGGCAATCCGGTTTGACCGGTCATTCGGGTCAAAAAATTAGGTTTAAGACCTTCGGCCGGATGTTCACCCAGTATCACCGCGATCTTCGCCAGATTGACGTAGTACGATCCGGTGGCGCGGATTAATTCCGCATCCGATGCCGTGCTGCGCCCCATTGCGGGTCCTAAGTCCGAGACCCTGTTCTGCATGTACAGTTGCTGACGATACAACAATTGCCTGTCGTTGAAGTCCTTGTCAGCCAAGGCCGATATGACATGTTGAAAGGAATCGTCGCGCGCCAATATCAAATCGTGGGCGGCCAGCCTGAGGGCCCCTTTTTTGGTCGCGATCTGGGCATTCAGGCGTCTTTCATCGGCCGCCAGTTGCGAGCGCTTGGCGCTGTTGATGCCGCCATCGAAAATCGGCCAGGACAGACGCGCACCATAGGCATATTCATTGCGCCCGCGCATGTCGCGACTGTAATGCCCGACGTTGGCGAATGCCTGCAAACTGGGCAGGCTGCCAACACCGTCGCGACGCATTCCGGTGGCTTCCGCCTTTTTGATCAGGGCCAGAATTCCGGGGTTCCGCGCCATCACCGCATTGGCAAAATCTTCCCGATCAACATCGAAGGGCTTTTCCTTTGGCGGCGGTGGCGGTGCCACCAGTTCATCATCGAATGTCGCGCCGGTCAGTTCTTCGAGCCTGAGACGCAAATGGGTGTTGCGGCTTTGCTCGCGGCGATAGATCAGACGGGTTTTTTCGACCTTGGTCAGCCATTCGGCAACTTCCATCGGGTTGGCGGTGCCCAGAACCAGACGTTCCTTGGCGGTTTCCCAACGCACATAGACCGATGTGTGGGCTTCGTAATCGGCCCGCAGCTTCACTTCCGATGCATGCAAATTGTAAAAGACAGCGAGACCTTCCATCAGCACCGCATTGCGGGCCGCGATCATCGCTTGTTCGGCGGCGGCGACATCTGATCCGCTGGCGTCTATTTCCGCAGCGCTTTTGCCGAAATCATAAATCGGCTGGGCGACCTCAAGTGTGCCATAGACCTCGGCATTATCTTCGCGCCATTTTTGCGTCGATTGATACTTTTGACTGGTCGCCGACAGGCTGACTGTTGGGTACAGGGCCGCCGTCGCCTGATCGCGCCGGGCCCGGGCCTTGTCGATATCCGTTGCAGCCGCAGCAAAGACGTAATCGCCGTTGGCCTCGATCATGCCAAGGATTTCTTCGCCGGTATAAGTTTTCGTATCCTGAGAAACAGCGGTTTCGGGAAACGGCACCAACAACGCCGCCACAATCAGGCTTGTTTTAAGATATCGCCAGTTTTTCATGCGGTTACTTTTGTTCCTGAAGGTAGCGGAAAAAGGATTTTCCAGTTTTATACTCACCATCAACGACATATTTGCCCGCCTGATGGAAACGCTCGACATCCATGAAACCTGTGGTCCTGAGAACCGCCTTGGCGTCGGTGTCATAAAACACAAACACCGGCGTCGCGCGCACCCTGATTTTAAGGGCAAAAGCGCGCTCGTTGCCTTCTGTGCCATCGGGCATGACGATATCCAGGTTGCCCTTGACGTTGCTCTCGATCATGACAAAGTTTTCAGAGAAATAATCCATGATTTTGGGCATCGGAAGAACCCGCGCCCGCATCTTGTCGCAATAGGGACATCCGGCCTGATGGAAGAAAAGCACCAGTCGTTTGCCCTCTTCCGCCGCGGCCTCAACCTCGCTTTTATAGTCATTGTCCATGCTCTCTATCAGATATTCGGCACTGGCCGGTTTAGAGAGCAGGAAGGCCGCGAGAACGGCGATCAGAAATATACGAAAGCTTGGTATCATATTGTCATCCAGAATCAGTAATTTCATTAAATTCTAGTTAGTTTCATAAGGGTACACCATAGGCTTCGCCATGATCTTGGTTAATTATTCCAACCTGCGCCGCAGGCGATCAAACAGTCTTTGACGAGCCTGTGGCGATTTTCCATGCCTGGAATGCCCGAAAACATGGCGGTCGAGAAAGTATCCAGTCAGGATCATGCCGTCGACAATCTCTTCAGGGCTGCCCGCCCCGCCCTTGTCCAATAAAAATGGCGGCAACACCAACAGGGATTTCAGGTACGGCTCGGCGGCGCTTACGGAAACGGCGCGCCCTGATTTTGGCGAGACATAGGCCAGATCTTCAGCAATGCCGGTCGCCGCACAGGTCTGTAGATCAAGCCCGAAGCCCAGTTCGCCCAACAGGCCCAGTTCCCATTTCACATACAGTGTTGGCCAATCCGGTGTTTCCAGCGATCCCAGCAAAACCATCAGCCCATCGAACACGGCGGGATGTTCTTCGCGTTCCGGCAGCGCACTTTCGGTAACGGCAAGGGCCGCGCTCAAGCCCGCCAGGGAATCGGCATCATCGAACAAGGTCGCGGCATACCCAAGCACAAGCTCGCACGTATAACTGCCCAGATGTTCTGTCAGCCGTCCGCGCCAATGGGCGCTGACCCGGTTGCCTGGTTGCAAGTCGCCGCGCTTGCGCTTGCCGGACCCTCCCCTGACCAGTCCTGCATGAACACCGCGCCCACGGGTCAACAACGTGACAATGGCCGATGTCTCACCATGCTTGCGTGCCGACAGCACGATGCCTTCTTCATTCCAGTCCATGACGCCGATTGTATCCGTTGATATGTGCTATAAGAAGGAGTCTCTGATTCCTGGATTTAAAAGAACCGTGCACAAGAAAATGATAGAAGGCGCCCTGCGCCAGTTAAGCACCGATAGGGCCAATTATTTCGGCGACGTCGCCAACACGTTGGAAAAAGACGCGCGAACCGAAGCCGACGCCAATATGGCGTTTTCCGTGCTCAGGGATGTGATGATCGACCTGCCGATTTATATAGATAAATCCGATCTGATCGACATGTTGTTCGACTTTATCGACAAGAATCATTCAGGCCTGCGCAACGTTATGTACAGCCCGTCTTTTGTCCATGACCCATCGATCATGCGCACGGTAACCGGCCTGTTCGTCCACGATGTGGTTAATAAGACCCTTGAGATGGCCGAGGCCGGCGACCCCGACAGCCCGGAACTGAGCGTCCACAAGCTGACCTGGCCCTATCGTGAAACTGATGTTATCGACCCTGATGATGAACCGGAAGAATGGGCCGCAGCCGTAACCAAAGCCGACAACTGGGACGGTGTCGACAGACGCGCATCGGGTGTAGCGCGCATTGACGATGTGGCGGCCGAGAATGTCCGGGAAAACGTATTGGATAAAGAGAGAATAAGGGAAAAGATCAAGGATATGAAAAAGCAGAAATAAAGCCTGACTTCCAGAAGCCGCGCTGCTCAGAGAGCGCGCTCACAAGACACTACGCGTTATAATCAAGTCCCCAATCGCGATAACGATCCGGGTCGTCGCCCCATTTTTCGCGTACCTTGACGAACAAGAACAAATGCACCCGGCATTCGAACATTGATTCCAGTTCCTTGCGCGACGCCGCTCCCAGCGATTTGATTTTCTGGCCGCCCTTGCCCAGAACGATCCCCTTCTGGCTGGGGCGTTCGATATAGATAATCTGACGAATAGTGATTGATCCGTCTTCACGCTGTTCCCATTCCTCGGTCTCGACCGTCGCTGCATAAGGCAGTTCCTGATGCAGTTGCCGATACAACTGCTCGCGGGTGATTTCAGCGGCCAGCAATCGCGACGGCATATCCGACATTTGGTCTTCAGGATACAGCCACGGCCCCTTGCGCACACCGCCTGCCAGATAGGTCATCATTTCAGGCACACCGTCGCCAGTTTGCGCCGAAATCATGAAAATCTCGCGAAACAGTCCGGTTTCCGTCAAATCGGCAATCAGTTTCAGTAGCGCTTCTTTTTTGACCAAATCGACCTTGTTGATGGCCAACACAATGTTCGGCTTGTCGCCGGCCTGCTTTTTCAATCCATCGATGATATTGCGGGTATCGCCATCGATGCCGCGTGATGCATCGATCAGCAGCAGGGTTTCGTCGGCATCCGCGGCCCCGCCCCAGGCCGATGCGACCATGGCCCGGTCAAGGCGGCGCTTCGGCGCGAAGATGCCCGGCGTATCGATAAAGATGACTTGTGCATCGCCTTCGATGCAAATTCCCAGAACCCGCGTGCGTGTCGTCTGCACCTTCGGTGAAACGATGGATACCTTGGCCCCGACCAATCGGTTGAGCAGTGTTGACTTGCCGACGTTGGGTGCCCCCAGAATGGCAACGAAACCGCAGCGTGTGTCGCCCGTATCCGTCATGACAACTCCGTTCCGTCTTTCAGGACATCCAACAGGGATTTTGCTGCTGCCTGTTCGGCCTGACGCTTTGATGAACCTTCGGCCGTTACCGCCTCGAAATCGCCCAAACTAACCTGCATGGTGAAGACCGGCGCGTGTTGCGGCCCCTGACGATCGGTTTCCTTGTAAACCGGCAAGTCCAAACCCTTGGCTTGCGCAAATTCCTGCAATTCCGTCTTCGCATCTTGCGGCGGTTGCAGGTCTTCGGACATCAAGATCGTCCAATGGCGACGGATAAAGGCATCGGCGGCAGTGAACCCGCCATCCAGATAGATGGCCGCGATTACCGCTTCGCACCCATCGGCCAGCAGCGCCGGGTTATTCAGCCCGCCCGTCGCCTGTTCCGATTTACCAATGCGGATGTAATCACCCAATTTCAGGTCAACGGCAACCCGGGCCAGGGTCTCGCGCCGCACCAGCGCCGTGTGACGGCGCGCCATGTCGCCTTCTTCTTCATCGGGGAATACTTCGTAAAGCATGGTGGCAATGCTCAGGCCCAACACCCTGTCGCCGACAAATTCCAGACGCTGATTGGTTTCGCATCGCGTGTCACGGGATGCCGCCATACTGGAATGAACAAGCGCCAGATTTAGCAGGTCAGGATTATTGAATTCATGACCCAGAATGCCTTCCAGGTCGGACAGGGCGCCGGTCATTCGACGCTTCCGAAAACACGATCCGAACGAACCGTGTTGGGCCATTGCCAGAATTTCCAGCCCGCCCCATCAACGGAAAAGAACAGGACATCGGCGCGTCCAACCAGATTTTCACGAGGCACATAGCCGACATCTGAAAAACGGCTGTCGCGGGAATTATCCCGATTGTCGCCCATGGCAAAGTAATGCCCTTCGGGAACTTTGAATACTGGCGTGTTGTCGCCCATCGCAATGTCACCATTACTTTCCAGAATGTAATGCGTGCGACCACCGGGAAGGGTTTCGATATATTGGGGAATCCGGCTGGTGCTGCCATAGCCATTTTCTGTCAGGAAATCTTCCGTGCGCTGGCGTTTGACCGCCACGCCATTGATATGCAGGACCCCGCCCGTGACCTGAATGGTGTCGCCGGGAAGACCAACCAGTCGTTTGATGTAATCAATGCTGTCATCAGATGGCTTGCGAAACACCGCGACATCACCGCGTTCCGGTTCACTGGCAAGGATGCGCCCGGAAAACAATGGCAACCCATAGGGAAACGAAAAACGGCTGTAGCCGTATGACAACTTGGAGACAAAAAGATAATCGCCGACCAGCAATGTCGGCTTCATGGACCCGGACGGAATATTGAACGGCTCGAAGGCTAGCGAGCGCACGCCGATGGCGATCAGACCCGCAAAAGCGATGGTCTTGACCGTTTCAAAGAAACCGTCGGCATTTTTCTCGCTCATGATTGATGTCCGTGGCGGCGAAAAGCTGGCAGATCAAGCCAGTCCGAGCCGTTGATGTCAAGGCGCATCGGCGTTTATCTGGCGACGGCTGAAATAATGACGATAGCCTGGGCCAGCGGATAATCATCGCTGATCGACAAATCAATTTGTGCCGTCATGTTGTCGGGGGTCAAAGTCGCCAGATGTTTGGCCGCTCCACCTGTCAGCGCCATGGTCGGCTTGCCGGAACTTAAATTGACAACACCCAGGTCATGCCAGTAAACCCCGTTGCGAAAACCGGTGCCGAGTGCCTTCGAACACGCTTCCTTGGCAGCGAACCGTTTGGCATAACTTTCCGAACGATTGACCCGGCGTTCGGATTTTTCCCGTTCAATATCGGTGAAAATGCGATTGATGAAGCGATCGCCGAAACGATCCAGGGTCTTCTCGATTCGTCGAATATCGATCAGGTCATTACCGATGCCGATGATCATGCATCTTTCCTTGCCGCATCCATGCGGTCGCGCATGCCGCGGATGCTTGCTTCAAGGCCGCTGAAAATAGCCTCGCCAATCAGAAAGTGACCGATGTTCAACTCGACAATGGTCTCGATTGCAGCAATCGGCCCGACCGCATCATACGTCAGCCCATGTCCGGCATGGCACTCTAGCCCAATGGCTTCGGCGTGTGCTGCGGCCTTGATGATACGCTTTAAATGACTTTCTCGCTGGTCCCCGCTGGCATCGCAATAGGCCCCGACATGCAATTCCACCACCGGCGCGCCCAGTGATTTGGCTGCATCCAGTTGTTTGATGTCCGGTTCAATAAACAACGACACCCGAACACCGGCATTTGTGAGTTGCTGAACGAACGGCATCAGATGATCGTGACCGCCAACCGCATCAAGACCGCCTTCTGTGGTGCGCTCTTCGCGCTTTTCCGGCACAATACAGGCGGCATGAGGAGAGTGCCCAAGGGCAATTTCAAGCATCTCGTCGGTAGCCGCCATTTCAAGGTTCAGCGGCTTGTCTATTTCATTACACAAACGAACGATATCATCGTCGGAAATATGCCGACGGTCTTCGCGCAAATGGGCGGTGATGCCATCAGCCCCTGCCATCGCAGCCATGCGCGCCGCTTCGACAGGGTCTGGGTGTCCCCCACCACGGGCATTTCGAATGGTCGCCACATGATCGATATTGACGCCGAGCCTGAGTTGCCTTGCCATCATTCGACCTCCATCTGCTTGTTGGCCGCCGACTTTCTCATTCGCCGTTCAATCCGCCGCTGCTGATAGCCATCAACCAAAGGCCTTAAAGGAAAATAAGCCATCAACCACACAACGATAAAGGTAGGCAATCCACCAACAAACATCGGCCATAAAACCGGACCGGCGGTATCAATCAAAAAGACCATGTCGAGTTCCAGAAAGGCATCCATGCTGGCCGTAAAGATAGCGCTGAAATCCATCGTATCGACGTCGACTTCCTGCCCACCGGCACCCATCCACAGCCCAAGATTATACGTCCACGCCCAAATAAACGGGAATGTCCAGGGATTGCCGACCGCGGTGCCAATGGCCGACGCGATGATGTTGGCGCGAATGGCCCATGCGAACAAAGCGCCAAGAATGAAATGCATGCCGACGAATGGCGTAAATGATATTGCCGCCCCGCAAGCAAACCCGGCGGCGATGGAATAGGACGAACCGGGAAGTCTGGCGACACGATGGAACAAGTACGCGGTGGAACGCTTCCAGCCAAGACTGGGCCACAGGAAATCCCGTGCCCTGTGATGCAATTTCGGTTTGTCACGCCGTTGAAACATAAACAGGAATATACGCCAAGCCGATGGACGCCGATAAGAAAAAATCGAAGACGAGCCTAACCCTTGGCCCTTTCGACCGCATTGATGGACGGCGTCGCGCGCAGGGCTGCAATAATATCCGCCAGATGCTTGACGTCATGGACCTCGATATCGATCAGCAGGTCATAAAATTCTGACGACCGATTGGTGATTTTCAGGTTCGAGATATTGCCGTCGCTTTTGCCAATCACCATGGACAAGGTGCCCAGCACACCGGGTTCGTTCGTCACCGTCAGATGAATGCGCCCGACGTGAATGTCCGGCAATTCTGATTCCTGTTGCCAGGAAACATCGAGCCAACGGTCCGGCTCGTCAACGAAGCTCTCCAGCTTGTCGCAATCAATGGTGTGAATGGTCACGCCCTTGCCGGTACTGATGATGCCGACGATACGATCGCCAGGCAGTGGATGACAGCAGCCGGCATAGTGCACGGCCATGCCGGGGATCAGACCCCTGATGGGAATCGCCGTATCAGAACCGCCTTTCGACTTTTTCCCTTTGGCTTTGCTCAGGGGCGTCCCTTTTTTCGATTTCTTTTTCTTCTTGATCGCCGGGAATACCGCCTCGACGACATCGCGCGCGCCAACATGTCCGGCCCCGATCTGTGCGGTTAAGTCATCGGGCGTATCTTGCTGGAAAACCTTCAGCACCCCTTTCAGGGCCTTGTCCGTAAATTCGTAGCCTTCTTCACGAAAAGCGCGTTGTAAAATGGCGCGGCCCAATTGCAAATATTGTTCGCGTTCCTTGGAATGGATAAAGCGACGAATTCGGGCGCGGGCCTTGCCGGTAACGACGAAGCGTTCCCACGTCGGCGACGGCGTCTGCGCCTTCGACGTCAGAATTTCAACTTGATCGCCATTTGTCAGCACCGTGCGTAACGGCATGATACGACCGTTGATCTTGGCCCCGACGCACCTGTCGCCGACTTCGGAATGAACCGCATAGGCGAAATCGACGGCCGTGGCACCGTGGGTCATGTTAATCAGATCACCGTTGGGGGTGAAGCAGAACACCTGATCTTGAAACATTTCCATCTTGGTGTGTTCAAGGAAATCTTCCGGACCGGTGGCGTGTTCAAGAATATCCAGAAGCTCGCGGATCCAACGATACTGCCTGCCTTCGGTCCGCTCTTTGCCCTGTTTATAGGTCCAGTGTGCGGCGACACCATTTTCGGCGATCTCGTGCATATCGCCGGTGCGCAGTTGTATTTCGATGCGGTGCTGTTCGGGTCCCAAAACACCGGTGTGCAAGGAGCGATAGCCGTTCGGCTTGGGTGTACTGATGTAATCCTTGAAGCGTCCGGGCACGACCCGATAGGCATCGTGCAGAACCCCCAGCGCCTTATAGATATCATTGACGTCAGGCACGATGATCCTGAAGGCCATGATATCGGACAGTTGTTCGAAACTGACGTCCTTGTGCTGCATCTTGCGCCAGATGGAATATGGAAGTTTTTCGCGACCATTGATCATTACGTCCTTCAAGCCGCCGTCTTCGAGAGTTTTTTTCAACTCCTTTTCGATCCTGACGATCAGGTCACTGCCTTCCTTGCGCAGGAAATCAAGCCGGGCGACGATTGAATCGCGGGCTTCCGGATTAATCTGGGCAAAGGCCAGATCCTCCAGTTCATTCTTCATTTCCTGCATACCGATGCGTTCGGCCAGCGGCGCATAAATTTCCATGGTTTCCATGGCAATGCGACGGCGCTTATCTTCTTTTTTGATAAAATGCAGGGTCCGCATGTTGTGCAGCCGGTCGGCCAGTTTGACCAGCAGGACACGAATGTCTTCGGACATTGCCAGCAGCAGCTTGCGGAAATTTTCCGCCTGCTTGGCGTGATCCGATTGCATTTCGATACGGGTCAGCTTGGTCACCCCGTCGACCAGCGCGCCAATCTCGTCACCAAACAGGCCTTCGACCTCTTCCTGGGTCGCCAGGGTGTCTTCGATGGTGTCGTGCAATAAGGCTGTGATGATGGTCGAGGTGTCGAGCCTGTAATCGGTCAGGATACCGGCGACTTCAAGCGGGTGCAGGAAATACGGGTCGCCGGACGCACGTTTTTGCGAACCGTGCGCCTTCATGGAAAAGACGTAGGCGCGGTTCAGGGCGTCTTCATTGCTGTTGGGGTCGTAGGATTTGACCAGTTCGACGAGTTCAACTTGCCGGATCATGGTTGTGTCACCGATGCTCCTCCGACAACGGGAAGATTACTTCCCTTCGGATGCGCCTTCGTCAGGCTCGGAAACTTCGTCGACGTCTTCGTACATGCCCTTGACCTTTGGTTTTGCTTCCGGCTCGGCATTACCTTCGCCTTCCATGCCCTGCTGGATCAACTGCATGTCCATATCTTCTTCTTCCGGCTCGTCCATTTCGACGTGACGCTGTAGCCCAGTGACGAGTGCTTCTTCAAGTTCGCCCAGATCAAGAGTTTCATCGGCGATTTCACGCAGCGAAATGACGGGGTTCTTGTCATTGTCCTTTTCCACCGTCAGGGCGGCCCCGGCGGTGATATTGCGTGCCCGCTGCGCAGCCAGCATCACCAACTCGAAACGGTTGGGAATTTTGGTTACGCAATCTTCAACGGTTACTCGTGCCATCTGTCGTCGTCTCCGGACTTAAGTGGGATGTTTATCTGCGCCGATTATATATTGTGCAGAACACTTTATGGCAAGACAAATAGAGCCCGTATCGGCCCCAGAATGCCTTTATTTTAAACGAGTTTGCGGATTTCCTGCCCGTCAGGCAGCGCCGCTGTCATTTCCACGGCACCCAAACCCGTAACGGGATGACGCCAATCGGGCAAAATATCGGCCAATGGCAGCAGCACAAAGGCCCGCTGATGCAGCCGCGGATGGGGGATAACGAGGGCTTGTGTCTCTTCGCCATCACCCGTTTCCACGCGCTCGCCATAGGCAATCAGGTCCAGGTCCAGCACCCGTGCTTCGTTGCGCACAGTGCGGATGCGACCAAATCGCTGTTCCGTCGCCGCCAGCAGCCCCATCAGGTCTTTTGGCGACAGCGATGTTTGCACTTCGATGACACCGTTGACGTACCACGGCTGGTCCGATACCGGCACCGGCGCGCTTTCATACCAGGGCGACTGCTGAATAACCGTCAGGCCGGCCTCGGCCAGCGCCTGAACGGCGGCGATACAGGCATCGCCGGGTGCGCCATGCTCCGGGCTGGCCAAATTGGCCCCTATGCCGACGATGATTGCGCCTTTCGGGCGTAAAGAATTCATATTCACCTTGCAGCCCCCCCGTAGGGTGCTTACCTATACGGTATTCATTAACGAGAAATTTTTTAAATACCTGATACCAAATATATTTTTAAAAAACGTACAAGCGATTGTTATTAAAGGATTTATTCCCCATGAAATTTTATCCCAATGAACGTATCGGGTTGTTTATCGACGGCTCTAACCTGTATGCGTCGGCGCGCGCACTGGGTTTCGATATTGACTACAAGCAATTGCTCAACATCTTCCGATCCGAAGGCAACCTGATCCGCGCATACTATTACACGGCACTGTTGGAAGATCAGGAATATTCGCCGATCCGTCCCCTCGTCGACTGGCTGGATTACAACGGCTACACCATGGTCACGAAACCGGCCAAGGAATTTACAGACACCCAGGGCCGCCGCAAGATCAAGGGCAACATGGATATCGAAATCGCCGTCGATGTCCTTGAAATGGCTGAAAAACTTGATCACATCGTGCTGTTTTCCGGCGATGGCGATTTTCGCTATCTGGTCGATGCCGCCCAAAGCAAAGGCGCACGCGTCACCATCATCAGTACTGTGCAGTCGCACCCGCCAATGGCCGCCGATGAACTGCGCCGTCAGGCTGATTTCTTCATCGAGTTGGCCGATCTGCGCGAACACATCGGGCGCAGTGGCGCAAGCAGTGCCGATGATGATCACCCGGACCAGCCGGACGACAGCTTCCTGCATCTGGAGACGGCCTGATCGGCATGGCTGCAATGCCCGAACCCGGCCCGGACTGTTCGCTTTGTCCCAGGCTTGTTGACTATCGCAACGACAGCCGTCGCGACCACCCCGACTGGCACAATGCACCGGTCGCGTCGTTTGGCGCTATTGATGCCGGTCTGTTGATTGTCGGCTTGGCCCCGGGTATGCGGGGGGCCAATCGCACCGGCCGGCCCTTCACAGGTGATGCCGCCGGCGATTTGCTGTATCCGACTTTGATAAAATTCGGGCTGGCCGAAGGCAACTTCGGGGCCAAAGCCGATGACGGGCTAAGGCTGGTCAATTGCCGGATTACCAATGCTGTCCGTTGCGTGCCACCGGAAAACCGGGTGACGGCAGCAGAAGCAAGGGCTTGCGGCCCCTTTCTTGTCGATGAAATAGCCGCTATGGAGAACCTGAAGGCGATATTGGCACTCGGCGGCGTTGCCCACGGGGCGGTTCTCACAACCCTGGGGCTAAAGAAAAGCGCCCACAAATTCGGCCACGG
>JABHGV010000034.1 GCA_018671895.1 Rhodospirillaceae bacterium | reverse complement strand
AACTTCGTCTATCGCGATATGGGACCGTTTAGCAAGGAAGGGAAACGCAAGGGATTCCTGCCGGTACGCGTCATGGCCGTGCTGTGGCACCCGGACACGAAAAAGTCGCTGTTCGAGGCAGGCAAGTTGACCATCATGCTGATGTTTATCATCGCCAATGCCCTTATCCTGAAGCATGTGCTGACCGAAGAACGCATTCCGCAGATGATCACCGAAGCCATGTTAAGTGCAGGCTTCGGGCCCATTATGTTCCTGGTCATCGTCAACATTATCCTGTTGATTGGTGGCCAGTTCATGGAACCGTCAGGATTGCTGGTCATCGTCGCGCCGTTGGTTTTCCCAATCGCCATGCAGTTGGGTATCGACCCCATTCACTTAGGCGTCATCATGGTCGTTAATATGGAGATCGGCATGATTACACCACCGGTAGGCTTAAACCTGTTTGTCACAGCAGGGGTGGCACAGATGTCGGTGATGAATGTGGTCAAGGCGGCAATGCCATTTGTCGCCATCATGTTCGTTTTCCTGATTATGGTCACATACATTCCGTGGATATCCACATGGATGCCGACACTGTTCATGGGTCCCGAAATTGTCACCTACTGATATCAACCGCCTGAGGGACAACTTGACGGGATTGCATGAGACAGCAATCAAGATATTGGGACCGTCTAGCTAACCGGTTTGATCTCGACGAAGTGTTTGACGTTGCCGACGCCTTTCGTATCGCGGATGAAGGTCAGCACACTGTCCAGTTCTTCGGCTGAGCGGGCACGTCCAATCAGGTAAACCGTGTTCTTGACCGAACGCCAACGGTAATTGACCGAGCGGACATCCTTGGCTGTCAGTAACTGGCCTTTGATTTTGGTTTCGATCCAGTAGTCACTGACGGTCTGTTTGAGGCCGGTTTTCGCGCCACTGTCGCTGGTTTCGGATTGTTCGCGCCGCGCAGCGCGCTCCGACGTCGATACCAGTCTGATTTCATTGTAGATGATCTTCAGGCGGCCATCGGCCCGGGCCATCTCGACGACGGTGTCGATAGTAGCTCCGTCATCAAGGGTACCGGTCAGCAGCATTCGCTGTTCCCACACATCGACGCCGATATCGAGTGCCAGGTTTTTGTCTTTTTTCGCCAATCGCCCCAACAGGTTGCTGGCAATTTTCAAATCAGTGACCTGATCTTCGGTGATGCGGTCTTCGAAAGCCGCCTGTGCAGCGTCAGAAATGACCGTCGGCGTGCAGGCGGCAAGCCCCAGAAGCACGAATAAACCAAGGATATGCGCTGTTTTCTGCATGTCATCTCCTCCTGAAGAATCTCATCATCAAATGATGACCTTGCAGATTATGATGTTCAAGAGGGCATAAATGATGTTTTTTTTTGAGTACTGACCGAAATCGTGACTATATAGAACTCTGAGTGTATGATTTTGTTCAGTGATTTAAGATATTTACCGAAGCGGAGAGTTCCATGAATCAGGCCCTTGCGACAACGGACCACCACGAGATCGATGCGATTGCCAGCAAAGATCTCGAAAGTTTCGTCACGTTTTACATCAAGGGTCAGATGTTCGGTATTCCGGTCCTGCAGGTTCAGGACATTTTGGTTCCCGACCGTATCGCGTCGGTCCCGCTGGCACCGCCCGAAGTCAAAGGCTCCATCAATCTGCGTGGCCGCATTGTCACCGTCGTTGATGTGCGTGTGCGTCTGGGCCTTGATAAGCGCGATGATGACGGCGTCAGCATGGGCGTCACCATCGAACAGCAGAACGAACTCTATACCCTGTTGGTTGACAAGGTCGGCGACGTTATCGGCCTGTCCAAGGAATACTACGAAAACAGCCCCAGCACGCTTGATCCTCTGTGGCGGGAATTTGCCAGCGGCGTTTATCGTCTGGACGACAAACTCTTGGTCGTTCTCGATGTCGGCAATCTGCTCGACATGGTCAAAGAAGAATAGACTTAAGCTTCGATTATTTAAGCAGTTTCGCGACTTCCGGCGCCAGATAGGTCAGTACGCCGTTGGCTCCTGCACGCTTGAAAGCAACCAGACTTTCCACCACAACCTTGTCGTTATCCAGCCAGCCGTTCTGGGTGGCGGCCTTGATCATGGCGTATTCGCCACTGACCTGATAGGCGAAGGTCGGAATGCCAAAAGTGTCCTTGATGCGCCGGATGATGTCCAGATACGGCATTCCCGGCTTGACCATTACCATGTCGGCACCCTCGTTTATATCAAGCGCCACTTCGCGCAATGCCTCGTCGGAATTGGCCGGGTCCATCTGATAGGTTTTCTTGTCGCCCTTCAAAGCCCCGCCGGAGCCGACGGCATCGCGGAACGGGCCATAGAATGCGGACGCGTATTTGGCCGCATAGGACATGATTTTTATATTCTGGAAGCCTGACTGATCAAGCGCTGTACGAATGGCCCCGACGCGACCATCCATCATATCGGATGGGGCGACGATATCGCAGCCAGCCGTGGCTTGGACAATCGCCTGACGGCACAGCATATCGACCGTTTCATCATTGACGATGACGCCATCACGCAGCAAGCCGTCGTGACCGTCGCTGTTATAGGGATCAAGTGCCACATCGCAGATAACGCCGATGTTCGGATGGGCGTCCTTGATGGCGGCAACGGCGCGACAGATCAGATTGTCGGAATTGATTGCCTCGACGGCATCTGGGGTCTTTTTCGCCGGGTCGGTCATCGGGAACACGGCGACCGCGGGAATACCCAGCGACGCGGCTTCGCCGACGGCATCTGTGAGCAAATCAATGGACAGGCGTTCGACACCCGGCATCGAGGCGACGGCCTGTCGCTCAGCAGTTCCTTCGACCACGAAAACCGGCCAGATCAGGTCATCGACGCAAAGGCTGTTTTCCGAGACCAGGCGGCGGGTGAAATCATCCGACCGGTTGCGTCTGAGACGGGTGCCTGGAAATGATCCAGTTGCGTGAAAGGTGTTGTCGCTCAATTGGTTGTTCCGTTCATATCAAGAAGTTCCCAGTCCGCGCAGCATATCGTTTGTGACGTTCAAATCCAGCCGAAATGCATATAATGGGAAAATGGCGAATCGAAATTCCAAAAGACGAGAAGTCCTGTACGAGCTGCATTATACCAACAGCCGTTCGGTGCGCGTGGTCGCCATCGATCCCATTACCGGCATTGAAGTGACCATGGTCGGCGACAGGGCTCGCGGCGAGGCGACCCTGAAACGGGTTGCGGCACAGAAGCTTTTCTACGTCATCAACAAGAAACTCGGCGGTTGACCCCTTAAAAAAACCGGTTTTTGAGTCCCCGACAGGTTGTGGCGTCTTGGCATGCCATCGCGATATATGGTATCTAGTGTCAAGTCTGGGAGTACTCCTCGTTTATATGATTTCTAAGAAGAAGATTAAGCATGTCCTCTGAAACTATTGCAGTCGCCTGTGACCATGGCGGCTATGACCTTAAACTGGCCCTGATCGAGACCATCAAGGAACTGGGATTTGAGATCCTCGACCTGGGGTCTGGGACTGAGTCTGTCGATTATCCCGATTTCGGTTATGCCCTGGGCCATGCCATCCGCGATGGTCAGGCGACGCGCGGGGTTCTGGTATGTGGCAGTGGTATCGGTATTTCCATCGCCGCAAACCGTATTGCTGAAGTCCGCTGCGCCCTTATTCATGATGCCCTTGGGGCGAAACTGTCCCGTCAGCATAATAACGCTAACGTCATCGCTTTCGGTGGCCGTATGACCGGTATCGATCTTGCCAGGGATTGCCTGAAAGTGTTCCTGGAGACCGAATTTGAAGGCGGCCGTCATGAACGGCGCGTTGAAAAACTGTCGAACCCTTAAAATCAAGGAATCTACTGATATGTCAGGGAATTATCCGTCCACCGCACACGAAAAATTCTTTACCCAGTCGCTGGCCGACCGGGACCCGGAACTGTTGGCGTCGATCACCGATGAATTGCGTCGTGAACAAGATCAGATCGAACTGATCGCGTCTGAAAACATCGTATCGCGCGCCGTCATGCAGGCCCAAGGCTCGGTGATGACCAACAAATATGCCGAAGGCTATCCGGGACGTCGCTATTACGGCGGTTGTGAATACGTCGATGTTGCTGAAAGTCTGGCCATCGAGAGGGCGAAAAAGCTGTTTGGCTGTGAATTCGTCAATGTTCAGCCCCATTCCGGTGCGCAAGCCAATGGGGCTGTGATGCTGGCGCTGCTGAAGCCCGGTGCCCGTATTATGGGGATGTCGCTGGCCGCAGGGGGGCACTTGACCCACGGCGCACCGCCGGCACAGTCGGGTAAGTGGTTCGATGCCGTTCAGTACGGTGTGCGCAAGGAAGACGCACTGATTGATTTCGATGAAGTCGAGAAGCTGGCCCGTGAACACAAGCCAGAGCTGATCATCGCCGGTGGTTCGGCTTACCCCAGGGTCATCGATTTTGACCGTTTCCGGGCCATTGCCGACGAAGTCGGGGCGCTGTTCATGGTCGATATGGCGCATTTTGCCGGATTGGTCGCAACAGGTGCGCACCCAAGCCCGATTGGCATTGCCGATGTCGTCACCACGACCACGCACAAGACCCTGCGCGGACCGCGTGGCGGCATGGTGCTGACCAATAACGAAGACATCGCCAAGAAGATCAATTCCGCTGTTTTTCCGGGGCTTCAGGGCGGACCGTTGATGCATGTGATTGCCGCCAAGGCGGTCGCTTTCGGCGAGGCCTTACAACCGGATTACAAAGATTACATCACCAATGTTGCAACCAACGCCAAGGTGCTGGCCGAAACATTGGTCGATCGGGGACTGGATATTGTATCGGGCGGCACCGACACGCACCTGATGCTGGTCGATTTACGGCCCAAGGGACTGACCGGGCGTGATGCGGAACAGAGCCTTGATCGGGCCCGCATGACTTGCAACAAGAACGGTATTCCGTTCGATCCGGAAAAGCCGATGGTGACATCGGGCGTACGGCTGGGCTCGCCTGCGGCGACGACGCGCGGTTTCGGAGTCGATGAATTCCGCACCGTTGGCAATCTGATCGGCGATGTGCTTGACGGTCTTGCCGCAAATCCGGACGACAATTCAACGGCCGAGGCGGCAGCCGCCGAACAGGTCGTGGAACTTTGTCGTAAATTCCCAATTTACCAAGACATCTAGAGGAGACTTTTCATGCGCTGTCCGTTTTGTGGAAACGGGGATACCCAGGTCAAGGACTCCCGGCCGACCGAAGATAACGCAACCATTCGCAGGCGGCGTTATTGCCCGTCGTGCAGTTCGCGCTTCACAACGTTCGAGCGGGTGCAGTTGCGCGAGCTGCTGGTGGTCAAGAAGGACAATGAAAAGGTTCCGTTTGATCGCGACAAGGTGGTGCGTTCCCTGAAGATCGCCCTGCGCAAACGTCCTGTCGATCAGGATCGTATTGAATTGATCGTAAACGGTATCCAGCGACGCCTTGAAACCCTTGGTGAGAGCGAGATTCCGACCAAGGTCATCGGCGAGATGATCATGGATAACCTGCTTGATCTGGACATGGTTGCTTACGTGCGTTTTGCCTCTGTTTACAAGAACTTCCGCGAGGCCAGCGACTTTGAAGACTTTATCGGTGAACTGGGCGGCGACGAGAACGGCGCATAACGGATATTCGGCCCTGGGCAGGTCATCAATGACGGGCAACAAACAACACCAAACGGACATCGACCATATGCGGACGGCCCTGACGCTGGCCCGTCGCGGTATCGGCATGACCGCGCCCAATCCGTCGGTTGGTTGTGTCGTCGTTGATTCCGATGGTCATGTGGCCGGGCGAGGATGGACGGCGGTTGGCGGGCGACCGCATGGGGAAACGGTTGCTTTGCAACGGGCTGGCGACAAGGCTCGGGGCGGAACCGCCTATGTCACCTTCGAGCCCTGTTCCCACCAGGGCAAAACGCCGCCCTGTGCTCAGGTATTAATTGATTCACGCGTTGCGCGTGTCGTCATCGCATGTACCGACCCTGACTCCCGGGTCTCGGGTAAAGGGGCCAAAATGCTCAAGGCCGCTGGTATCAAGATCACCGAAGGAGTTCTAAAAGACGAAGCCCTGGCCCTGAATGCTGGTTTCATTACCCGTGTCGGCAAGGGCCGCCCGTCTTTTACCTTGAAGGCAGCGACCAGTCTGGATGGCCGTATTGCCACCCGCAGTGGCGACAGCCAATGGATTACTGGCGAAGAGTCCCGGTTGACGGCGCATATGCTCCGCGCCCGTCATGATGCAATCATGGTCGGCATCGGCACGGCCCTGTCAGACAACCCAAGCCTGACCTGCCGGCTTGGCGGAATGGATGCGTACTCACCGGTTCGCATTGTTGCGGACTCTTCGCTCAGATTGCCATTGTCCAGCACTTTGGTCGAGACGGCGGGGAAGGTTCCGACATGGATTGTGTGCTCAACCGATGCCGATGAAAACACTGCCAATGCATTGATAAAAAAGAATGTTCATATTGTTCGTGTCGAGGCTTCGAGTGCCGGTCGTCCGCGCCCGGAAGCCATCGCCCAAGCCATCGGCGAGCGTGGCCTGACCCGTGTTTTGATCGAAGGCGGCGGCAAATTGGCCGGAGAATTTTTGCACGCTGACCTCGTCGATCATCTGGCCTGGTATCACGCACCGATGTTGATTGGTGGCGATGGCATTCCATCCGCGGCAGCGTTTGGTGTTGAAAAACTTGGTAAAGCCCCGGCATATGTGCGATCCGGCCTTGAGCTTGTCGGCCGTGACCTGTACGAAACCTACCAACGCGACGACGGAAAGAAGACTTAAACCTGATGTTTACCGGAATCATTACCGATATTGGCGAAGTGCGCAGTATTAAGACCGTGGGCGATACGCGCATGGAAATCGCCACGTCCTATGACACCGCCAGTATAGATATCGGCGCGTCGGTCTGCTGTTCCGGGGCCTGTATGACGGTTGTCGAGACATCGCCGGGCTTGTTCGCCATTGAGGTTTCAGGTGAAAGCCTGTCGAAAACAGTGCTTGGCGGTTGGCAGGTCGGCACCGCGATTAATCTGGAGCGCGCATTGACGGCTGGCGATGAACTTGGTGGCCATATCGTTTCGGGTCATGTCGATGGCACGGCGCGGGTTTCAGGCGTTGTGCCCGAGGGGGATTCCCTGCGCATTACCTTCAATGCGCCCGACGAATTGTCGGCTTTTATCGCGCCGAAGGGCTCAATCACCATTGACGGAGTATCGTTGACCGTCAACGAAGTGACCGATTCCGGGCAAGGATGTGAATTCGGCATCAACCTTATTGCCCATACTCAACAATCAACGACCCTTGGAAAACTTTCCTCCGATGACGTTGTTAATGTAGAAATCGACATGCTTGCACGCTATGTTGCGCGGCTTCTTGAAAAGAAATAGTCCGAAAGACCCAAATTAAGTGCCACACAGCAAACATCTATCCTCTATCGAGGACATTATCGAAGACGCCCGTAACGGACGCATGTTCATCCTTGTCGATGACGAGGAACGCGAGAACGAGGGCGATCTGGTTATTCCGGCGCAAATGGCAACGCCTGACGCGATTAACTTCATGGCTAAATATGGCCGTGGACTGATCTGCCTGACGCTGACCCCGGAACGGGTCGAAGAGCTGGGCCTGCCGCTGATGGCACAGCACAATGATTCCCGTCATCAAACGGCGTTTACCGTGTCGATCGAGGCACGCGAGGGCGTAACCACCGGTATTTCGGCATCCGACAGGGCGCGCACCATTGCCGCTGCCACTGATCCGACCAAGGGCAAGGACGACATTGCCAGTCCCGGGCATATCTTCCCGTTGGAAGCGCGCGATGGCGGCGTTCTGGTTCGGGCCGGACATACCGAAGCCGCTGTCGATGTCTCGCGGATGGCCGGTTTGAACCCATCGGGCGTGATCTGTGAAATCATGAATGAAGACGGCACCATGGCACGGTTGCCGGACCTGATTGAATTCGCCCAAAAGCATGAATTGAATATTGGCACCATTGCCGACCTGATTGCCTATCGCCTTAAGAACGACAGCCTGATCGAACGGGTTGTCGAAGCGCCGTTCGAGAGCGTCCACGGCGGCGAGTTCAAAATGGCCGTTTATGTCAATCGCATCGCCTATGCCGAACATGTGGCGCTGATTAAAGGCGATATTCAGGATGGCAAACCTGTACCAGTGCGCATGCATACCCTGAATGCGCTTGACGATGTGCTTGGCGATGCGTCGTCGGGCAAGGCAGGGGAGTTATCCAGGGCCATGGATCAGATCGGAGCTGAGGGCAGGGGTGTCATCGTGCTGATCCGTGAGCCGTCTCGTACCGGAGTGTCGGACATGGTCCGTCACAAGATTGGTGAAGATGTACAGAAGTCCGGCGAGCTGCGCGACTATGGTGTCGGTGCGCAAATTTTGCTCGATCTCGGCGTAAAAGATATGATCCTTCTGTCGAACACACAAAAAACCATCGTCGGGCTTGAAGGCTACGGCCTGAGCGTCGTCGAACAACGCCCGATTAAATCTGAAAGCTAAAGGTTATGAGTGAATCCCCCAGCATCCTGATCGTCGAGGGTCGTTTTTACGAAGATATCGGCGACGATTTGTACAAAGGTGCCGTCGCCGTCCTTGATAAGGCCGAATTGGTCCATGAACGGCTTGCCGTTCCAGGAGCCTTCGAGGTTCCCCAGGCCATTCGGTTCGCTATCCGATCCATGGAAATTGGATCGGCCATGAATCGTTATTCAGGGTTCGTGGCCCTGGGTTGCGTTATTCGAGGCGAAACCAGCCATTATGATTACGTTTGCGAGGAATCTGCCCGCGCCCTGATGGACCTGACCATGGATTACAGCATTGCGCTTGGTTATGGCATTCTGACCTGTGAAAATCAGGAACAAGCACGTTATCGCTCGGACCCTGAACAAGGTGACAAGGGCGGTGTTGCTGCAAAGGCCTGCATGCGGATGATGGAAGTCAAGAAAGAGCTACGTCTTGTCCCTAGGTGAGTGTTCCCGATGAACGATCAAAACACCCGTAGCGCCACCAGACTTGCTGCCGTACAGGCGCTCTATGAGATGGAACTGACCGGTGTTGCAGCCGATTCCGTTCTCGATGAATTCTTAAGGAACCGTTGGAAGCCGAAAGACGGCGAGCCAGAGGCCGAGCCCGGGGATGAAGACCTGTCGACGTTGGCCGAAACAGACGCCGGGCAATTGGCCGAACTGGTGCGTGGCGTTAGTGAGCGCAAAGACGATATCGATGGCATGATCGGCCCGGCACTGAGCAGTGACTGGACGGTCGAGCGGCTGGAAGTGCTGTTGCGCGTCATCATCAGGGCCGGCACCTACGAGTTGCTGGTAAAGTCCGATGTTCCGGCCAAGGTCGTGATCAGTGAATATGTCGATGTCGCCAAGGCATTTTACGAGAAGTCTCAACCGGGCATGGTCAATGGCGTGCTCGATAAACTCGCCCATGCGCTGCGCGCTCCGGAAATGAAACAAGCCAACGAGGGCTAACCCATGTCCGACAAAGATGACGGTGCCGGAGAGTTCGAGCTGATCGAAACCTGGTTCGCGCCGTTGTCGACATCATATGACGGCGCATTCGGGTTAACCGATGATGCCGCCGTACTTGATGTTGCAGATGCCCGAAACATTGTCGTGACCACCGATATGCTGGTGTCCGGCGTTCATTTTCTTGACGATACCCCCGCGGCTTACATCGCCGCCAAGGCGCTACGCTCTAATTTGTCCGATCTGGCGGCAATGGCGGCGGAGCCATTTGCCTACACCTTGTCATTGGCGTTGCCCCAACATCCCGGCGATGACTGGCTTGATGGTTTTTCTCAAGCCCTGGGCGTCGAACAACAGATGTTCAGCATCGCCCTGATCGGTGGCGATACTGTGTCGACGTCGGGGCCTTTAAGCATGTGCATAACAGCATTCGGTCGGGTTGAGCCGGGCCGGGAACTGCGCCGTTCGGGGGCCAAGCCCGGAGATCTTGTTTTTGTTTCGGGCGATATTGGGGCCTCGGCAATGGGGCTTCGGGTCCTGCGGGGCGAGGTCGAGGGGTTGAGCGAGGCCGAGGCTGAAATCCTTGTGCAGCGACATTACCGCCCGCAACCGCGCATTGATCTGGCGCGCGGTCTGGGCGGGTTGGCTCATTCGGCAATAGATATTTCTGACGGGCTAGTTCAGGACCTGGGCCATATATGCCGTCATTCAGGACTTGGCGCTCGCATTGAAATAAAGCGGATACCGATCACGGATACGGTAATGAAGGCATCCGGCGGGAACATGGTTGATGTTCTTGGCGGCGGTGAAGATTATGAACTGTTGTTCACGGCACCAGCAGCGAACAGGATTGTCGTTGAGGAAGCAGCCAATAAGGCAAACGTTGACGTTACCGTCATCGGAGAAATGCATGAAAGCGAGGGCATCAAGTTGATTGATGCGGATGGGGATGAAATATCTGCCGACGGGATTTCCGGTTTCCGGCATTTTTAATTCCGCCCGAGCCGCTGACGCGATACAGTCCCTGTAATTAATCGTCTGTCATGTTGGAGCCGTGATTAATCCATGGACATTAAAAAAATCGTTATTGCCTTCGCCGTTCTGCTGATGCTGTCAGGTGGCACCATCAGTGTCATGAAATGGATGGAGGTCGGGCCCTTTGCTCCTGTCGATGAAACGGCGGAAGCAGAAAAAGAAGCGGAGCCAGAAGTCCCGCCCATCGACATTCCTCTGGATTCGCTGATCATTCCTGTTTTCTCTGGAAACGAGGTCATCGCCACTGTGGTTATTGGCGTCAAGTTGCAGGTTAAGGGCACGGAAAACGAGGAAAAGATAACCAAAATTCTGCCGCGCCTGAGCGATGGATTCCTGCGTGATTTGTATGCCTTTATCCCGAGGGTCATCAGCAAGCAACGCAAGTTAAACGCAGAAATACTCAGTGGACGCATGAAATTGATCGGCGACAAGATTGCCGGACCCGATATTCTTCACAAGGTTGTGGTCGAATCCATGAATGAACAATAATCCCGGTCCGCTTCGAAAATCTGATGAAAACGGTTGCTCATCCAACATTGCTTTTATATTAGATTTCTGTCATCTTCGGGCGATTCTCGTCGTCCAATTCCTTTGCACTATCGAGAAAATTTGAGTCTCACATAGGGGGTTTCCAAACATTATGTCGAATTTGTACATGCTGGTTATTGCAGGTGGTGTGATCGCACTGCTTTATGGTGTCTATGCCATTCGTGCCGTTTTGGCGGCTCCGGCCGGAAACGATCGGATGCAGGAAATCGCCGCTGCCATTCAGGAAGGGGCTCGTGCCTATCTTAATCGTCAATACACAGCAATCGCCGTGGTTGGCGTCGTTATTGGCATTCTGTTGGGCATGAAGCTTGGGCTTGATGTTGCCGTTGGCTACTTCATCGGTGCAATCCTGTCAGGTATTGCTGGATATATCGGCATGAATGTTTCTGTCCGCGCCAATGTGCGCACCGCCGAAGCCGCCCGTTCGGTCGGTCTGGCCGGTGGTCTGGACATCGCTTTTAAATCGGGGGCCATTACCGGCATGTTGGTTGTCGGTTTGTCGTTGCTCGGTATCTCCATGTACTACGTGTATCTGCGCTCTGTTGGCCTTGCCGACACCCCCGACGGCATGCGTCACTTGCTTGAAGCGCTCGTTGCCTTGGGCTTTGGTGCTTCCCTGATTTCCATCTTCGCCCGTCTGGGCGGTGGTATTTTCACCAAGGGTGCCGATGTCGGCGCTGACCTGGTTGGCAAGATCGAAGCCGGTATCCCCGAAGACGATCCCCGCAACCCGGGCGTCATCGCCGATAACGTCGGCGACAACGTTGGCGACTGTGCCGGTATGGCAGCCGATTTATTTGAAACCTATGCGGTGACCATCGTGGCAACGATGATTCTGGCCGCGATATTCTTCACCGGGCATACCCAGGAAGCGATGATGGCGTTTCCGCTGGTCATTGGCGCGGTCTGTATTCTGGGCTCTGTCGTTTCCACATGGTTCGTCAAGCTGGGTGCCAGCAACAACATCATGGGGGCCCTGTACAAGGGACTGATTGCATCAGCCGTAATTTCGGCGGTTTTGATCGCCGTCGTCATCAGCCAGATGTTTGGCTTCGATGCCAGCTTCACAACAACCCGTGACGTAACATTTACCGGCATGGACCTGTTTGTGTGTGCCGTGACCGGTTTGGTCGTGACCGGCCTGATCGTTTGGATCACCGAATACTACACCGGCACCGAACACCGTCCTGTGCAAAGTCTTGCCAAGGCTTCGATCACCGGTGATGCGACCAACATCATTCAGGGTCTGGCCATCTCCATGGAAGCAACGGCAATGCCGGTGATTGTTATCTGTGCGGGCATTCTGGTTTCTTATATGACTGCCGGTTTGTTCGGTCTGGCCATTGCAGCAACCACCATGCTGGCCCTGACCGGTATCGTCGTGGCACTGGATGCTTTTGGTCCGGTGACCGATAACGCCGGTGGCATCGCCGAAATGGCGGAATTGCCGGAAGATGTACGCAACACGACCGATGCGTTGGACGCCGTCGGCAACACCACCAAGGCCGTGACCAAGGGCTATGCCATTGGGTCAGCTGGTCTTGCCGCTCTGGTTCTGTTTGCTGCCTACACGGAAGACCTCGGGCACTATTTCCCGGACCTTAACGTCACCTTCACCCTGCAAGACCCGTTTGTGGTCGTTGGCCTGTTCATCGGCGGCATGCTGCCGTTCCTGTTCGGGTCCATGGGGATGATGGCTGTCGGCCGCGCCGGTGGTGAACTGGTTGTCGAGATCCGTCGTCAGTTCAAGGAAATCCCCGGCATCATGGAAGGCACCGGCAAGCCCGAATACGGCACCTGTGTCGATATGCTGACGAAAACCGCGATCCGTGAAATGATCCTGCCGTCATTGCTGCCGGTTCTGGCTCCGTGGATTGTGTATTTTGTCATCTCGCCGATTGCCGGACAGGAAGCCGCGTTCTCGACGCTGGGCGCGATGCTTCTGGGAACCATCGTTACCGGGTTGTTCGTCGCACTGTCGATGACATCGGGTGGTGGTGCCTGGGACAACGCCAAAAAGTACATCGAAGACGGCAATCATGGCGGCAAGGGCTCTGATGCCCACAAGGCCGCGGTGACCGGTGATACGGTCGGCGATCCTTACAAGGACACCGCTGGCCCCGCCATCAACCCGATGATTAAGATCATCAACATCATGGCGATCTTGCTACTGGCAATCATGGCTTAGGATTATTGCCCCTCAATCGCCGGACGAGGCTCTTCGCCTCATGGCTTTTTGGGGCCTCTGAAAGTCAAAACTAGTTTGGTGACAGGAGTCAGGTTTTTCAAAGCCTGGCTCCTGTTTCCTTTTTAAAGTCGGACTTCCAGAGAATGCGCCATCGGAAGGGTGCGCTAATCAAGAGCTATTTATTAAATCTTCCCAGGTTGCCGAAGATTTGCTCGAAGAAGTTGATTTCGTTACCGGCGGTTGGGGTTTTGCGATCGACCGGCAGGACATCTTTTCCATCTTCCGCCGAGCGGGTTTCGACAGCAGCTAGGATACCCTTGTCATCGAAGCGCAGGATGATGATTTCCCGTTCTTTCAGTTCAGGCTCCAGAAACGCCAGGGTTTCGGTACGCTGGCTGATATAAAACCATGTTTCCTGGTCGAAAACCGCGACACTGGAAGGGGAGCCAAGAATTTCCGAGACTTCCTCGCGCGATACTTCGCCGGGGACAATTTCAGCCAGCCGATCAGGGTCTGGCTTGTTGCCGCGTGAGTCCAGCCGGGGCGCGCAGGCAAGTAAAGCCCCGCCAAGGACAGCAATGCCCAGGACTGTGGCCGTCCGTTTTAAGAAAACGCTTGATTGCATGACCCTCGACATGATTACTAGCCGACCAAAAATTAACAATGTGTAGACGTGATATAGTATCACGACGTCGCTGCTTGTACCCCATTCGCTGTTTTTGCGGACCAAAAAAATGATTTTTTCGAAATTTTTCGGCTCTACCCAGGAACAAAAAGCCGTCGCCGGTTTGTATAAACGGCTGGTTTTAAGGTCCCGCGACCCGGCATTTTACCTGCATTGCGGTGTTGCTGACACTACCGAGGGACGCCTCGACATGATCACGGTGCATGCGGTTCTGGTCATGCGGCGACTGAAGGACGAATCAGAGGCCGCCCGCGCGCTTAGTCAGGCGCTGTTCGACCATATGTTCGCCGATATCGATATGAATCTGCGTGAAATGGGCGTTGGTGATATGGGGATCAGCCGCCGCATCAAGAAAATGATCGGTGCCTTTTATGGCAGGGTAAAAGCCTATGACGAGGCCATGTCAGAAGATAACGACAGCGACTTGATTGCTGCCCTGCAGCGCAACCTTGATAATGGCGAGCAGATCGAGGCCGCCAAACTGACGCGCATGGCAAATTACATGCGCCAATCCTGGCAAGCGATTGATGCCATGGATATTTCACGACTGCTGGCAGGCGAGGTCGATCTTGCCGCTATCCCCGGAGAAGAAACATGACGGAAACCATGTCTGAAACCATGTCTGAAACGCGAGAATTCAGCCGTTTGTTCGATTGCGAACGGCTCGGCACCGTTGATTTCACCATGCAGACCGAGGCCAACATGGATGAAAGGGCGGCTTTGGCGAAACGATTTGACCTGCTGGATTTGAGCGAATTGACCGTCGATGCCGTCATTAGTCCTTCGAAAAAGGGGCAAATAAGGCTTTCAGGCTCATTCAAAGCCCAATTAACGCAGGCTTGCGTGGTGACCTTAAAGCCCGTTGAAAGTCAGATTGAGGCGACATTCGAGCGTATATTTAGCGAAAAGACAGAGGCATGGTATGGCAGCGAGAGCGAGCCGGACGAAGACGGCGCTGGCATGCAAAAAGAGCCTCCAGAGCCGCTAATCGAGGGGTGTCTGGACGTCGGCGAGGTCGTGGCTGAGCAGCTATCTTTGGAGATGAACCCGTTTCCGCGCGTTGCCGGAGCCGAGTTTGAAGGCAGTAAAAATGATGACGATGACGATGATGGTCCTGAAAGCCCGTTCGCGGTCCTTGAAACATTGAAAAAATAAACCCTAATAACCTTGCCCCCGAGGGTTTTATTGTTTATCAAGCACGCTTCCCGAGGGGGAACTTTGAGATAGAAAGATTTGAAAAATGGCTGTTCCTAAAAAGAAAATTTCCAAGTCGCGCCGCGGCATGCGCCGTTCCCATGATTCGTTGGCTGCAGCTTCGTATGAAGAATGTTCGGCATGTGGCGAACTGAAACGCCCTCACCACGTTTGTGCGTCCTGTGGACAGTACAACGGCCGTGATGTCGTGGAAGCTGACGACGCCGCCTAGGACGCCTGTCCGCCAGGCTTTCCGCAGCTAAGGACACATCATTCCTTGAATACGCGCTTGACGTTATCAGTAGACGCCATGGGTGGCGACAACGCGCCCGAAGTCGTCATTGAAGGGATCGTGCTGGCGCGCGATAAACTGCCGCAGGTCGATTATCTGCTGTACGGCAATGAACAAATTCTGAAGCCGCTGCTTGATAAACACGGGACGGCGCGCAAGGTTTGTGAAATCCGTCATACAGATGACGTCGTCAGTAACGACGAAAAACCCGGTATCGCTCTTCGTTCGGGCCGCAATTCAAGCATGCGTCTGGCCATTAATGCCGTTGGCCAGGGCGAGGCCGCCGGGGTTGTATCGGCAGGGAACACCGGTGCGCTGATGGCGATGGCCAAATTCGTGCTGAAGACACTGCCCGGCATTGACCGTCCGGCCATTGCCAGTTTCTTCCCGACGATGCGCGGCGAAAGCCTGATGCTCGACCTGGGCGCCAACGTCGTTTGCAATTCAGATAACCTGGTACAATTCGCCGTCATGGGCGAAGTCTTCGCGAGAAACGTCTTCCATATCAAACAGCCGTCCATCGGTATTCTGAATATTGGTTCGGAAGAACTCAAAGGACACGATTCCGTCAAGCAGACCTTTAATATCCTGCAAAACATTGACCTTCCAATCCGCTTTCATGGCTTCGTTGAAGGCGATGATATCGCCAAGGGTACCGTCGATGTGATTGTGACCGATGGCTTCACCGGTAATATCGCGCTGAAAACGGCCGAAGGAACGGCCCGTATGTTCGGCTCGTTCTTGAAGGATGCCCTGCACAGCACGCCGATATCGATGGCCGGTGGCTTGTTGGCGAAACCGGCATTGAATAAACTTCGCATGCGTCTTGACCCGAGCCGTTACAACGGCGCCATGTTCTTAGGCCTCAACGGTATTTGCGTGAAAAGTCACGGTGGCACGGATGCCCTGGGATTTTCCAATGCCCTTGGTGTTGCTGCTGAATTGGTCAATGACGGCCTGAATGACGTTATCAAGGAAGACCTGTCGCACCTTGATACTGAAGAGCCTGGTGCAAACAAAACATCATGAGCATTCGTTCACGGATCGTTGGTTGCGGGTCTTGGTTGCCCGAACGCGTGATGACCAACGCGGAGTTATCAACCATTGTCGATACTACCGATGAATGGATTGTCGAGCGTACCGGCATCCGCCAGCGTCATATTGCGGCGGACGGAGAATATACTTCCGATATTGCCTACAAGGCCGCCCTTGATGCCCTGAAGCATGCCGGGGCTGAAGTATCAGATATCGATATGATCGTGCTGGCGACGACGACGCCAGACCAGACCTTTCCGTCGACCGCGACGAAAGTGCAAGCCATGCTGGGAATGGAGAAGGGCGCGGCCTTCGATGTTCAGGCGGTCTGTTCCGGATTTATCTATGCGCTCGCCGTCGGTGATAATTTCATTCGCACCGGACAGGCCGAAAAAGTGCTGGTGATTGGCGCTGAAATTTTCTCACGCATTCTGGATTGGGAAGACCGGGGAACTTGCGTGTTGTTCGGCGATGGCGGTGCTGCGGTTCTTTTGGATCGCGCCATCGATGATACGTCAGTCATTCTGTCGACCCATCTGCATTCCGATGGGCGCTATAACGATTTGCTATACGTTGATGGCGGCCCGTCGACGACCGGCACCGTCGGTAACATACGCATGTCGGGAAAAGAGGTTTTCCGCCATGCCGTTGTCAATCTGGCGGCGGTGGCTGATGAAGCGCTGGCGGCGAATAATTTGAGCCGTGACGATATCGACTGGCTGGTCCCGCATCAGGCGAATCTACGTATCCTGTCGGGCACGGCGCGTAAACTAAAACTTGGCGAAGACCGCGTCGTTATTACCGTTGACCGCCACGCCAACACATCTGCGGCCTCCATTCCTCTGGCTCTGGATGTTGCCGTCAAGGATGGCCGCATCAAACCTGGACAGCTGATTCTGATGGAAGCCATGGGCGGCGGCTTCACCTGGGGCTCGGCTCTGGTTCGTATGTAAGAAGTCGATTCTAAACCTTTGATATTGACGGATTTCTTTGAGGGCGATACGCTTCATTCATTGCTTATATAAGGGGTGATCAGAACATGGCTGGACGGACTGTAACGAGAGCACAACTGGGTGAATCCGTTTATCAGGGAGTCGGTTTGTCGCGCAGTGAATCAACTGATTTGCTGGAATCGGTTCTGACACACATGTCGGATGCTCTGGCCAGCGGTCAGACCGTGAAGATTTCTTCCTTCGGCAGTTTTTCCATTCGTCAAAAGGGCGAACGTATTGGCCGTAATCCCAAAACCGGCGAGGAAGTTCCTATTCTGCCGCGCAAGGTGCTGGTCTTTCGTCCTTCACAGGTTCTGAAAAACAGCATTAACGAAAAGCGAATTCCCGGCTCATCAGAATAGCGCGGTCCCAAGACCATGACTGAAAAGTCTGCCTCGGCCTTTAGAACCATCAGCGAAGTCGCCAAAGACCTCGACCTTCCACAACATGTATTGCGATTCTGGGAAACCAAGTTTCCCGATATCAAGCCGATGAAGCGCGGCGGCGGGCGACGTTATTATCGCCCCGAAGATATCGATTTGATTCGCCGTATTCAAAGCCTGCTGCACGACAATGGCTACACCATCAAGGGTGCACAAAAGCTGCTGCGAGAAGGCAGCGCCGATGACCTGCCCAAACCTGTCGAGGCGGCACAACCCGAGGCCTCGGGAATGGATGAAAAACAGCGCAAGGAGCTGACGTCAATCGCCCGGGAACTTCAAGACCTGCGCGATATTCTCAAGGCTTGAATAACTTTTCCCGTCGCCTATAGTGCGGCCAAATCTAGATTGGATCAGAATTTCTCAAACCTTCTTTTGTGAATTTTGAGAAATTCTGTAAATCCAATCGATATTTAAAGTCGGGCAGTTTTACCGGGCTGACGAATTACCAAAGGTAATTCGGTATACCCGAAACTGACCTATCGGAGCGTAGCGCAGTCTGGTAGCGCACTACACTGGGGGTGTAGGGGTCGTGGGTTCGAATCCCGCCGCTCCGACCATATAAAGAAGGGCTTTCCTTAACCGGAGAGCCCTTTTTTTAATAGTAAGCGTTTGGCAGCCAGTGGTTATGGGGTGAAATTGGTTTGCAAAGGCGTTTCTACTTGGCTGATGCAGGGCGCACATTACTGCGACTTCCCTGACCAGCCATGACCGCCACGGGCGCCACAGCAGACGGATCGATGAGCACATCCACTACGGCCGGCACGTCCAGTTCAATCGCTTGGCGCACGGCTTCTGCGATGTCTTTGGGGTTAGTAACCTGGACGCCCCATGCACCCATCCCCCGGGCAACATCGGCGAAATTCGTCATGCCGAACTCCGATAGCTTGTCCAGATCGCGAGACCCCGCCCAGAGGGAACGCAGCAGGTGTGTCTGAAACGCCATAGCCTGATTGTTCAGGACCACCGTAACCAGATTGATTCCGTTGCGCACTGCGGTCTCTAGCTCTGTGAGGTGGTAGAAAAATCCACCGTCGCCCGTAATTGTTACCACCGTCCGCTCGGGCACCGCCGTCTTGGCCCCCATGGCTGCCGGGAACGCCCAGCCCAGACTGCCCTCGCAGTGCAGGAAGTTTTTCCCCGCCGGAAGATCCATGAAGGCACCGGCCCAGGTCCCGGCGTAGCCCGTGTCCGTGACGTAAAGGGTATTCTCCGGACACGCTTTCACCAGGTCACTCATCAACTGTTCCGGTCGGATCGGGACCGCATTTCCCTCTATATGCACGCGCTCGCTTTCGCGCCACGCACGCAACCCGTCATGGGCTTCGGCCACCCAAGCGCTGTGCGTACCTTGTTCTTCCAATTGCGCGACGTCCAGCATCTGTCGCAGCACTGTGCGCGCATCACCTACCAGCGGCAGGACATTGGGATAGTTCGCGCCGGGTTGAGCCGGATTGATATCAATATGGATGACGCGTACCCCTGGCTTTGGCAGCTTCTTCATGTTCGTCGTCGCCCCGCCCTGATGGCCGCCTACATTGAGCACCAGATCGGCTTTTTCGAGTACATGGTCGGTCGTCGGTCGCCGGTAGGCCCCCGTCACGCCCAGCGCCAGGGAATGCCGCTCGTCGATACTGCCTTTTCCGCCCAAGGTCGTGGTGACCGGCACGTCCAGCCGCTCGGCCAGTGCCGTGATCTCTTCCCAGGCGCCTGAAACGACTGTACCGCGACCGCAGACTATCACCGGGCTCTGAGCTTGGTGAAGCTCCCGAACAGCCTGCTCCACCAGTTCGTCATCGGCTCGTGGACGGAATGCGGGATAGGAAAAGTAACGCTTATCCAAGTACCGGAAGTCGAACTCCGCCTCCGCAGATTCCAACGCACCATCGAGATACAAATGCACCGGCCGCGGTGCCCCTGTGGTCATCTCTCGGTAGGCCTTGCCGAAGAACTCCGCCATCCTGTCGATCGACCGTACCTCGGCGTCGTACTTGGTCACCGGCCGGAAGTCTACATAAGCCTCCTGATAGGAATTGCCATGGTAGCGCGAACTGGGAAGAGCCGGCGTCACTGCCAGCACCGGCGTGTTGCTCTGCCATGCATCAACCAGGCCGGCGTACAGGTTCGTCGCACCGGGACCGCCCTGTGTGGTCACGACTGCCGGTTTGCCCGACGCCTGCGCGTAACCGTCGGCCATATAGGCCGCCGCCTTCTCCGAGTGGCACAGCACGCGCTTGATGGAATCTTCCGCCAACTCTACGAGCGTCGGGTAAAGGAATGTCGGCACGAAGAATATCGCCTTCGTACCCGATTGGCGCAGTAACTCCGCCAGGAATTCCTGGCCCTTCATCCTACGCGGATGGTCGCCGAGCTCTCCTTCGACGGAAACAACATCCTGCTGTTCTGCTGTAGCGGATTTCATCGGATTCCCCTGACGGATAGCTTTTGATCCTCCAAGGAAGAATTTCTCAATTGATTATCATGGACAGCCTCTGGGTCGTCACCTTGCGGCGAGAGCGTATCCGAGCGAAGCTCCCGGGCCAGTTCAACGATCTTAGGATAGAGCCGCTCCACGTCTTCGGCTTCGGCGTCCTGTCCGTAACGCTTTTTTATCCCGTGGCTCTGCAATTGCACGTAGCGATCAGGCTCGACACCATGTCGTTTTAGGGTGTTGTGGACACAGGTCAACGGACAGCCATCCAGTCCAAGGATCGGCCGACCAGAGGTGACCTCACGTACAAATTTGGGTATATCGCCGCCCACGCCGGCGATGCAGGACATTTGTGCTTCACCGTCCCGATCCAGGAGCAAGGCCAGCGTGTTGGTCGTTTGGGCAGCGCTGGAACAACCCGAGCAGCTGAAGACCAAGGGGATATCTGCGATTTGTCGCGCCATTATATGACACTCCCGTAATAACAATTTCGATTACCGTGGTTCTGCCGTTTGCCTGTCCATTCCGTCCTTAGCTTCTCTAGCGCGCTGAACAACCGGACCCTACACAGGTTCCAGCCAACGTTCGGAAACCTGGGCATGTATCGTGTCATCAGGATTCCCGTCGGACGAATCATCATCCCAGATGTCTTCATGGCGAAAACACAAGGCGTAGAACCACTCGACCTTGTCGATATGTCCCCAGGCTTCGTCCTCAGGAGCGGGACTTTCGTAGACCAGCTCCATAACGGTTCCAGCGACCCCACGCAGGTATCCAGGGGTCTGGTTATAAAAGAGGTCGGGGCTGTCCTTGACTCGTAGGTGGTCCCCCTCCTTGAATCTGGGTGTGCCAGCCATACCCTGGTAGCACTGCGGATCACCCACGCCCTTGGCGATTTCGGCAATCCGCGGATGATTGAACATCGGCGAACCGGCCGCCTTGCCCAAACCTGCGTCGTCTAACTCAGCGTGGCGACTTTTGCTCATAGCGTTTTTTCACCTCTTCGGTCTTTTCAGTCAACTCGGTCAGTGTGATGTGCTGTCTGTCAACTAGCGCCCGCGTAGCGGCGAGCAGCCAGCGTCCGGAGTAAGGCACCGCGAGGTACTTTTCCCCCAGGTCGGTGGCTCGGCGAAGTTTCTCCACGTTGGTCCAGACACCGCGCCAGGAAAGACACTCGCAGATCGCAAATGTGTTGACCTCCCACTGTTCCGAGGTTCTTTCCTCCTGCGTAATCGGCCCGCCATCCTGGCCACCCAGGTCGTGGACGATACGCATCGATTTCTTGAATCGGTCGTGATTAAATGTATCCGGTGCTGGCACATCCAGTGGCTGCTTCGGTGTGTCATGTGACGTCACGATCTAGCCTCCTCACACATAAAAATTTATACAAAATTTATGAACTGCCTGATCAACAGTAGGCATAAGACCATATGCGATACTAAGAATATTTCTCTATCGTACTATAGGCATTAACTATAGATATCTCGATTTGCATTGTTTTATCCTATAGAAAAATCCGTAGTCTCTTCCCCCTTTTTAATCGTTCAAATTAAATATTGAGTCGCTAAGGCCTTCAAAGGGCTTGCTTGCTGCAGAATTGATTCACAGCTACCTTTGGTTACCAATTGTTTAGAGGTCTGTGGGAATCTGAAAAATGATTAGGGTTCTTTTTATGTTAAATCAGGGGAATTAATTTGGAGCAGGCAGCGTTTCGCCAGTCGTTTGAAGGCCCGCAAGGCAACGAGCAAAGCTCCGTTCTGGTCCTTCAGGCCGTCGATGGTGCGGCGCTTGTGGTGCCTGGCGATGCATGGCTGCTGAAAGCCGATTTCTCGCCCCAAGGCCCCGACCTGTTGCTGACCGGTGCAGACGGCACGCAAATTCTGATCCGCGACTTTTACACCCTGGAAAACCCGCCCGATCTGATGACCGACCAAGGCGCGGTGATTTCAGCTGAACTGGCGCAAAAGCTCGCCGGTCCGATTGCGCCGGGCGTTGTTGCACAAAATATGGGTGGCCCCGTTCAGATCGCCCAGACGGAAACCGGCAACGAGCCCATCGGCAAGGTCGAGGCCACCGACGGGCTGGTCGAAGCAATCCACACCGACGGCACCCGTGTAACCTTGAGCAAGGGCGACAGCATTTTCGAAGGCGACACGATTGAGACCGGCAAGGGCGCCGCCATCGGCATTACCTTCGTCGATGAAACAACCTTCTCGCTGGGCGAAGACGGCCGCATGGTCATCGACGAGATGGTTTATGATCCGGGCACCCAGGAAGGAGCGTTTAACGCCAATCTGGTACAGGGCGTGTTTTCGTTCGTCAGCGGCCAGATCGCCAAGACCGGACCCGATTCCATGACCGTGACGACACCGGTCGCCACCATCGGTATTCGCGGCACCAAGGTCGCCGGACGCGCGGCGCAGGAAGGCGCCGAAAACACCATTTCGCTGCTGCCGGAAATCGATGCCTTTGGCAATTCCTTCGTCGGCCAGTTGGCAGTCACCAATCAGGGCGGCACGGTAACCCTCAGTCAGGTCGGCGCGACGGTGCAGATGACCAGTTCTCTTCAGGCACCGCCGCCACCGGTGGTGTTTAACGAGCAACAAATTCAAGAGAATTTCGGTGCGACCCTGACCACCCTGTCCACAGCAGCGTCCAGCCGGGCGACGGAAAAAGCCGCGGAAGACGCCGAAAAAGCCGACGAGGCGGAAGCCGAGGCCGAAGCGGCAACAGCCGAGGCCGAAGCAGCCGAGGCAGAAGCCGCCGCCGCAGCCGCCGAGGCAGAAGCCGCCGCCGCTGCAGCCGAAGCAGCAGCAGCAGCAGCCGAAGCCGAAGGAACGCCGGAAGCCATCGCCGCTGCCGAAGAAGCCGCAGCGGCGGCTGAGGCAGCAGCAGCCGAGGCCGAGGCTGCCGCAGTCGAAGCACAAGCACAAGCCGCCGAAGCCGAAGCGGCACAAGCCGTAGCCGAAACGGCGCAAGCCGAAGCCCAGGCGGCACAACAACAAGCGCAGGCAGCAGCCAATGATCTTGCCGCCCAGACACAAGCTTTTGGTTCTTTTGGTGGTCCGGACGGCGGTCCGGCACCCGGAGAGGGTGAGCAGGGCGGCCCACCGGATGGTGGCCCGGACGGCGGTCCTGATGCTGGGCCAGATGGCAGCCCTGATGGTGGCCCCGATGACGGCGGCGGGCTGTTCGGAGTCGGCGAAGACGGCAACACGTTCTTCGGCAGCGACGGTGACGGTGATGACGGTTTGTTCGGTGGACCCGGTGATGATTTGTTTGGCGGCCCCGATGATGGCGGTTTTAATGATCCAGAAACAGAGGGCAACCCCTACGATTTCAGCACCGATCCAAACAAGCGTTCCGACCCGAAAGATGACGATGATGATGAGCCACCCCCGACACCACCAAAGACAGAACCACCAGAAACTGGTGTAAATTCCATTATTGGCACTTCAGCTGACGATGTGCTTGTGTCGACGTCCGATAACGACATCATTGATGGGGGTGCCGGAACGGATACGGTCGTGTTCGCAGGAAATCTTGCGGGCTATAGCCTGGCGCTTGACCCGGTTGTCGGTGGCGCAACCGTCATCGACACGGCGCCCGCAACCAGCGGCGATGACGGTGTTGATACCTTAGTAAATGTTGAGAAGCTGGAATTCGACGACACCACCCTGACCCTGTCGCGCGGAGACGGAGAGTTTCTGGTCAATACGGTGACCAACGGCGAGCAGGAATTTCCGCAGGCACTGTCCCTTGCAGACGGTGGGTTCTTGATCACTTACAGAGGCGTAGATGCTGATTCCTCTGGAATATTAGGCAAACTCTACGATAGCGCAGGCAATCCGTTGGGATTGGAATTCCAGATCAACTCCGAAACAACCGGCATCCAGAGTAATACATACTACAATAGCGATAATACAATCGCACTGGCCGACGGTGGTTTCGCCGTTGGCTGGCATTCCTATCAACAAGATGTATCCGATGGCGGCTGGGCTGCTATGACCCGTTTTTTTGATGCAAACGGTACGGCAGTGACCGACGAAATTGTACTCAACACCTACACTGCCAGCGAACAGGCACATGTGACGATCATTCAGCTGACCAGCGGCGACCTGGTCTATGCATGGCAGTCTCTGGGACAGGACGCAGCCGCAACTTATGGCATTTATGGTCAGCGCATGAATGTCGCCGGGGAAAAAATTGGCAGTGAATTCCATATCAGCACGACCACTGCAAGCACCCAATACCAACCAACCCTGGTTGCTTTGGACAATGGTGGCTTCGCTTCTTTCTGGACCAGTGACGGACAAACGGGCGGCAACGGGACGGCCGAAATCATTGGCCAGATTTATAACAGCACGGCAAGCAAGATCGGCGGAGAATTCCAGGTTAATACCTATGTAACCAGCAGTCAGCACTTTCCAAACGTTATTCAGCTATCGAACGACAACATTGTCGTCGCTTGGCAATCTGTTAGTCAGGATGGAAATCAGGGCGGTGTCTATGGGCAAATCATGACAGAAGCCGGTGCCTTTGTTGGTGTTGAGTTCCAGCTTAGTACAGCGACCTACGGCGAGCAGGGAGCGCCACGCATGGCGGCACTGGAAAATGGTGGTTTTATTGCGACCTGGCACGATGGCGTCAACGGGAACGATTTCGATAACACGGCGCAAATCTTCGACAGTACCGGGGGCAAGGTCGGTACCGAATTCAGGATCAACTCATATCTGGCCAATGATCAAACATGGCCCGATGTAACCGTCACTGAAGACGGCGGCTTCATTACAACATGGCAATCAGATCTTCAGGACGGAAATCTGTCAGGGGTCTATGCCCAGCGTTTCGACGCTGATGGCAACGCTACTGGCACAACAACCCTGACCGGTACTGTGGCCAACGAAGACGTTACGCTGTCAGATAAAGCCACGTCAACGCATGTAGACCTTGGCGGTGGCACCGACAGCCTGACCCTTGCCGACGCCACCAATTTTATTGCCGTATCGAACACGGAAACCATTACCGGTGGTACGGGCAACGATACTGTTACGACGACGACGGCGCTGTCAGGCGATAGTGTCGATTTGGGTGACGGGACGGATACCCTGAAACTGACCGACGGTCCCAATTCTGTAACGGTTTCCAATACCGAAACGATTACCGGCGGAGCCGACAGTGACAGCATCACAATTAACGGGACAACATCTGCGACAATAACCGGTGGTACGAGCGGCGATAATTTTTATCTGGCCGGAACATCTGCCGGGCAGACTCTTCGATATGCAACGAAATTTGATGGTGCGACTGTGACGGACAGTCTTACGGGCCGCGACATGATTTATGGATACACAGAGGGCCAGGACAGCATTGGCATCGCTGGCAGCCTTGCTGCCATCATTGATGACAGCGGCGGGGCGGCGGACGGAACCATAACCTGGGCGGCAACGAACGGCATAGCCGATTTCACAAACGACACGCACGAGGCCCTGTTCATAACCGACGGCGTGTCAAATTTCGCAGGCCTGATGGCGCAAAGCGGCGTTCCCACGATCATTGCAAACTTTATCAACGGAATTGGTATTTCTACGGATGCTGAGTCCGATGGACTTATTGCTTACAGCACCACGAATGCAGGTTCCGGGTATGGCGGCGGTGTTTTTCTGTTCGAGGAAAACGGCACAACATTGAATAACGTCAGTGCGAATGAACTGACCTATATCGCGACAATAGATTCAACGGTCGTAACGTCAAACATCACGTCGGATATAGATATCGTTTCCTGACTCTTTCATTTCTTGGGTTCTCCTACCGATGGAGAGTGCATTCCTGTAATGTAAATGCATGAACGCGAAAGCCTCATCCACAGAAATCTTCATCGAAGGGCTGCATAAATCCTTCAACGACAACCATGTCTTGAATGGTGTCGACCTTGAGATAAAGTGCAACGCCATCGTCGCCATTGTCGGCGGTTCCGGTTGCGGCAAAACGGTGTTGCTCAATCATATTTTGGGGCTTTTGGACCCAGACCGGGGATGCGTCAGGGTCGCCGACCACGACCAGAAAGGCCAACCCCTTGTCGATTTGGCGGATTTGGATGATAACCAACTGGCCCATATTCATATGCATTGGGGCGTGGTGTTTCAGAACAACGCCCTGTTTTCAGGCAGCGTCTACGACAATATTGCGCTGTGGCTAAGCGAAGTGAAGAACCTTGAAGACGACGAGATCGAACCGATTGCCCGCAAGGTTCTGGATGCGGTTGCCTTGCCATCCGACGGTGATTTCCTGAACCTTGACGTCCACAACATGTCAGGCGGAATGGCCAAGCGGCTGGGGCTGGCTAGGGCGTTGGCTATGAATCCGAAAGTCATCTTTTATGACGAGCCAACCACCGGGCTGGACCCGACCAGCGCCGCCCAGGTGCATGACCTGATCGTCGCCACTCACGATGAATTAAGGGATGCCGGTCACAGCCGGACAACGCTGATTATCACCCATGACAAGGACCTACTTAGTCGACTTCGCCCTCGTACCGTGATGATGCACGAAGGCAAGGTTTTCTTCGACGGCTCGCTGGATGAATTCAAGCAATCAGAATCATCTAAAATCCGACCCTATTTCGATTTGATGCCGACGCTTCATCAGGGTAATAAGTCTTCCGGGGGCTAGTATGAGGAGGCCTGCTGTACTTAATACGGCAGAATGGAATGGGTTAGCATTATTACTATGATCTCTTGTTCAAGAGGACTCGCAACCTATCTGTAGTTCGCATAGTATTCATATGTGTTATCTAGCGTAAAAATTAACGGTGCGTTGAAAAGATGAATGATTCTAACGATGAATTGAAAGCCACCCTGAAAATTGCCGAGCAGACGATTGAACAGCTGCATCAGGAAAATCAGGAAATGGTAAAGGCTTACCAGGACAATATGGATGCTCAGATGGTAGAGGCTGAACAGATGGTTCAGCTGACCGAGCAGATCTGGAAGCTCGAAGAAGCGCTTGCCATGAGCCAGGAAAAGGCAATGGCCCAGTTGCAGCAAATGAAGGGCAAATTCAACGAGGTGCAGACACACATGCAGGCAACATTGAAGGCGGCGACTGAAAATGCATCCAGCATGGAACTGGCGGCACGTGTTTACGAAATGAGCGAAGCCGCCAATGTTAATGAACTCGATGATCAACTCGCCGAGTTCAATCAGACTCTGGCTCCAGGGAAGCTGGACTAGGGGGCTTAAGCGCAATGGCCTGGCAACGGAAAATTCTGCGTGTCGACCTGTCAGCTGGCAAATGCAAATCCGATAAACTGAATATGGACTGGGCTGCCGACTATCTGGGGCAGCGCGGTCTCGCCATGAAATATTTAATGGCGGAAGGTGCGCCTGACGCCGACGCTCTGTCACCTGAAAACAACCTGATATTTGCCACTGGCCCCTTGACTGGGACGTCGGCCTCGACCGGCGGGCGTTATTCGGTCATTACCAAGGGGGCGCTGACCGGGGCGATTGCGTGCTCAAATTCCGGCGGTTTCTTCGGTGCGGAACTGAAAAATGCCGGTTGGGACATGATTATTGTCACCGGTCGGGCCGACACCCCGGTTTATCTGTTGATTGAAGACGATACTGCACGCCTGATTGATGCTGCTGAATTGTGGGGAATGTCTGTGTGGCAGACAGAACCGGCGATCCGCTCAGCGATACAGAACCCGAACCTGCGTATCGCCAGTATCGGCAAGGCCGGAGAAAATATGGTGCGATACGCCGCCGTTGTTAATGACCTGGACCGTGCTGCCGGGCGTTCCGGTGTCGGTGCGGTGATGGGATCGAAAAACCTCAAAGCTGTCGCCGTTCACGGAACCGGCGGGGTCAAGGTCAGGGATGCAGATGCATTCAGTAAAGTCGTTGCCGTTAGCAACAAGCGCGTCACCGAAAGCCCGTCTGCCGGGCGTATGGGGCGTAATGGCACAATGCCGATGATGGATGTCACCAACGCTTACGGAAGTTTACCGACGAACAATAACCGCATCGTCTCGTTTGATGGTATCGACGGCATCAACGTCGCCGCCCAGCAGGCCCGTCGAATGAGTGACGGCAAACCCAATCTGAAGGGCAACAAGGCGTGTTTTGCCTGCACTATTGGCTGTGGACGGGTTTCACAAATGGATCCGAACCATTTCAGTGTTGCCGATAAAAAGGATTTCCCGCTGGTCTCTGGCGGGCTGGAGTATGAATCCGGCTATGCCCTTGGGCCCATGGTTGGCGTCGATGATATGGAGGCTGCGACATATGCCAATTATGTTTGTAACGAACACGGCATGGATCCCATTTCGTTCGGTGCGACCCTGTCGGCAGCAATGGAATTATTCGATGTCGGAGCGATAAGCACGGACGATACCGACGGCATTGAATTGGCTTTTGGCTCTGCCGAGGCGCTGGTCAGCATGGTCAACTTGACGGCCATAGGTGAAGGCTTCGGCGTGGAACTGGGGTTGGGCTCGAAACTGTTGTGTGAAAAGTACGGACATCCGGAATTCTCGATGACCGTAAAGGGCCAGGAAATACCCGGTTATGACGGTCGCGCCATGCAGGGGATGGGGCTGGCGTATGCGACATCCAATCGGGGCGCGTGCCACCTCAGGGCCAGTCCCTATGGTGATGATTTCGAACATGTTCGTCCTGATGGAAAGGCTGCCGTCGTCAAGGACTCTCAAGACAAAATCGCCGCTGTTGATTCCAGCGGCTTGTGCCTGTTCCCCGGCTATGAGCTTGATGATATCGCCGAGTTGCTATCGGCTGCCTGTGAGGGGGACTGGACGGCCGAAGGCCTGTCGGTGATGGGCGAGCGCATCTGGAATCTTGAGCGGCAATTCAATATGTCCGCCAATCTTGGCATGGCCGATGACACACTGCCCGAACGGATGCTCAAGGAGCCCGCCGCGAGTGGTGCCGGCAAGGGACGCGTCGCCGAACTGGATAAAATGCTGCCTGAATATTATCTCCTGCGCGGCTGGACAGATACTGGCGCGCCCAGTGCAGAAACCCTGCAACGGTTAGGGCTGGATAGCGAATAATGGACATCAAGGTCCGTCTGTTTGCGATCGGGGCATCGGGAAACAGCGAACGGACGCTGACCCTTGATGACGGCGCAAGCGTTGCAGATGCCCTGAACAATTTGAATATCGGTGATGCCGAGGCTTATCTGACGCTGTTGGGTGAGGCATCTGTCCCGATGGCAGAACGGGGCGAATGCATCATCAAGGACGGTGACGTATTAACGGTCTTTCCGCCCATCAAAGGGGGTTGAGATATTTAGCGATTATGAAGGGCAGTTTTTCTTTGCAGCATCGACACTGTCGACAAGTTCGAACACGGTTTCCAGCCGGGCCAATTTGAAGACCCGCATGACCTCGTCTCTGACGGCAGCAACAATAAAGCCCTTGCCCCTTTTGTGGGCCGTTTGAAATGCCTCAAGAAGGCTGGCAATGCCGGAACTGTCGATCAGGTGGACACCGCTTAAGTCAACGATCATACAACGGGCTTTGACAAGATTTTCGAGTAGCAGGGCGCGGACGTCGCCTGAAAACTCCAAATCGATATCGCCGGATAATGAGACGATGATACAACCGTCATCTTCTGAAATTTCGTGCTTCAAATTTTTATCCTGTACCAGTCAATTTAGTGTCGGCGCGACGATCAAGTTTAAGCGAACGAAGTTGATCAATTGAAATTCGATACGCTGCCAGAACTATTTACTGCAATCGTAGTTAGGCGCCGTTGATAATCTCCCGACCTGCATCTGTGATTTTGCAAACACGCCAGTCGGGCTTTAGCGGATTGTTGAACCAGGGCTCGGCCCAACCTTTGTCGATACAGCTCTGAACGGTGCGTTCACTGATCTTGCGGCCCTTGTCATCGAACAAAGGCAGCTTGCCACCAGGCTGAGTGGTTCCGCGCTGTAGCCAACGAATTTGTACCGATGACGCCGATGATTTTGCTTTAGTAGGCATGCCCATAATACTCCTGAGACCATGCTACGGTAAAATGCGTAAAAATGGCAAGGAACCGGGAAAGGTTTACGCGTTGTCGGAGCCGCCCAGGGAGTCGACGATCTTTTGCGCAGTTTGCGCCGTTCCACTCTCGAAACCGATCTGAATGGCTGCCGACACCTGCTCGAGCAGGCTGATATTCTTTTCAGAAGTATTTTCCAGATCACGATGGATGTCCGTCGTAACCTTGATCAACGCCTGACACAGGTTCGAGACATGATCGTATTTAGTGCCGCCAAGACGCCGCATGGCGTCAGAGGCGACGTAACCCATGCGTTTTACATGGTCGCGTATCTCGTCGGTGACCTCGTTGACCCGCAGGGCAGGGACAATGCGTTCCGTCAGATACCCAATCTGAAAAGCATAACGGTCCAGTTTTTGTAAATTGATCTCGTTGACCATATCGTCAACGGCCTGTTGGTAATTCTTGCCGGAGCTGACACCAGTGGCCTTGTCCTGAAGGTTGTTGGGGACATCGATCAACGGCACGTTGCTTTCCCGGTCCGAACTTTTGCGCCGTGTCGGGCCAATATAATCGCTGGTGACGACAAACGGTTTGCGGGCCTGGATGATGCCTATGATGCGCTCGCTTAATTGTGCCGCCGACATGGGCTTGGTCAATAAATCATCGGAACCGGAATTAACGATGGCGCGGACAATCTCGGGCGTCGGTTCGGCGGTTAATGTAATGATCGGCAGGAACGGGTCTGCGTCTTCATTGTTATGGCGCAGCCGATGGATGAATTTACAGACATCGCCATTGGGAATATTACTTTCCGTAATCAATAAATCAGGCATGCTGATTGCCATTTTTTGCTGGACTTCTGTCAGGTTGGCAACCTGGCTAATGTTTTCTATTTCAATACCCCTGAGCATCCCGTAGATGGATGATCGATAAGCGTGGTCTGGGTCGCAAAGTAAAACGTTGATGCGGGATAAATTGATTTTTTTCATGTGCTTATACTCGAACCGTGGCAACAGATTGAGCGGCGATACCTTCTTTGCGTCCGGTAAAGCCAAGCCGTTCGGTGGTCGTCGCCTTAACGCTGACTCTGCCCACTTCGACCCCAAGTATGGCGGCGATGCTGTCGCGCATGGCCGACCTGTGGGGACCGACCTTGGGTTCTTCACAAATCAGCGTGACGTCGACATTGACGATCACGCCGCCCTTCGAGGCGACAATATCGACGGCCTTTTTCAGGAACACATCGGATGATGCCCCACGCCATTCAGCCTCGCTGGGCGGGAAGTGGCTGCCGATATCGCCTTCGCCGACGCAACCGAGCAGAGCGTCGGTCAGTGCATGCAGCCCGACATCGGCGTCGGAATGACCATCCAGTGAAGCGCTGTGGGGAATATTGACGCCACACAGCGTGACAGAGTCGCCATCGGTAAACCGATGTACATCAAACCCGAAGCCGGTCCGGGTTTCTCCTCCGCCAAGCAGGCGTTCGGCCCGGACCAAATCGTCCTGGGTCGTCAACTTGACGTTGTTTTCACTACCATCGACCAGTTCGACGGCTATCCCGGCGTGTTCGGCAACAGAAGCATCATCGGTCAGTTCCAGGCTGGCGCTATCGCCATGCGCTTTCAGAATTTCCGAATACCGGAAACCCTGCGGCGTTTGCGCCCGCCATAAATCGGCCCGGTCGACGGTCGTGGTAATGGTGCGCTTAGCCCCGCGCTTCAAGGTGTCGTTAACGGGCAGGGCGGGAATGGCGCCGTTCGCCGTTTGCAGCGAGGCAATAACCCTGTCGATGACGTCAGAGTCGACAAAGGGGCGCGCCGCATCGTGAATCAGGACCATGTCAGGAGAACTATCGGACAGACTTTCCAGTCCCAAACGCACGGATTCTTGTCTGCTGGCACCGCCGTTGACCGGCTCAAGCAGCCCATCGGACACACTTTGAGTGGCTTCATCATAGAGGTGCCGGTCGTCTGGGTGAATGACGGCGCGCACGGCATCAATGCCCGGATGACCGGCAAAGGCTTGTAAAGACAAGCCAATTACCGATTTTCCGCCGACACGGGCATACTGTTTCGGCAGTTCTCCGCCGAACCTGTGTCCCCGTCCTGCCCCAACAACAAGAGCGATGCATCCGCTCATTTCATTCCCCCGGCAAATCGCTTAAGTTTGCTATGCTGTACTTATAACAAGGCTCTACGCATACAATGAAGCAAGAACTCCTTTTTGGCCTGTCAGCCTTTGCCGCCCTGTTGCCATCGGTGTTTATCGCCGGGGTCGGTCGCAACGCCGATAAATCCCGCGATGGTATTTTCTGGATGGCGCTGGCCGTCGCAGTAGCCGGGCCGTGCAGTTGGGTCGCCGTGCAATTATCAGGCACCTGGCAGACCGGTCTGTCGATGACGTTGTGGGTGACCATCGCCGCCACCATGCTCGGCTTTGCCATTGTCGTCTTGCTTAATGACGGTGCCTGGCGACTGACGCCACTTGTTACACCCTACATGGCCTTGCTGGCGGTGTTCGCCATTTTCTGGCAACAGGCACCTTCGGTGCGGCCATTGACCGAAGGTGCCCCCGAAGGCTGGATCGAAGCGCATATTGCCGTTTCGGTGGCGACCTATGCCCTGATTACTTTGGCCGCCGTCGCCGCACTGGCGGCATTCCTGCAGGAACGCGCCCTGAAAACCAAGCGCCCGACGACCCTCAGCCGTTCATTACCTTCGGTGGTGGAAAGTGAGAGCCTGATGGTGCGCCTGCTGGTCATTGGTGAAATCGTGCTGGCGCTGGGGCTGGCCACCGGTATGGCGACCCAACAGCAGGAAACCGGGACCTTGTTGCATTGGGACCATAAAACGATTCTGTCATTGACGACCTTTGCCGTCGTCGCGGTACTGCTGGCCGCTCATTTCAAAAGCGGAGTGCGCGGGCGAATGGTCACGCGCTTCGTTCTGGTGGCCTATCTGTTGTTGTCGCTTGGCTATCCGGGGGTGAAGTTCGTCACCGATGTGTTGATGAGCTAACGCCCTGAAATTAAGCGACTATTGGAAAAAGTGTTGCATTCGGGACACGTTTGCCCAATAAATAGGCAACTTTTCCACGATAATTGATAAGCTCGGCCCCCTCATGAGTATTCGCATCGGCGATATAACCCTTGATGATCCTGTCATTCTGGCTCCCATGTCCGGGGTCAGCGACATGCCGTTTCGTCGGCTGGTCAAGCGTTGCGGGGCAGGGCTTGTGGTATCGGAAATGATTGCCAGCAAGGCGATGATCCGGGCCGCCAAGAAGACCATGAAAATGTCTACCAGTTGCGCCGAAGAGCACCCGTTGTCGGTGCAATTGGCGGGATGTGACGCGGGCGATATTGCCGAGGCGGCAAAGCTTAACCAGGACCGGGGCGCCGCCCTGATCGACATCAATATGGGCTGTCCGGTGAAAAAGGTGGTCAAGGACGACGCCGGGTCCGCCTTGATGCGCGACGAAGTGAAGGCCGGGAAGATAATGGCGGCGGTGGTCAAGGCCGTCGATCTGCCGGTTACCCTGAAAATGAGGACCGGATGGGATATGGACAACCGGAACGCCCCGAAACTTGCACAAATCGCCGAAGATTGCGGTATTCAGGCCGTCACCGTGCATGGCCGTACGCGCAACCAGTTCTACAAGGGCAAAGCCGACTGGGCCTTCATTGGCGAGGTCAAACGCGCCGTATCCATTCCCGTTATCGGCAATGGCGATGTCACCAGCATCGAGGACGCCAGCCAGTTGATTGCCGATTCCGGTGCCGATGGCGTCATGATCGGGCGCGGGACCTATGGCAGGCCCTGGTTCCCGGGTCAGGTTATTGAGTATCTGAAGACCGGCGAACGGCTTCCTGATCCGCTATTATCGGAGCAATTGGCCATCCTGCTCGAGCATTATGACGGCATTTTGACGCATTACGGAGAGCACGCCGGAGTCCGCATCGCGCGCAAACATATTGGGTGGTATTCCAAAGGCTTACACGGTTCTGCTGAGTTTCGGGCTGAAGTAAATGCGTGCGAAGAAGGGTCCACTGTGATGGCGCTGATCCGTGATTTCTATCAACCGCTGATCGACCAAAGGGCGGCCTGATGAATATGCCCGCACCGAACATGCCATTGCCCATGGATACGGAGCAAATTCTCAATGCGCTGGCCACTGCTGTGGTCGTCGTTAACGCCGAAAATGACATCATTCACGTCAACAATTCTGGCGAACAGTTCCTCAAAGGAAGTGCTGCGTACCTGAACGGTTTGTCGATCAACAAGCTGATCCCGTCCGATAGCCCGATATTGTCGCTGATCGATCAGGTTCGCAAAGATGGAACGCCGGTGTCTGAATACGGCGTGTCTTTGCTGACCCCGCGGCTTGGGTCTCATTTCGTCAATATTCACGCCAATCCCTTGCCCGATGATCCCGGCGCTGTGGTTCTGGCCATGCAGGAAAGATCCATTGCCGACACCATCGACCGCCAATTGACCCACCGGGGCGCGGCGCGGTCCGTATCGGCAATGGCGGCGATGCTGGCCCACGAGGTCAAAAACCCGTTATCCGGCATTCGCGGTGCTGCCCAGCTTCTGGAAGCCAATGCCGATGCCGGGGACAAGGAACTGACCCGCCTGATCCGCGATGAAGCCGACCGTATCGTCGCCCTGGTCGACCGAATGGACATCTTTTCTGACAGCGGCCCGCTGCAACGTGGCCCTGTCAATATCCATCAGGTGCTGGACCGGGTCCGCAAACTGGCCGAAAACGGCTTCGCTCGGCATGTTCGTATCGTCGATAATTTCGACCCATCCCTGCCGCCCGTGTATGGCGAGCGCGACCAGTTGGTGCAGGTGTTTCTCAATCTGGTCAAGAATGCCGCCGAGGCATGCCCCGACAAAGGCGGCGAGATTGTCTTGTCGACGACCTATCGTCATGGTGTCCGTTTCGCCCTGCCGGGCAGTGACTCCCGCGTTCATCTGCCATTGATGGTCTGCGTTCAGGACAATGGCGAGGGAATTCCCGAAGACATTAGCAATTTTTTGTTCGATCCGTTCGTTAGCACCAAACCGAAGGGCTCTGGGTTGGGGTTGGCATTAGTTGCCAAGATCATTGGCGATCATGGCGGCATTATCGAATGTGAGAACCTGCAAGGGCGCACCGTATTCAATGTCATGCTGCCGATGGCGACAGAGGCCACGGAACTGGTGCACGACAACAATGAAAAGGATGATAGCTGATGAGCGGACGCACCGTTCTGGTCGCCGATGATGATGCCGCCATTCGCACCGTTTTGGTGCAGGCCCTAGGCCGCGCCGGGTATGAAGTCCGGGCTGCGGCCAATGCCTCGACCCTGTGGGGATGGGTCAGCGACGGGCAGGGGGATCTGGTTCTTACCGATGTGGTGATGCCCGATGAAAGCGGCCTTGATTTAATTCCCCGCATTCGCAAGATCCGCCCGGAACTGAAAATTATTGTCATGAGCGCCCAAAGCACCTTGCTGACGGCTGTCAAGGCGACGGAACGGGGCGCTTTTGAGTATTTGCCCAAACCCTTCGATTTGAATGAATTATTGCGGATCATTGAAAGGGCGCTGGAATCTTCTGGCAGTCCGGCTGGTGATGAAGCCGCTGCCAGTGATGCCGAAGACGCCGAAAATCTGCCATTAATTGGCCGTTCACAGGCGATGCAGGAAATTTACCGGACACTGGCGCGTTTGATGGGAACGGACCTGTCGGTGCTGATTACCGGTGAATCGGGAACCGGCAAGGAGCTTGTCGCGCGCGCCCTGCATGATTACGGCAAGTACCGTAACAACCCGTTCGTCGCCATCAATATGGCGGCAATACCGCGCGATCTGATTGAAAGTGAGCTGTTTGGCCACGAAAAAGGAGCCTTTACCGGTGCCATTCAGCGCAGCACGGGGCGGTTCGAGCAAGCCGAGGGCGGCACGCTGTTCCTTGATGAAATTGGCGATATGCCGCCGGAAGCTCAGACCCGTTTGTTGCGTGTCCTGCAGGAAGGCGAATACACAACCGTTGGCGGGCGCACGCCGATCAAGACCAATGTGCGCATTATCACTGCGACCCACCACGACCTGACGCAACTAATCAGGCAGGGACTGTTTCGCGAGGATCTTTATTTCCGCTTGAACGTGGTGCCGATCCGACTGCCACCGCTGCGCGCCCGTTCGGAAGATATCCCCGAACTGGTTCGGCATTTCCTCAATCAGGCGACGTCTCGGGGGTTGCCGCGAAAATCCATCGATCCCGCTGCAATGGAGCGGATCAAGGCCTATCGCTGGCCGGGCAACGTGCGCGAGCTGGAAAATATGGTGCAGCGTCTGTCCGCACTGTATTCAGAAGAGCTGATCGGTATCGATGTTATCGAAGCAGAATTGGCCGACACGACCATGCCATCATCCGGTGATGGCGGCGGCGGGGAAAGCTTGTCGGGAAGTATTGAGCAGCACCTGAACACATATTTTTCAGCACACGGCGACAGCCTGCCAGCAAGCGGCCTGTATGACAGAATATTGAGGGAAATCGAAAAACCGTTGATAGCCTTGACGTTGCAGGCGACCCGGGGCAATCAGGTCAAGGCGGCCGATGTTCTGGGGCTCAATCGCAATACCTTGCGCAAGAAGATCCGTGATTTGGATATTCCGGTGATCAGGGGGGCTAAATAATGGCTGAAATGCCTGCTCGCGATTCCTTGCTTCTCAACCTCAGACTATGGTGGCGGCGCAACAGTGTTGGCCGAAAGTTCGCTTTCGCATTGGCCGGTGCTGCCGTTTTGTCAGGCATTGCAACCGTTTCGACTATGACCGGATGGCAGGGTACACCGGATCCGGACCCCGATACGGTGCTGATACTCTTGTACCTTGATGCCATATTACTGTTGATGCTGGTCGTCGTCGTCGCCCGTCGTCTGGTGATGATCTGGAGCGAACGCCGGCGTGGGCAGGCCGGGTCGGGCCTGCATACGCGCCTGGTGGTGATGTTCGCACTGGTTGCGGCGACGCCGGCAATTCTGGTCGCCGTATTTTCTGTCCTGTTCCTGAATTTTGGCATTCAGACATGGTTTAGTGAACGTGTCCGCACGGCCCTGGAAGCATCCAACGCGGTTGCCGTATCATATCTTCACGAGCATCAGCAAAATATCCGTGCCGATGCATTGGCGACGGCCAACGATTTGAACGCCGTGGCCTCGGAATTAACGAAAAACCCGCGCGGGTTTAACAACTACTTATCCAAACAGGCAGGGATCAGGTCCTTCCTGGAAGCACTTGTGATCGACAGCACCGGCAAGGTTCTTGCCCGCACACCTTTTAGCCAGTCATTGGAGTTCGAGCTGGTGCCGCCTGAAATCTTGACCGAGGCTTCGCTTGGCAAGGTCGTTGTCATGACCACGGAAACCGATGACAGGGTGCGTGCCGTTGTTCGACTGAACCGTTTCGTTGATGCCTATTTGCTGATTGGACGCTTCGTTGACCCGCAAGTCCTAGATCATATTGATAATACCCGCGGCGCGGTGTTGAAATATAAGCAACTCGAGAAGGAACAAGGCGGTCTTCAGGTGACGTTCGTAATGATTTACGGCGTTGTCGCTTTACTGCTTTTGCTCGCCGCCATGTGGATCGGCCTAACCCTGGCAGGACAATTGTCGCGCCCAATCAGTGGCCTGATTACCGCTTCGGAACGGGTTCGCAAGGGTGATTTGGGGGTACGTGTTGGTGAAACCACCGGTACTGACGAGCTGGGGATGCTGGGCCGTGCCTTTAACCGCATGACCAGCACCATGGAAGAGCAGCAACTGGGCCTGATGGAAGCCAACCGCCTGATCGATGAACGCCGTCGCTTTACAGAAACGGTTCTCAGCGGTGTTTCAGCGGGTGTTATCGGCCTTGATGATACGGGCAAGATTCACTTGCCAAACAGGACCGCCTCGGAATTCCTTGGTCATGATCTTGAAAAATCTGCCGGCGAGTATCTGGGCATTGTCGTGCCGGAAATGGCGGCATTGCTTGATAAATGTGTCGCCCGCCCCGATCGTCTGCATTCCGATGAAATCCAGATCACCCGTTCCGGACAGCCGCACACGTTGCATGTAAACATTGCCGCCGAAAGAATGGCCGATGAAATTCTCGGCTTCGTAGTGACTTTCGATGATGTCACCGAGCTTTTGTCGGCTCAACGCAAGGCTGCCTGGGCCGATGTTGCCCGGCGCATTGCCCATGAAATCAAGAACCCGTTGACCCCCATTCAGTTGTCGGCAGAACGGCTGAAACGCAAGTACCTGAAACAGATTACGGATGACCCGGAAACCTTCGCCGCCTGTACCGAGACCATTGTTCGCCAGGTCGAGGATATCGGCCGTATGGTCGATGAGTTCTCATCCTTCGCACGGATGCCCCAGGCATCTCTGGAAGATGAAAATCTGTCAGATATCTGTATGAAAGCGGTGATGATGGAACGCCATCGCCAGCCGGATATCGAATACGCAACAACATTGCCCGAAAGCGATATCCGGATGAACTGTGACAACCGGCAAATCAGTCAGGCCCTGACCAATCTGATGAAGAATGCTGCGGAGTCCGTAACCGCCCGCATGCAGCATGCGGATAGTTCATCATTCAAAGGGTCCATTACGTGCAGCTTGTCCGAAGAGGTGCAATCCGATGGCGGTGCTGTAATTCGTATCGTAATCGAAGACAACGGTATTGGCCTGCCAGACGAGCAGCGAAACAGACTGACAGAGCCCTATGTGACAAGCCGTGAAGGCGGCACCGGACTGGGGCTGGCTATCGTCAAAAAAATCATGGAAGACCACAATGGCGAAATTATCATGGATGACAGGGGTAAAGGCGGAGCAATCATTACGCTGGTCTTCCATCTTGTTGATTTGCCAGAAGAAAACATCGGCGAGGAATTGATTCATGGCTCTTGAAATTCTGATCGTTGATGACGAGGCCGATATCCGCGCGCTGGTCGCCGGTGTGCTTGGCGATGAAGGCTATCGAACCCTTGAAGCCGCCAACAGCGACGAGGCACTGGCCCAGATCGCTACCCATCGGCCCAGTCTGGTGCTGCTCGATATCTGGTTGCATGACAGCGAACTGGACGGCATGCAGATACTGGAAAAAATCCAGTCTGATTACACCGGGACACCGGTTGTCATGATGAGCGGCCACGGCACTGTCGAGACCGCCGTCACGGCGATTAATCTGGGTGCCTATGACTTTATCGAGAAGCCTTTTAATTCAGACCGGCTGTTGCTGGTTGTTAAGCTGGCACATGAAGATTCCCGGCTCCGCCGTGAAAACGAAGACCTTAGGGCCAGAACCGGTACCGGTAATGATCTTGTCGGCAAGTCGTCAGCTATCAATCAGGTTCGTCAGGCCATTGACAAGGTCGCACCATCGAATTCCCGTGTTCTGATTTCAGGCCCGGCCGGTTCCGGCAAGGAAGTCGCGGCCCGCATGATGCACAATTTGTCCGATCGTTCGTCGGGTCCGTTCGTGGTTTTGAATTGCGCTTCGCTTGAGCCTGACCGGGTAGAGATCGAATTATTCGGCACGGAAAACGATGACGCGTCTGGCGATGCGATGAAAACGGGCACCTTCGAGATGGCTCATAAGGGAACACTGTTTCTCGATGAAATTGCCGACATGCCGATGGAAACCCAGGGCAAGATCGTACGTGTCTTGCAAGAACAGATTTTCGAGCGGGTAGGGGGAACGACCAGGATCGAAGTCGATGTCAGGGTGGTTGCGTCTTCCAGCCGGGATCTGAACGATGAAATCAGTGCCGGAAATTTCCGCGAAGACCTATTCTACCGTTTGAGTGTCGTGCCCATTGATATTCCTCCGTTGAAAGACCGTATTGATGACATTCCGGACTTGGTCGATATGTTTATCAAGCACGCCGCCATAGCCTCTGGACGCGCGACACGGGGATTGACGCCTGCTGCTATTGCAGCCCTGCAATCTTATGGCTGGCCCGGCAATGTGCGGGAACTGAAAAATATTATCGAGCGCGTATTGATTATGGCGCCCGGCGACGCCGGTGACCCGATTGGCCCGGAAATGCTGCCAGGCGACATTGACGGCAGTGCCGGGGGTGATGTTGAAGGAAGCGTAAATTCCAGTGAAATCATGGGGTTACCTCTGAAAAAAGCGCGTCAGGTATTTGAACGTGAATACTTGCATTCACAGGTCACCCGGTTTGGTGGCAATATCTCGCGAACGGCAGCCTTTGTCGGTATGGAGCGGTCTGCCTTGCACAGGAAACTGAAGTCATTAGGCATTCAGTCGAGTGGCCGTATAAAAGAGGATGCGATGGATGATTGAAGCGCATAAGGGTGAGGGCTCATGAAGGTTATAATCTGTGGTGCCGGACAGGTCGGCTCCAACATCGCCCGTCATTTGTCGATGGAAAGCAATGACGTCACTATCGTCGATAAATCCAATGACCTGATCCGTCAGATCAGCGACTCCATTGATGTCCGCGGTATCGTTGGCCATGCATCCAGACCCGATATTCTGGAGCAAGCCGGCATTGCCGACGCTGACATGATCATCGCTGTTACCTATACCGATGAGGTCAACATGGTGGCCTGTCAGATCGCCCATTCGCTGTTTGGGGTGCCGACCAAAATTGCACGCATTCGCCATCAAAGTTATTTGCAGCCGATCTGGGCAAACCTGTTCTCGCGCGAACACATGCCCATCGATGTCATTATTTCACCAGAGATCGAGATAGCGCGTGCCGTCACCCGTCGTTTGCAGGTGCCGGGAGCATTCGAGATGATCCCGCTGGTCGAGGACAAGGTGCGGCTGCTGGGCGTGCGTTGTGGCGATGATTGTCCGTTGGTTCACACACCATTGCGCCAACTGACGCAACTGTTCCCGGACCTGAATATCGTCATCGTCGGGCTGTTGCGAGACGGCGAGGCCATCGTTCCGACCGGCAACGACCATATGATTCCCGGTGACGAGGTCTATTTCGTCGTCGATACCGAACATCTGCCCCGTGCCATGGCAGCATTCGGCCATGAAGAAACAGAAGCCCGTCGTCTGCTGATCTTCGGCGGCGGTAACATCGGCCTGTTCCTGGCCCAACAGGTAGAGGCGGAACACCCCTGGGTGAAAACCAAGATCATCGAAGGCAACAAAGAGCGGGCCGAAGAGATCGCCGGTATTCTCGACAACACCATCGTTCTTAACGGTGATGTGCTGGACCCGGAAATCCTTGAAGAAGCCAACGTGGCCGCCACCGAAACGGTGGTCGCCGTTACCAACGATGATGAAACCAACATCTTGTCATCATTGTTGGCCAAGTCGCATGGCTCCGGGCGCGCCATTACCCTGATGAACAAGGCGTCTTACCAGTCGCTGGTCGCGCCCTTGGGAATTGATGTCGTTGTCAGCCCCCGAAACATAACGGTTTCGACCATTCTGCAGCATGTCCGACGCGGACGCATTCACTCGGTTCATACCTTGCGAGAAGGCTTCGGCGAATTGATCGAAGCGGAAGCGCTGGAAACATCGCCGTTGATCAACACGCCGCTAAAAGAAGTCAACTTGCCGACGGGTGTGCTGTTGGGTGCCATCGTGCGCGGCACCGAGATTATCGTTCCGCGCGGCAATACAATCGTCGAGGCCGGGGACCGTATCGTCCTGTTCGCTGCCGCCGAGGCAGTGTCGAAGGTCGAAAAAATGTTTTCCGTGCAGCTTGAGTATTTCTAGGGTTAGGGTCCAAACTCACTCATTTTGTGAGCTTTGGTTTGAGCAGAAATACCGCGATATTAGGAATTTGACCGAAGGACATGTAGACATATTCAAGGGCATAATGACGCAAGATCGCGGTATTTATGCCAAATCCCTTCGGGACGGGGCTCTTATTTCACCGGACGTTGTCCCGAAACCCTTGTGATGATGGCATCACGGCGGACTTCGCTCCTTGTCCGGCAAAATAATGGCTCCCGCTAAAGCCGCAGAATGAGTGAGTTTGGACCCTTGTCCCGTATCGCATACGTCAACGGTAGCTATCTGCCGCACAATGCCGCTGCTGTTCATATCGAAGACAGGGGTTATCAGTTTTCTGATGGCGTTTACGAAGTCATCGCCATTCATCGCGGCAGTCTGGTTGATGAAGCAGCCCACATGGAACGGCTCGAGCGTTCCTTAAGCGAGCTTGAAATCGACTGGCCGATGTCGGCGCGTTGCCTGTCCATCGTCATGCGACAGGTCATCGGGCGCAACCGGATCAACGACGGCATTATCTATTTGCAGATTTCCCGTGGCGTTGCCCCCAGAAATCACGCGTTTCCGGCATATTCAGAAAGTTCACTGATTCTGACCGCCCGGTCCATGCCGCCTTTCGATGCCGCACAGGCGAGCAAGGGCGTCGATGTGATCACCATTCCGGAAATCCGTTGGAAACGCCGCGATATTAAATCCATATCGTTGCTCGCCAACTGTCTTGGCAAGGAACAGGCGGTCCAGGCCGGAGCATACGAAGCGTGGTTCGTTGATGATGATGGCCTGATTACCGAAGGCACATCGTCGAATGCCTGGATCGTTGCTGCTGACGGCACCTTGATGACGCGCCATGCCGATAACGCCATTCTTAACGGCATCACCCGCAAGACGGTGTTGAAAATTGCCGACGAGCAAGGCATCGATTTCGTTGAAAAGGCATTTTCCGTTGAAGACGCCAAAGCTGCTGCCGAAGCCTTCATCACGTCGACCACGTCATTTGTCAAACCGGTGGCGCGGATTGATGGCGATAAAGTCAGCGGCGGGAAGCCCGGCCCACTGGTCGCCCGGTTGCTCGACTATTACGCCGAACACATGAACGATCAGGCAGCCGTATGAGCCATCCGAAGGCGATCCTGTTCGATTGGGACAACACCCTGATCGACAGTTGGCTTGTTATTCACGAGGCCCTGAACTTTACCTTCGAGGCATTTGACAAGCCCCTGTGGAGTATTGATGAAACCCGGACCAGGGTACGCAAATCCCTGCGTGACAGTTTCCCCGGTATCTTTGGCGATGACTGGAACAAGGCCGCCGATACGTTCTACGGGCGCTTCGATGATATTCACATAAAGAAACTGACACCCATTGAAGGCGTCGCTGAAATGCTCGACGAGTTATCAGGACACGGTATTTATATGGGCGTCGTCAGCAACAAACGGGGTGAATACCTGCGCCGTGAATCAACTCATTTGGGCTGGGATCGCCATTTTGGCAAATTGGTCGGGGCGCTGGATGCCAAGACAGATAAACCGTCTGTGTTACCTGTTGAAATGGCGTTGTCGGACAGTGGCATTGATGCAAACACCGATGTGTTGTTTGTCGGCGATGCCGATATTGATATGGAATGTGCCTGTAACGCAGGGCTGACGGGGGTTTTGCTGCGCCGGGAGGCTCCGGCGCCGGGGGAATTCGCGGATCATCCGCCGGTTCATCATGTCGCCGATTGTCGGGCACTATGCAAGTTGGTAAAACAGTTGTAGGATTATTGTTTCCGCTGGCAAAGGGGCGTCAGACTGGAAATAGTACAACAGGGAAACAAAACCGAACCTGAAAATGGGTTCCAATGACAACGGGGGGGATAATATGTCGCCCGATAAAACACAGAGCGTTCAGGACGTATTGCTGAATCACATACGAAAGAACAAAACGGCCGTAACGGTCTTTCTCGTCAATGGCGTTAAATTACAAGGCATCGTTACCTGGTTCGATAATTTCTCGGTGCTGTTGCGCCGGGATGGGCACACGCAGCTTGTCTATAAACATGCCATCTCTACGATCATGCCAGGAGAGCCGGTTCAGTTATTCGAGCCGGAAAAGGATGACGCTGAAGAGTAATCCGGAGAACCGGGTTTGAGAACTGACAACGAAGGCGACGAAGTCGAACGTTGTCTGGTTATCCACCCACATCTGAAAACCGGCATTCGCGGCATTCGCGAGCCTGAAGCACGTCTCGAGGAAATCACCGCCTTGGCGACGTCCATTGGCGTCGACGTTGTCGAGGGTGTCATTTCCACCGTCAACCGGGTGCGCCCGGCGACGTTTCTTGGCAAGGGTGTGCTCGATAGCTTTGCCGGCTTGATATCGGGAAACAACGGCTCGGCCGGTATTGATGTTGTTGTTGTCGACACGGCGCTTAGCCCCATTCAGCAGCGTAATCTTGAGACTGAACTGGGCTGCAAGGTGATCGACCGAACCGGGCTTATCCTTGAGATTTTCGGTGCCCGGGCGCGGACCCGTGAAGGCCGCCTGCAGGTTGATCTTGCGGCCCAGACGTATCTGCGGTCGCGATTGGTCCGAAGCTGGACCCACCTGGAACGTCAACGGGGCGGTGCAGGTTTTATGGGCGGTCCCGGTGAAACCCAGATCGAGACTGACCGGCGACAAATCGACCAGCGCATTACTCATCTTCGACGCCAGCTTAAAGACGTCAAACGAACCCGCGAATTGCATCGTAAGGCGCGGCGCAAAGTGCCGTATCCGATCATCGCGCTTGTCGGGTATACCAACGCCGGTAAATCAACACTGTTTAACAGGCTGACCAAGGCCAAGGTTGCGGCGCGCGATCAGTTATTCGCGACCCTGGACCCGACCATGCGTGGCATTGAACTGGCCAGCGGTCGTTCGGTAATATTGTCCGATACGGTCGGCTTTATCTCTGATCTGCCGCATGAACTGGTCAACGCCTTTCACGCCACACTGGAAGAAGTGACCGAGGCCAATATCATTGTGCATGTGCGCGACAGCTCGCATCCAGACTGCGGGGCACAGAAATCAGACGTCGAAACGGTAATGTCGCAATTGGACATTGATGACGATGTGCGCACCAATACCCTCGAGGCGATGAACAAGATTGATTTGCTGGATGATGGGGATCGTCTGGCCCTGGTCCAGCGATCAAAGAACGCCAATGATCTGACCGTTGCCCTGTCGGCGGAAACAGGGGAGGGATGCGATGCCCTGCTGGAGGCGCTCGATCAGCTGTTGTCGGCAAATATGACAATCCACGATGTTGAATTGTCATCCGATGACGGTGCGGGCTTAAGCTGGTTGTACAATCACGGCGAGGTTATCGAGCGCACCGACGACGAACAGGGAATTCACCTGAAGGTCAGGCTCGACGACATCAACGCCGCCAGATTTATGAAAAATCTGGTCTCGTAAGCGCGCCCTGTGGGCGGTGCGGACTCTGGAAGCCACGTTCCAAAAGGAAACAGGAACTAATTTTTTCTACTCCCGTCTCAGTTCACCAATCGTGTTTTGACTTCCAGAAGCCCAATAAGCCAAGGGGCGAGTAGCCCCGCCCGGCGCTTGAGGGGCAAGAGATGGAGTTTTCTCTAAAACTCCATCTCAACGTATGCCGCCTGCGCATTGCGTCGGCCAGCTTGATCGAACAGCGGAATGACCTTGAAGCGTTCCTGATCAATATCGACCGAGCCTTGGGCATCGCCGCCGCCATCGATGTATTCCTGCGTACGGTCGCGCAGATTGACGAGATACTCATAAGTCTCGAATTGGGCGCGTTTGATATCGTCCGGCCTGCCATGACCGGGAACCAGAACCTTTGGTTTCAGGGCAGCAACCGCCTCGAATGCCTCGATCCATCCCAACAGGCTGGATTCAGGATTGATTACCAGCATCCGGTCGACATAGGCGATATCGCCGCTGAAAACGACCTTGCGATCGGCCAGCCAGACGTAGCTGTCACCGGCTGAATGGGCAGTCGCAGGGTTTGCAATGAGGAAATGAACGCCACCGACATCCAGTTCCATACTGTCATCGAAGGTATTGTCGGCATGGACAGGAACTGTTCCGACAACATTGTCTGCGCCGATCAGCGCTTCCAGGCCGGTTAATTGGTCCGACACCCGTTCTTTCTGATCTTCGACAGCGTTATTGGCCGCATAGACCTTGGCGCCGCGTTTCATGAAGTAATCATTGCCGAACCAGCGATGATCCTGACCGCCGGTATTGATTACGGCCACCACCGGTTTATCGGTAACGGTCTTGATGGCAGCGGCGATCATTTTCGCACCCTTAAGGCTGCCGCCCGGATCAACCAGTACAACACCCGCCGGTGTAACGACGACGCCGAATGTGGCGTTGTTGCCAAGGTTTTTGGGCGAACGTTGCAGCGCTTCGCCGACCAGGGCATAGACATCCTTGGCGACGGGAACGACTTTCAACGGCGGTTCTTCTGCAAGGGCTGGGGGGGCGAAAGCAATCACAAGAGCCAGTGCAACAACGGTCTTCAAATGTCTCAAGCTTTTTCTCCTGTCTATGGTTTATCATGGTTATCTCACTGTTCAGGAAGAGACGAAAGAACAATCAATCAATGAATAGCTTTCCTGATAACAAACGGGTCATCGACATTATCGAGGCGGCCGCAGTTGATGAAATCATGCCCCGGTTTCAGCATCTCAGCGGTGATGATATTCGCGAAAAAGGTCCCGGCGATCTGGTCACCATCGCCGACCTGAATGCTGAGCGATATTTAAGCGAACACCTGCTTGAACTGGTGCCCGGATCCTGCGTTGTCGGCGAAGAAAACGCAGATGCCGACCCCGATGTTATCAAGCAAATTCAGGGCGACGCCCCGGTGTGGATCATCGACCCGGTGGACGGCACCGGCAACTTCAGTCGGGGCCAAGCCCCGTTCGTGGTTATTGTTGCCTATGTTGAAGGCGGGGTAACGAAAACCGGCTGGATTCATGACCCGATCACCGGCGAGACGATCCACGCAGAATTGGGCAAGGGGGCATGGTCAGGTGATCGCAGACTGACGTTGCCAGCCCCGCCACCAATTGAAGAAATGGTTGGATCGCTTAGCCCGCGCGTCGCCCAAAGGCTTGCATCCCAAAAGGTAGGGGCGATAAGACGCGTCAACTGTGTCGGTCGAGATTACATGGACCTGTCGTTGGGAGGCTTACACTACGCACGTTTCGCCTTTCGGCTGAAACCGTGGGATCACGCCGCCGGTGTGCTGATCCATTCAGAGGCCGGAGGCTATTCGCGACTGGTCAAAAGTGACGCCGCATATACGCCGGGCTTGACCCCTGATGAAACCATGAAAACCAATGAAATCCTTTTGATGGCCCCGGGGAGGGCATCATGGGAAACAATAACTTCGATGCTCGCCGATACCTGATCTCATGATACGAAAAACCGGTTTTCGGACGCTCGTCCAGGGGACATAATACCCACCTATTTTCAAGGAGCTAATATCATCATGTCTAAGCAAAAACTCGCCTTCATCGGACTCGGTGTCATGGGTTATCCCATGGCTGGACATCTGGCAAAAGCCGGGCACGAAGTCACCGTCTATAACCGCACCACCGCCAAGGCTGAAGCCTGGGCCAAGGAACATGGCGGCAACTTTGCCGACACACCGGCCAAGGCATCCGCCGGTGCCGATATTATCTTTGCCTGTGTCGGCAATGATGATGATCTGCGCAGTGTGACTTTCGGTGATGACGGCATTCTGGCAGGTATGGACGAAGGCGCTGTTTTTGTCGATCACACGACGGCATCGGCTGATGTAGCACGAGAAATTTATGCCGCCGCCAAATCCCAGGACAAGGGTTTCCTCGATGGCCCGGTATCGGGTGGTCAAGCCGGGGCCGAAAACGCCCAACTGACGATCATGCTGGGCGGCGATAAGGAAAAATTCGACGAGACCGCACCAGTCATGGAAATTTATGGCAAGGCAGTCACCCTGATGGGCGACGCCGGGGCCGGGCAGCTCACTAAAATGGTCAACCAGATTTGCATTGCAGGTCTTGTTCAGGGCCTGTCCGAAGGCCTGAACTTTGCCGAGGCCGCCGGTCTGGACGCCAAACTGGTCGTCGATGTGATCTCCAAGGGCGCGGCCCAGTCGTGGCAGATGGAAAACCGTGGCTACACCATGGTCAAAGATGAATTCGAATTCGGTTTCGCCGTTGATTGGATGCGCAAGGATTTGGGCATCTGCATAGCTGAATCAAAAAACAACGGCGCCAAGTTGCCAGTTACCGAAACTGTGGCCGGTTTCTACGATCAGGTATCGGAAATGGGCGGTGGCCGCTGGGATACGTCAAGCTTGCTGCGATTACTTAAAAAGTAATCGCCATTTTGCTTGTGCACCCTTTGGGTGACGCTCGTTGTTTCAGCGCAATATGAACTGGAGTTTAGGAGAATCATCCATGGGCGATTTGATATTCCAGATGTAGGTCTTTTCGCGGCCTTTGCCTTTTTTGATCGTTTGCGCATTGTGGCTTTTGACGTTGGCGTTGGTGATCACCCGGACTTGCCCCTGCACGCGAAGACCTGCATCAAGCAGGCGTTTGGCGTTGATCTTGGATATGGGGGTTCCCATCACACTGACGACACTGCTGTTCTTGTTATAGCCCAGCGAGAACATGTTCTCGTTGCGCCGGGCGAATGAAACCATACGTGATTTCAGCAAGTCGCCTTCTTTTTCCCAGACCACCTTGAAGTGACCCTGCTTGAAGTATTTGAATTCTTTGGTCGATGAATCACGCAGGAAATCCTTCTCCAGAACTTTCGCCTTTTTGGCTTCTTCCTCTGCCGTCATCTTGCCGCTTTGAACCTGATTGAACAGGGTGACGTGGGCCAGGTATCCGTCGAACTTGAATTTGTAGTATCCACCGCGATCAATATTGATTTCGGCATCGAAGCTGGCCGGGATGTAGCATCCACTAACACCGGCGGCGAGCACGATAATCAACAACAGGGATTTCAAACGGGCATACATCATGGCGGGTATCTTAAACGACGGGGAAGGGGCCTTACTAGACTTGCTTCTTGGCTATTGCCCACAGCGCATCCATTTCTTCGAGATCAGACTCAACCGGTGTCTTGCCATCCTTTGCCAGCAGGGCTTCGACGCCCTTGAAACGGCGTTCAAACTTGGCGTTACCCTTGCGCAGGGCGACTTCCGGATCGATGCCTAGTTTGCGGGCCAGATTGACGCATGTGAACAACAGGTCACCAAGCTCGTCTTCAAGTCGCTCTGGCGAACCGTTGTTTTCCATTTCGTCCTCCATTTCCGCAATTTCTTCGGCAAATTTATCCAGCACATCTGCGGCTTCGTGCCAGTCAAAACCGACCCGCGCCGCACGTTTCTGCAATTTCAGGGCGCGCATCAGGGCGGGCAGGCCAATGGTGACGCCATCCAGCGCGCTGGGCGGGGTGTCATTACCGCTTTTGGCCTGACGTTCCTGGGCTTTCTGCTCTTCCCAGGCCGATGTCTGGGCCTCGGCGGTCTTGATCTCGGTATCGGAAAATACATGCGGGTGGCGGCGGACAAGCTTGTCACAGATGGCACCGGCGACATCATCGAAGCTGAAAATGCCGTCTTCTTCGGCCATGCGGGCGTGAAACACCACTTGCAGCAGTAAATCGCCCAGCTCGTCGGTAAGGGCCGCCATATCGTTCTGTTCGATGGCATCTGCGACTTCGTAGGCTTCTTCGATGGTATGCGGGGCGATGGAAGCAAAAGTCTGCTCAACGTCCCACGGACAGCCCTTTTCCGGGTCACGCAGCAGTGCCATGATTTCTATCAGGTGCTCGATATTGCCAGGCTTGGAGGTGTCCATCAGGCGAGTGCGTCTTCCACCAGATCAAGGCGGTCTTGCCCCCAGAACGGCTCGTCATCGACGAAATAGAAGGGGGATCCGAAGACTCCACGCTCGATGGCTTCGTCAGAGTTGGCGTCCCAGACGGCCATTGTGTCAGGATCGGCGGCCCCGGCCAGCAATTCTTCGCCGTTCATGCCGATTTCCTTGGCCAGCGAGAGCAGGGTGGTGTCATCGGATATGTCCAAATCACGTGCCCAGACGGCCGTCAGAATGGTGTTGACCAGCACACAAGGCTCGATCCCCAATTTGATGGAGGTCAGGACCATGCCCGCAGCCTTGCTTTCATCGGCCGGAAAATGGGCCGGGTGCAGGTTCAAAGGGAGGTTCAACCGCTTGCTGTATCGTTCCAGTTCGACAAGTCGATAGTCCTGTCGTTGTTGCGAACGTTTTGGCAGGGGCAGTCCGCCGGTCGCCGGAAACACTTTGCCAAGTTGCATTGGCTTGTAGATGACCTTGGCTTCATGTTTGGCGGCGAGATTGCCCAGTTGTGCGTCGCCCAGATATGTCCACGGCGAGACCAGCGAGAAGAAATAATCGATTTGTTTTGTCATGATGGATCGAGTCCTTGGTTTTAAATGTCTTGTATCATACGTCAATGAACGGGTCAGGGGAGGATGATTGTTACTATCATTTCATAATTATTTTTACCGTGCCCCAAGTATTCGTAACATTAAAAACCGCATAATGTATATTATGGAAAATTAAATGTTATATTTATATATCAATACATTAGATATATAGAGTGGTTCAATATAAGGGACAAGGAAAGCGCTACCAAAGCCGCAAGGAAGGCCGTGGATCAGGTTGCGAGGATAAGCCCGTCGTATGCGGCTTCAACGCTGTCAGGCAGGCGCTCCGACAATTCATCGTAATCCAGCCCAAGTCCAAGATGGGTGAGCACTGCCCTCTTCGGCCGGACACGTTCTATCCATTGGAGCGCCTTGTCGACATGGGCATGTGTTTCATGGGGCTTATCAACAAGTGTTCCGATAATCCAAGTATGGACCCCGTCCAGCACCTGAAATGCATGATCGGGTAATTCGACGACGTCGGTGCTGTAAGCAATGTCACCAAATCGGAAGCCCAGAGTCTGGCAATAACCATGTTCCTGAACGAACACATCGATATCGATGCCGCCAATGGACAGCCGATCACCATCACCGATCGTTTCCGGAACCAGGGTTGGTTTGTAATACATGGTGGCGTTTTCGGCCAAGGGCTCGAACACATAGCCAAAGCGCTGATTGACGGCCTCTATGGTGGCGACGTCGGCATACAGGTCTAGCGTCGCGTTCATCGCCCGGTTAATGGGCCGCAAATCATCAATCCCGTGCAGATGATCGGCATGAAAGTGCGTCAGCAACACAGCGTCCAGCCTGGAAATATCGGCGTTCAGCAGTTGCTGGCGTAAATCCGGCGATGTATCGACAAGGATGGTCGTATCGCCATGTTCAACCAGAATTGACGGTCGTAAACGTCTGTTTTTAGGGTTTTCCGGGTTGCATCCACCCCAGCCATAACCGACGGCCGGAGTGCCGCTGGAACCGCCACAGCCAAGGATGGTGACTTTCATGTGCGAACCGCCTTGGTGAACAGAGTAAAGAAGTTATTGGTCGTCACCTGTGCCAGTTCAGAGGCCGAAATACCCTTGATTTCAGCCACTTTTGCCGCTGTATCGGCGGTGAAGGCGGGCTCGTTTCTTTTGCCGCGATAGGGAACCGGTGCCAAATAGGGCGCATCGGTCTCGACCAGCAACCGGTCCAGAGGCAAATCGCGGACCGTATCGCGTAAATCCTCGGCATTTTTGAAGGTCACAATGCCGGAAATCGAGATGTATAACCCCAGCTCCAGCGCCGTTTCGGCCAGGTTTCTGGAACTGCTGAAACAGTGCAACAAGCCGGGGAATGCACCCTTCCCCGCCTCGTCTCGCAGGATTTCAGCCATATCGTCATCGGCGTCGCGGGTATGAATGATCAGCGGCAGTCCGGTTTGCCGGGCCGCAGCGATATGGGCGCGGAACTGGGCTTGTTGAATGTCGCGCGGTGCATGCTCGTAGTAATAATCCAGCCCGGTTTCACCAAAACCGACGACTTTTTCATGCCCCGCCAGTTCAATCAGCCGCTCAGGTGTAATTTTTTCTTCTTTTTCAACGTTATGCGGATGAATGCCGACGGTGCAGAAAACGTTGTCGTAGCCCTCGACGACAGCCTTAACTTGCTCGAATTTACTGATATGGGTGCAGATGGTCATCATATGACCGACCCCGGCGGCAGCGGCGCGGTCCATCACCGCCCCCAAATCATCGTTGAAATCGGGGAAATCCAGATGGCAGTGGCTGTCGACCAGCATCGTCGGTTCAGTGTTTGAAAGATTCTCAGGCATATGGCCGAGACTATTCAATCAAATGGGGCCAAAAGCAACCGCCCCCATACTTTTTTCATTGTATAGAGGCGGCAACCGTTTCAATCAGGTCTTATTTTCCGGCTTTTACTTTTCCTTCGGCAACGTGTCGATATGGGCGAGGATGTCAGCCGTAATGCTCACATCAAGCGCAAGAAGAGCAGGCATCGGTTCGCCGGGTTGTCCATTCAGGATCTTGTGGATGAACTCCTGAGGGTTGCCAATCCCACCGAGGGGTTTGGGCATGTCTTTCGGCAATTCGCCCTTCATGCCGTGGCAACCAGCGCAGATAGTATTGTAGTAAGCCGCGCCCTTGGCAGCGTTACCTTTTGATTTTTTTGCCCCATAGTCGATATACTTTTTCATATCGACCTGACCCTTGGAGACAAACATCGCCAGGTCCATGTAGTCTTTGTCATCCATTTTGCCGGCATAGCCGTGGGTCTTGTCTTTCATAACGGCGATAATCTTGGCCGTATCGGCACCGATCATGCCGTTAACACCCTTGATTCCAGTTTTGTAAGATCCGGACGCATAGGCACCGTCTTTACCTAGCCCATCCCAGCCGTGGCAGGATTTGCAGCGATGTGTAACACCGCCTTTTTTCTTGGTATTGGATGCAGGCCATGCCGGATGGTTTTCCTTTGGCCCATCGGCCTTGATAACCTTATACCACTTGTCATATAGCTTCCCGCCCCTGGCTATCGAGGCATCGTCTTCTGCCCAGGCCGGTGACGTGGAAATGCTGACTGTCCCGGCGACAAACGCCAAGGCGATAGCAAGCGATATGCCAGAAGTCAGGAATATCGATAACGTTTTACGTATGGTCATTTCACTTCCCCTGTTTCCAAATGTCATGACACGCATCACAACTGTCCTTTTCGTGCCCAAAATGGACACAAAAGTAATAATCGGCGTAATGCTATCAGACACCGGCTAAAAGATATTTGACTGCCGTTAAGTCACCAAAAAATTAATTAAATCAATCGTCTGCATCCGCCTCGACGAAGCGCGGAAACACCCCTTGGGGGGCTGGCAGAATTGTTCCGGGAGTCAGTTGATGACCCTGGCCCAGAAACGAGAAATCCCGATGTTCCGGACTGACGGCCAACTGGTCGAGCATGTTCGCCATGCTGTCGGGCATGAACGGCTGTAATACAATGGCAATCTGGCGGATGGTTTCCGACAATACGTAAAGTACGGTCGCCATGCGCGGCGGGTCTTCCTTTTTAAGGGTCCACGGCGCCTGGGCATCGACATAGCCATTGGCGGCGCGGATGGCCTTCCACACCGTTTCCAGCCCTTCGTGGAAAGCCTGTTCATCCATGGATTTACGCAAGCCATTGACCAGCACGGACGCCTGATCCAGCATTGCCTTGTCGTCATCCGTAAATTCACCGTGCACGGGGACAGCGGCGGCGCAGTTTTTGGCGACCATGGAAAGCACCCGCTGGGCCAGATTGCCCAGGTCGTTTGCCAACTCACCATTCATGCGGTTGACCATGGCGTGGCGGGAAAAATCACCGTCGTTGCCAAATGGCACTTCGCGCAGCAGGAAATACCGGACCTGATCAAGCCCGTAGGTTTCGACAAGGTCGATCGGGTCGATAACGTTGCCCAGCGACTTTGAAATCTTCTCGCCTTCGTTGGTCCACCAGCCGTGAGCAAATACCCTTTTTGGCGGTTCGATACCGGCGGCCATCAGGAACGCCGGCCAATAGACTGTGTGAAAACGCAGGATGTCCTTGCCGACCATGTGCAAGTCGGCGGGCCAATAGGTGGCGAATTCGCCGGTTTCGGTTTCCGGGAATCCAAGGGCGGTGATGTAGTTGGTCAACGCATCGAGCCACACGTACATGATGTGCTCGTCATCGTCGGGCACCGGAATGCCCCAGTTGAAAGTGGTTCTCGATACAGACAAATCGTGCAATCCGCCCTTCACGAAGCTGACAACCTCATTCAGGCGGCTTTTCGGCGCGATGAAGTCCGGGTTTTTCTCATAGAATTCGAGCAGGCGATCGCCCCACTCCGACAATTTGAAGAAATAACTCGGCTCTTCGACCCATTCGACCTCGGCACCACTGGGGGCAACCTTTTTACCGTCGGGACCGTCGATAAGCTCGCCTTCCCCATAAAAGGCTTCGTCGCGGATTGCATACCAGCCGCCGTAACTGTCCAGATAGATGTCTCCACGATCAACGATCCGCTTCCACAGGTCAGTGCAAGACAGCTTGTGACGTTCTTCGGTGGTGCGGATGAAGTCGTCGTGACTGAAATTCATGTGATCGGCCAGATCACGGAACTTTTGCGACACTTCGTCGGTAAAGGCCTGGGCATCGATGCCCTTTGCCTGAGCCGATTTTTCGACCTTTTGACCATGTTCATCTGTGCCGGTCAGGAACTTAACATCGAAACCATCCAGCCGCTTGAAACGCGCCAGCACATCACAGGCCAGCGACGTATATGCATGGCCAATATGGGGCGCGTCGTTGACGTAATAAATCGGCGTCGTCAGGTAATAAGGTGTTTTGGGCACTTAAGCAGTTTCCAGAATGGTAAAGATGGTGATCAGTGTTTGCCTGCGGTCCAGGTTGACGGCGTCGGTTCTTTCCAGCAGGTGGTTGACCTTGTCCCACACCTGAAGCCAGCTTTCAAGATCGCCATTAGCAGCCCTTGTCGACAGATCGCGAATATGCTTGCTGATCCAGCTGGTCAACAATTCGGTAAATGTATGAAAAGCATCATCCGCCCCGGCCTTGCCAAGTTTTCCGGCCAATGCATGAACGGCCCCGATATCCAGTACAGGCAGTCGTTCGAGAATAGCCGTCATCTCGTGATAAAGCGCCAATCCGCCGACTTGTTCCAAATTCAGTGCGCGCCCGATACTGCCATCTGATAGTCGCGCCAGTTCTTCTGCATCAGACATCGGCATTTCAGGGTTTTCACCCAGCAACAATTTGACAACGGCGCTCTCAGCCAACGGCTTTAACGTCAGCTTGCGGCAGCGCGACCGAATGGTCGGCAACAGACGGCCCGGATTGTGGCTGACCAGTAGCAACAATGCCCTTTTCGGCGGTTCTTCCAGAACTTTAAGAACGGCATTGGCGGCATTGCGGTTCATTTCGTCGGCACTGTCGATAACTACCACCCGCCAGCCGCCTTCGGCAGATGTCAGCGACAGGAAACGGCCGAGTGAGCGAACATCGTCGACGACGATTTCCGTGCGCCACTTGCCCCTTTTTTCGTCGTAAGCACGCTCGATGACTTTCAGGTCGGCGTGACCCCCGGCAGATATACGCAAGAAAACCGGATCGTCGGGCGAGACGTACATTGAATCAACCGGGGCGGCATCACCAAACAAGCCCCCTTCCCCATCTCCTGTGCTGAGAACATGGCGGGCAAACCGATAGGCCAGTGTCGCCTTGCCGATACCCTTAGGCCCGGTCAGCAGCCATGCGTGGGCGAGCTTGCCGCTATTGAATGCATCCAACAGGGACTTCTCAGCCGCGTCATGGCCTTGTAAATCAGGATTGGCGCGCGCCGGCAACGGGCCGTCTTCGTCTTCGACAATCGAGGATTTTGCGGGGCTCATGACAAGGAGACCCCGAAATGATCGGAAACGGCCTTGCGAACGGCTGTGGCGATGGTGTCGATATCAACCGAGGCATCGATCACGACGCACCGTTCCGGGTCGCCTGCGGCGATATCAAGGAATCCCTGACGAAGGCGTTCATGGAAGTCATGGCCCATGCGCTCGTATCGGTCTTCGCCGTCACCACGGGAACTGGCGCGATCGAGGCCGACTTTCAGATCAAGGTCAAAAACCAGCGTCAGGTCAGGTTTGAATCCGCCCAGCACGACCTGGTTCAATTCGGCGAGAATATCCAGGTCGAGACCATGTCCATAGCCTTGATAGGCGGTGGTTGAATCGACAAAGCGATCCGATATCACCCATTTCCCTGACTCCAGCGCCGGAACCACAGTGTGTTCCAGATGTTCTGCCCGCGCCGCATAATTCAGCAACGCCTCGCTCATCGGTGACCAGCGGTCGACATCACCATTGACCAGTAAATTGCGGATATCTTCGGCACCCGGCGCGCCGCCCGGCTCGCGGGTCGAAACACTATCGATATCGGCCTTGGTCAGTGCCTCGGCCAACAGTTTGACCTGCGTCGACTTGCCAGTGCCCTCGCCGCCTTCGAACGTAATGAATTTAGACAACGCAATTCCCTTGAAAGGTTGAGCGCGATAGATGCTTACGCCAAGGAGCCTTCAGCCTCTTGTTCGATACGGTTATATAGAACCACCTAGAAGAATATACTGGAACGCCGCGCCAAGGCGACCAAGAAGTCCCAGTTGATTGACATCATCAGCAGCAATCAGCGGGATATCGACGGGGTCTTTGTCGGCGGTAATAATGCTCAAGGTCGCCAGCCGGTCACCCTTTTTAATCGGTGCCGGAATGGGGCCGTCATAGGTGACTTTGACCTTCATGCCACGCCGGGATTTCTTCGGCAAAGTAAGCGTCAAATCATCGACAACAATCAACGGCACCGTCGGTTTATCGCCCAACCAGACCTGCGCTTCTTCGATAACCTCACCGGCTTTCAGAAGGTCGTAATTGTTGAATTCGCGAAAGCCCCACTCGATCAGACGTTCCGGAACCCGGGCACGATCTTTTTTCGTCGGCAAGCCATTGACCACCAAAATCAGGCGACGGTCACCGCGGGTTGCCGAGGCTACGAGTCCATAGCCGGAAGAATTCGTATGGCCCGTTTTCAGGCCATCGGCCCCCATGCCTTTGTAAAGCAGCGGGTTGCGGTTGTTTTGCTTGATGCCGTTATAGGTAAAGCTGGTTTCAGAGTAATAGGAATAGAATTCCGGGAAATCCAGAATTGTCCGCTTTGCAAGGAGTGCCAAATCCTTCGGCGACATTTTGTGATCCGGGTCGGGCCAGCCGGTGGCGTTGATGAAGGTCGATTCATACATCCCCATCTGCTGTGCGCGTTCGTTCATTTCATCGGCAAAGGCCCCTTCACTGCCCGACAGGCCTTCGGCGATAACGATGCAGGCATCGTTGCCAGACTGAATAATGATACCGCGCAGCAAATCTTCAACGCGGACACGCTTGCCTGGTTCCAGGAACATGGTCGACGAACCACTTTTCGCCCCACCCTTGCGCCAGGCGTTCTCACTGACCTTGAAGGTGTCATCCAGCGACAGGCGACCATCGCGCAGGCGCTCCAGCACCATGTAAATGGTCATTAGCTTGCTCATGGATGCCGGTGCCATCGGCGTGGAGGCGTTTTTATCGAACAACACCGCGCCGGTTTCGGCGTCAATCAGGATTGCTTCCTTGGCAATGGTTTCGATGGCTTTGGCCGGGGTTGCAAAAGCAACAACAGACAATGCCAGAACTGCTGCACAGCCTAGTCGGCGAAAGGGAATCTGCAAGATCTGGTATGAAATCATTTCAGGGCAAAGCTTCGTTATTAAATCAAAGAATTCTCAAAGCATGTGTAGCGACGCAATCAGGCCAAATAATGACGGGTTTAAGATCAATCAAGGTCAGTCGATGATTGTTCTGGCATTTGTATACCCGGCACCGATGACTTGCTCAAGCATCTGGTCGGCATCGGTAATGTTGGTCATGGGCCCGACACGGACCCTAAACAGGTCACGATCACCGACAAGTACCGATGAAATCGTCACATTCCCCAATTCACTTAACCGGGCACGTACCCGATTGGCATTGTCGAAATACGAAAAAGCCCCGGCCTGAACGAAGATTTTAGTGTCTGAAACCGGCTGAATGCTGACCGTTTCAGATATCTCCGCCGGTACAGATGCAAGTTGCGGCTCGCCCTTTTTCGTTTCGTTCTTGTCGTTGGGCATGGAATAGGACACCGACGAGGTGTTCTTAGCCCCTTCAATAGTAGGCAGTGTTTCGGCGCTGACCTTGGGTTTAGGCAACTTATTGACGGTGATCGGCGAGCCCAGATTGGCAAGCTCGGTCTGGCCTTTCATGCGCGCCGCCAATGTGCGGCTTTCATCGGACAACACGGCCACCCGAACACGGGCCGTCCCCTGTTTCTGGAATCCCAATAACTGAGAAGCCCGACGCGACAGATCAATGATACGACCGTGCGCATAGGGTCCACGATCATTAATGCGCAGTTTCAACGAGCGACCATTTTCAAGATTGGTGACACGCACAATGGTCGGCAGCGGCAGGGTTTTGTGAGCGGCGCTGACCCCGTTCATATCATAGGTTTCGCCGTTCGCCGTCTTGTGGCCATGAAATTTTGATCCGTACCACGAGGCAATACCGGTTTCGTCATAATCGAAATCTTCGGACGGGTAATACCAGACGCCCTTGATTTGATAAGGGTTGCCGATCTTGTAATTACCAATGGTGCCCTGGTTGCTTTTACCGACCCGCTTGAAGGTCGAGGCCAGAAACTGGGTTTCGGCGCAAGCAGACAGCACGGATGCCGCAGTCAACAAGACCGCAAAATGGCCTAGCAATCGCCCGAAACGAAGGGTTCCAAGATGTTTGAGCTTCAAGTTCACGGCTAACGTATGCCCCTGGCTAGAGAATCCGCCAATATATTACACAAAACACCGTGCCCTGACATGATGAAGATAGTGTTACGACGCTAATTTCCGATGCGATCGGCGAGCGTGCCAACGGCGACGGCGAAGTACGTCGAGCGGTTCCATTTCAGGATCGTGCGATAGTTGTTGTAAACGAGATACGGTGATTTCCCCTTTTTATCGGCAATCACCAGCGATGCCTTGAGGTCACGTTCGGGAAGATTGCTGCCGTCAGTGCGACGAACGCCAAGCGCCTGCCACTCTGACAGGGCTTTCTTCACCTTCAGGCTGGCAACGCTGGTATCAAACCCCTTTGGCAGGGTAACCGCACGGCCCCAGGTCTGATCGCCCTTCCAGCCTGATTTAGACAGGTAATTGGCGGCCGAGGCAAAAACGTCGCCCGGTGTCGTCCAGATATCCTTGCGACCGTCGCCGGTGTAATCGACGGCGAAGTTCAGGAACGAAGACGGCATGAACTGACACTGTCCCATGGCGCCGGCCCACGAACCGACCATGTCCTTCGGCTTAATGTGATTCTGATTGAGAATGGTCAGGGCGTTCAGTAGTTCCTTGCGAAAGTAGGCGCTGCGTCGACCGTCATGGGCCAGCGTCGCCAGTGCCGGGATCAGCGGAAAACCGCCGGTGATACGCCCGAAATCCGTCTCGATCCCCCAAAAGGCAACAATAAAGCGTGGCTGAATCCCGTATTTTTTGCCGATGGTCTCCAGTAACTTCCGGTTTTCCGCCAGTTTTTTCTTACCCTTATTAACCCGCCCGTTGGGCACGACACGGGTCAGATACTGATTGAACGTCAGGGTGAATTCCGGCTGTTTACGGTCCAGCTCAACAACCCGGTTGATGGGTTTGATGTTATCCAGGGCGGACTTTAGAATTTCCTCGCGAATTCCCTTCGATGCGGCCTCGGCCCGAAGCTTGACCAGCCAGTCCTTGAAGTCCTGCGATGCAGCGGCTGGTGGGGCTTTCGTCGATTTTGCCTCAGTGTGAACAGGTATCGCGACAAATGCGACAATGGCTATGGCCAACAGGGCGTTCTTGAAGATCATTGATATTTTCCGTCTATCGGGGTTCCATAATGTATATCCCTTCTGCCACAGCCCCTTTAAGGGGGCAATGGAATTAGGACGGAGCTGGGAAAAACGAGTCTGTTTTGCCTGTT
>JABHGV010000033.1 GCA_018671895.1 Rhodospirillaceae bacterium | reverse complement strand
TCTGGTCGCCAAGGGTATCGATAGTCTGGCCTTTCGCATTCGTGAGGTGGCCGAGGAAAACGACGTTCCCATTGTCGAAAACCCGCCGCTTGCCCGTATCCTTTATGCTAATGTCGAGATTGACGAGGAAATCCCCGCAGAACACTACATGGCGGTGGCCGAGGCCATCGGCTATGTCATGCGGATGCGCGGCGAACTGCCGCCGATGGAGAGCGAATCTGGGCTCTAGGGGCGACGGATGGGACTGGGGTGAAAATCGATTGTGACGGATACGGATAGGCCTTCTTTTATACAGCCAGTGGCAGAAGCAATGGTGTCGGATCCGATATCGTTGCCGGTACCCAGGCGCTATCTGACTGCTGGAATTGGGGCCGCGGTGGTTTCGGGTCTCGCGAGCTTTGCCGCCCTGCAAACATCCGGATATCAGGCTCTGGCTCTGGCAGCCCTGGGCGGAGTCAGTATTGCCATTGCCGCAGGCGCCTTTGCGCGTTTTAGCGGTCGTGGGCGGCTTGAAGCGGTAATTGCCGAAGCCGTTAACAAAAGCGCAGAAGCGACGTTCGTCACCGCCATACCCGGTGAGCGTTCACAGTCGTTTATCTATGCCAATCCGGCGTTTCATCTGTTGTTCAAGGTCGATGGCCGCGAAATCGCAACGCCAGAGGATTTAGTTGGCCTGCTGTATGGCAGCGGTGAAGAACAACTGGAAGAATTCACGCGTCTTGAAGTGGCGTTGAATGCCTCGGTTCCGGGGCATGCCGTGCTGGCATTCCGCGGCCTGACCGGTGGCGTCGATTGGCGACGCATCTCGGTAGTGCCGTTTTCCAGTGGTCGCTATGCCCTGTGGCGGGCCGAAGACGTTACCGCCGAACGTGAACTGGATATGATTCGCCGCAGTGAAGATGAAATGCTGGCGGACTTTCTGGATAATCTTCCCGCCGGTTTCTTTTCCATCGATGCCCATGGCCGCATCCAATACGCCAACAGTGTCTTTATCGACTGGTTGGGGGTTCCGCTGGAAGAAATGCGGACGCGCAACATGCGATTTTCCGACTTTGTCGTCGCCGCCCGATCCGATGTAAATGCCGGTGATGATGAGGGCGATGATGGCGACGTGACCCTCAGGGGTGCCGGTGACAGTTTGTTTAAGGCCTGTCTGGTGCAGTCTGAACAGACCGATGATAGTGGCAACATGAATTACAGCCGCTCGATTCTGTTGCGAGACCTGACATGGCGCGGCAATGCCGGATATGGTGGCGGGACTGTAACGACAACGGCGTCGCACCGTCAGCGTTGGTTGTTTGATGAAGCGCCAGTCGGAATCGTGCTGCTCAACCTGAAGGGCGAGGTCGCCGACACCAACAGGGCCTTTTTGAAGTTGCTTGGCGTACACCGCGATACCGTCGTCGGTTATCCGTTTTCTGACCGCATCGCCAAGGAAGACCAGGGCGACGTTGCGGCTCAGTTATCGAAGGTGGTGATGGGCATTATGCCAGCCTCGCATCTGGAAGTGCGGATGCCGGCAATGGGAGAACGCGAACTGATGGCGTCGCTTTATGCCAGCCGCCTGGAAGATGACAGCGGAGAAGTTTCGGGGCTGGCCTTGCACTTTATCGATACCACCGAACAGAAAAACCTTGAGGTGCAGTTCGCCCATTCTCAAAAAATGCAGGCCGTTGGCCAGTTGGCCGGTGGCGTTGCCCATGACTTTAATAACTTGCTGACGGCGATGATTGGCTTTTCCGACCTGTTGCTCGGGCGGCACGGGCCGGATGATCCGTCGTTCTCAGACATCATGCAAATCAAGCAGAATGCCAACCGGGCGACCAATCTGGTCCGCCAATTGCTCGCTTTTTCCAGGCAGCAGACGCTGGAGCCGACAGTTCTCGACGTTACCGAGGCGCTATCGGATTTGTCCAATCTGTTGGGCCGCTTGATTGGTGAGAATATCGAACTTGAAATATCCCATGAACGTGATCTTGGCTTGTTGCTTTTCGATCACGGTCAATTCGATCAGGTGATTATCAATCTTGCTGTTAATGCACGCGATGCCATGCCCGGTGGCGGCACGGTGATGATCAAGACCTCGAACGTATCTTTGGAAAGTGCGGTGCAGAGGGGCCACGACGTGATGGCGGCTGGCGAGTACGTGCTGATCGTTGTCGGCGATACCGGTGTTGGCATTGCCAAGGAAGACCTGGGCCGAATATTCGAGCCATTCTTTTCGACCAAGGAAGTCGGTGCAGGAACCGGACTTGGGTTGTCGACGGTTTATGGCATCGTTCATCAGGCCGACGGTCATATATATGTCGACAGCGCCCCGGGCGACGGCACGACGTTCAATATTTATTTGCCGCGCTATGTCGACGAGACAGACGGCGAGGCACTTCGCCGCCAGGAAGCGAGCGAAGATGCGGTGGCGGCAGCGCAAGCCCAAGATGATCAGGGCGACCTGACCGGCGAGGGCACGGTGTTGCTGGTCGAAGACGAAGACGCGGTCCGCATGTTCGGCGCTCGCGCGCTCAGGAACAAGGGCTATCGGGTGCTCGAAGCGGGCGATGGTGAAGAGGCGCTGGACGTTATTAATTCAACAGACAGCCCCGTTGATTTGATTATATCCGACGTCGTCATGCCGGGCATGGATGGTCATACCCTGGTGAAGCTGCTGCTGCATGAACAGCCGGACCTGAAGATTATTTTGATGTCGGGCTATTCTGAAGACGTCTTCGCCGAAGATATCGAGGCCGATGCAAGCATCGAATTCCTGCCTAAACCGTTCAGCCTGAAAGACCTTGCCGGCAAGGTTAAGGATGTTCTGGGGTGAGCTGTGTTGGTGAGGACATAGGGATTCGCAACCCCAGTTAACATCATTGTTTGCACCGGAACATTACGCGAATATATCCTGAAAACATCAATAATATCAGATGGTTAAAAAAACAGGTTGCCAATGAGAACAAAACAGGTACAGTTATGCCAATTGCATCGCTAACAACCCTGTGGAATAAGAGAGGCAGACAGATGTCGAACAGCGCACTGAAGCTCGTGGAAAAAGATAACATGGATAAGAACAAGGCTCTTGATGCCGCTCTCGGTCAGATTGATCGCGCCTTTGGCAAGGGCTCGGTGATGCGTCTGGGGCAGCGCGAGACGGTTGAGACCGAAGTCATCTCATCGGGCTCTATCAGTCTCGACATTGCGCTGGGTATTGGTGGCTTGCCGCGTGGCCGGGTGATCGAAGTCTATGGCCCGGAAAGTTCCGGCAAGACGACGCTGGCCCTGCATGCCGTTGCCGAGGCTCAGAAAGTCGGCGGGACCTGTGCCTTTATCGATGCCGAACATGCACTTGATCCCAGCTATGCCAAGAAGCTCGGCGTAAATATCGATGAATTGCTGATTTCGCAGCCCGATGGTGGCGAGCAGGCTCTGGAAATCACCGATACCCTGGTGCGGTCTGGTGCCATAGATGTGCTGGTTATCGATTCTGTTGCCGCCCTAGTGCCCAGGGCCGAACTGGAAGGCGAAATGGGCGATCATCACGTTGGCCTGCAAGCCCGGTTGATGAGCCAGGCCCTGCGCAAGTTGACATCATCTGTCGCCAAATCGAACACGATGGTCATTTTCATCAATCAGATCAGAATGAAAATCGGCGTTATGTTCGGCAACCCGGAAACCACGACCGGTGGTAATGCACTGAAATTCTATTCGTCCATTCGCATGGAAATTCGCCGCATCGGCGCGATCAAGGATCGCGAAGAAGTAGTCGGCAACCGAACCCGCATCAAGGTCGTAAAAAACAAGCTGGCCCCGCCGTTCAAGACCATCGAATTTGACATCATGTACGGTGAAGGGTTCTCGAAGCTTGGTGATTTGATTGACCTGGGCGTCACCGCGGAAATCGTCGAAAAATCCGGCTCCTGGTTCTCGTACGGATCGGAACGGATTGGTCAGGGCCGTGAAAATGCCAAGACCTACCTAAGGGAACATCCGGAAATGGCCGATGCTATCGAGATGGCGATCCGTGAAAATGCCGGACTTGTTGGCGAGACCATGCTGGATGCTCCGGAATCGGTAGATGCCGAGGATGGCGAGGCTGATCCGGACGGCGATGTCCTGCCCGTTGCCGACGAATAATTAGGCCTGCCAAGCGTATTTACAGAAAACCTCCGTCTGGTCGTTCCCCGAATTTCGGCCAGAACATGAAAGCGCGGCCCCCGATCAATAATGGGGGGCCGTGTTTTTTGTTAAAAATCACCATATTCGGTTCTTAAAACCGTTTTGTTTAATGTCTATAGGCACTAGATTAACGGCCATGAGAACAGTCAATGATATCCGCCAGGCATTTATCGATTACTTCGTTGCCAATGGTCATGCCGAGGTCGCATCCAGTCCGCTGGTGCCGCTCAATGATCCGACGTTGATGTTTACTAATGCTGGCATGGTGCAGTTCAAGAATGTCTTCACCGGCAGCGAACATCGCGATTACAACCGTGCGGTGACTTCCCAGAAGTGCGTCCGCGCAGGCGGCAAGCACAACGACCTTGAAAACGTCGGCTATACGGCGCGCCACCACACGTTCTTCGAGATGCTCGGTAATTTCTCGTTTGGTGATTATTTCAAGGACGAAGCCATCGAATTAGCCTGGAATCTGATTACCAAGGAATTCGGGTTGCCTGCCGATAAGCTTTTGGCCACCGTTTATGCCGACGACGATCAGGCCTTTGATCTGTGGAAGAAAATTGCCGGACTGCCTGAAGACCGCATTATTCGCATCGCCACGTCCGATAACTTCTGGTCCATGGGCGATACCGGTCCTTGCGGTCCGTGTTCTGAAATTTTCTATGATCATGGCGACCATATTCCGGGCGGCCCGCCGGGCAGTCCCGATGAAGACGGCGACCGTTTTATCGAGATATGGAATCTGGTGTTCATGCAGTACGAGCAGTTAAGTGCTGAGGAACGCGTCGATCTGCCTAAGCCGTCTGTCGATACGGGTATGGGATTGGAGCGTATTGCAGCCGTCATGCAGGGCACCCATGACAATTATGAAACCGACATGATGCAGGCGCTGATCCATGCGTCGGCCGAGGCATCTCACACCGATGCCAACGGCGAGCATAAAGTGTCACACCGGGTTATCGCCGATCACTTGCGCGCCACGTCGTTCCTGATTGCCGATGGGGTGCTGCCGTCCAACGAAGGACGTGGTTACGTTTTGCGCCGGATCATGCGCCGCGCCATGCGTCATGCCCATATGATGGGCGCGTCTGATCCGACGATTTACAAGCTGGTGCCCTCGCTGGTCACCCAGATGGGTCAGGCCTTTCCCGAACTGAGCCGCGCCGAGGCCTTGATATCGGAAACCCTGAAGCTTGAGGAAAGCCGTTTCAAGACGACGCTGGATCGCGGCCTGAAATTGCTGGATGAAGCCACGGACAGCTTGGGTGAAAACGGGGTTCTTGACGGAGAAACCGCCTTCAAACTGTATGACACATACGGCTTCCCACTGGATCTGACGCAGGATGCGTTGCGAAACCGGCAGATGACCGTCGATGAAGATGGTTTTAATACCGCAATGGAACGCCAACGCGCCGAGGCCCGCGCCGCATGGTCCGGTTCTGGCGACGCCGCCACCGAAGAAGTCTGGTTTGCCATTCACGACGAATTGGGCGCGACCGAGTTCCAGGGCTATACGCGCGAGGAAATCGAGGGTCAGGTAACGGCAATCGTTGTCGATGGCGAACGTGTTGATGAAGCGGCGGAAGGAACCAGTGCTGCGGTGATCGTCAATCAAACGCCGTT
>JABHGV010000032.1 GCA_018671895.1 Rhodospirillaceae bacterium | reverse complement strand
GCATTGTACGCAAGGCGCCAGAAGCGCATCAGCTTCGCGCCCCAAATCCGTGTCTTTATATCTTTCGGCAAGTTCTGACAGCATCTTAAATCAACTTTCCTTGAACAATCATCTCCACATGCCCACCCACGGATATCTGTTGCCCGGCGTCTTGCCCAGATGCTTGCAGCATCACCACAGAAGGTCTGTGCACAAAATGCCCCTGTTCGATACGCAGTGATATATCGCGCTCTCCGTATAAACCATGATTAAGCGCATATGCACCAAAAAAGGCCGCTCCATTTCCCGTCGCCGGATCTTCACGCACACCATGTGCCTCGAAAAAGAAGCGAACGCTAAGATCGTTTTCCGGGTTCTGCGTTTGCTTGCAAAATACATAGGTCAGGGGCGCAAACCCCTCAGCCTTCAACGGCGCATAGGCGTCCAGGTTCAAACGCGCTCGGCTGAGGGCATCAAGACTGCTGACGGGAACCATCACCGCCGAGATGCCTGCCGTCATCTGTTGAACGGGGCTGGCTTCATCCATATCGTCAGCGTCGAGCCCAAGTGCGGTCGCGATCTCAAAATGGCTACATTGAATTCCCGGTGTGACGGGTGGGGCTTCGAACCAAACCACCTCTTTGCCGCCATCGGCTGCGTTGAACGACGCTTCAACCTGACCGACCGGCAAGTTCAACCGGACCGGACCCTGTTCACCTGTCTGGATATGATAACGAATGACATGCGCCGTCCCCAATAACGGATGGCCGGCAAAATCAATCTCTCGCGACGGGGTGAATATACGGACCCGATAGCCACCGTCCTCATTCTTAAGCGGCGAGACGAATGTTGTTTCCGAATAATTCGTCTCCAAAGCGATCTTTTGCATGCTTTCGTCGCTAAGGGGCGCCTCGCAGATGACAACCGCCAACGGGTTGCCGCAATAAGGCGCCTCTGCAAACACATCGACAATATAAAACGCGTTTGTCACAACAGCCTGCCCAGGGATCCAGACTCATTCAAATTCAGCATCAGGCTAGCGCCGCCGGGCACAAAGCGGCAAGGAAATATCAGGGTATTTGCCACAGCGTGTGACAACACGACGGAAGTCTTCGAGGCACCCGAACATACGCTCCATGTCGATCCGGCCTCTATATCTTGCGTTGTTGAAAGGATGGTATTGCTTCCTGTTGGACTGGTTTTCAATGACCAGATGCCTTTTTTTGCGATCAACCGGTTATAGCGATTATATAGCCATTGCCTATGCATTTTACCATCACCATAGATAAATCCTATGCATGCTATCGGGATTAAGTATTGGAATGGCCCTGTGGATTTTTTTATATTTAGCGACCCGTAGTCTCTCTATATGCCATGGCGCAGCATTGTTGTGATATCGGTCTGGGATATGAACCTTTAAAGCGTTGTTTTTTTCTAGGCCCTGTTTGTCGGGGCCCGATTGGAAATAAGTTATTGAATTCATGCACATAAAACGCATATTCGGTTTGGTGGTTTTTGTCGGGACGTTGCTGAACGTCACCCCGGCGAGTGCTCATTTTCAACTGCTCTATACCCCCAATGTGAACGTCAACAAGGCTGGCGAAATACCGTTCAAGATCATTTTCTGGCATCCATTCGACAATGGTTACGTCATGGAAATGGGCATGGTGGAAGAATTCTATGTTCTGAACAGGGGTCAAAAGACCGACCTGAAACAGACTCTGAAGCCCTTTCATTTCCAGGGGATGTCAAATGGTGCGACTGCGTTTGATGCCACGGCACGGATCAAGCGCAACGGGGATTACATTTTTGTTCTCATCCCATCGCCCTATTACGAAGAAGCTGAAGACATCTTCATCCAGCAGATCACAAAATCGTATGTGAACAAGGCCACTGTCCCGACGGGGTGGGAAACGCCTGTTGGATTGCCGGTTGAAATCGTCCCGTTGAACAAACCAACCAACATCATGGCGGGTTCAACCTTCAGCGGTCGTGTTCTCGCCAATGGCGAGCCGGTGGCAGGCGCAAATGTCGAGGTCGAATACCTGGCGGCCAAACCAGATATGCAAACCAACCGTCCGATGCCGGCGACGGCGTCTCCGTTTCCGGGCGGTGCCATCGTGGCGATCACCGATGCCAACGGGTACTTCACCATTGGTATTCCGAAAGCTGGTTTTTGGGGCGTTGCTGCCCTGGGGGCCGGGCCGAAGAAACTGCACGAGGGAAAAAAGCTTTCTCAGGATGCAGTGCTTTGGCTCAAAGCACACGACATGAAATAGGGGAGGGAAGCGGTTATGCATATTGTTGATGGCGCACTCTCCACGGAAGTGATTGCGGGCGGGGTCGTTCTCGCCGCAGCCGGAATCGGCTATGGCCTGAAGCATCTGGAGATGGAAAAAATTCCCGCTGCAGGCGTGCTCAGTGCGACGTTCTTTGTGGCCTCTCTGGTGCATGTTCCTTTGGGGCCATCGAGTGTGCATCTAATCTTGAACGGCGTTGCCGGGCTGGTCCTTGGCTGGGCGGCGGTGCCGACGTTGTTTGTTGGCCTTCTGTTGCAGGCGGTGTTCTTTGGATATGGCGGACTGACGGCGTTGGGCGTCAACACGGTTGTCATCGCGTTGCCGGCGGTCCTTACGTTTTATGTGTGCCGACGGGGCATAGCGTCATCGTCGCTCAAGGCCGCGACCATGTGGGGCGCATTTGGCGGCGCGTTGGCCATCGCATTGACGACCGCAATGGTCGCGCTGTTCTTGACCCTCAGCGGTGATGAATTCATCCCGGTGGCAAAGCTGGTATTTGTTGCTCACATTCCAATTATGCTTATCGAAGGCATGCTGTCAGGGGCTGCCGCATTGTTGATGATTCGCGTTAAGCCGGAACTTTTCGGAACCGTTTCCCAAGGGGCATGACGCAAAGGAATGGCTATCAAAACAACACTCGCCCTTTTTGTCGTAACCACTTTTTGTTTAAGTGCGATGCCCGCAATCGCCCACAAGGTGATTTCGTCGGTGTACCTCAGTGGCAACGTCATCGAAGGTGAGATTGGCCTGTCCAATGGCGAGATGGCTGTCGGCAAAAAGGTGGTCGTGACCGATACGTCAGGCCAGTTGCTTGGTCAGACCGTGACGGATGCAGAAGGCTTCTTCGTGTTCAAGCCCCAAGGGCCGTTTGTCCATGTGTTTACCTCCAACCTGGGGCCGGGACATGTGGCGAAATCTGAAATCAGCGCCGAGGACCTGGCAGAAATAGTATCTTCTGGGGGCGCCCCGCGCCCCGCAATGCCAACGTCGTCGGCTGCATCGGGGGCGGCGCGTCAGGTGTTGTCCACACCGCAAGATACCGCTGCCTTGGCGGCCATGATCAGGGCAGAGATCAGGCCCTTGCGCCGGGAACTGGCTGCGTACAAGGAAAAAAACGACCTGCAAACAATACTGGGTGGCATTGGTTATATTCTGGGGTTGTTTGGCATCGGGTTCTATATCGCCGCCGTTCGCAAAAGGGCCAAGGAATAAGCATGGGACACAAACCCGTACCCGCCGAAAATCATTCACAGGCGACGTTGTCGTCTTATGGCGTTGGTTTTGTGCGCACGCTGGACCCGCATGTTCGGATTGTCAGCGCGGTTGTGTTCGCGGTTGTGGTGGTCTCGTTGAATAATTTGTGGGTGCTGCTTGCGGCCTTGGGGTGTGCGCTGGGACTGATGATTATGGCGCGGATGGAACCAAAGAAAACATTGTGCCGTATGGCCTCCATGGATGGGTTCATCATCTTTATGTTGTTAACGTTACCGTTCACCGTACCGGGCGAGCCGATACTGACGGTGTTTGACTATCCGGCATCAAAGCAAGGCGTCGTCCAGGCCACGCAAATCGGGCTGAAGGCCAACGCCGTGGTTTTGGCCATGATGGCCTTGGCGGGATCCATGGATTCCGTCACCTTCGGTCATGCGCTTCATCGGTTGCGTATGCCGGAAAATCTGGTCCATCTGTTGTTGTTCACTGTGCGCTATATCGAAGTACTGCGCGTTGAGTTTGATCGGTTGCGCACCGCGATGAAAGCAAGAGGTTTCCGACCCACCAACTCGCGTCACACCTATGTATCTTATGGCTATCTGGTCGGCATGATGCTGGTGCGCGCGATGGAGCGGTCCGAACGTATTCTACAGGCCATGAAGTGCAGGGGGTTTGCTGGAAAAATTTCCCTGCCCAGCGATTATCATTTTCACCGGCAAGATTTTATTTTTTCGATAGGGCTCGCCGTTTCGGTTGCCTTACTTGCGGTATGGGAGATCATCAGTGTCGGAACTTATTAATTTATCGGACATCCATTTTGCATATCCGGAACGCTCGGACATCCTGAAAGGCATCGCCCTTCAGCTGGATGAGGGCGAACGGTTGTGCATCACGGGCCACAACGGTGCCGGCAAAAGCACGCTGCTGCATATTCTTGTGGGATTGCTCAAGCCGCAACGCGGTACCGTTATGGCTTTCGGTAAAGAACGCAGCGAAGAAAATCATTTTCATGATGTCAGACGCCTTGCGGGGCTGGTGTTTCAGGATCCGGACGACCAGTTGTTTTGTCCGACCGTTGCCGAAGACATTGCCTTTGGCCCCTTGAATATGGGGAAAAGTCGTGATGAAGCCATGGCCATTGTCGATGCGGTGTTGACACAGTTGAGCCTGTATCCCTTGCGTGATCGCATTACCCACAAACTGTCTGGCGGTGAAAAACGCATGGTGGCGTTGGCGACTGTTTTGGCAATGGAACCCAAGGTGTTGTTGCTCGACGAGCCGACCAATGCGGTCGATGAACCGACCACCGAACTGCTGGTCGAAACCCTGTTGACGTTGCCCCAGGCGATGATCGTGATTTCCCACGACCCCCACTTTCGCCGCCGCATTGCGACGCGCACTGTGCGCATGGTGGACGGTCATTTGGAACGTCCGCATCCCCGCTGCACCCACAGCCAGGAACTCACTTTCGGCGATGATGTGACGCCTCTACCCAGGAGAGGGCTTGGCTAAAAATGGATTTGATTGCAGCCGTTCAGGAAGGCAGTGCAAACCCGCTAGTGTTGGTGGGTATGGCGTTGATCCTGGGGGCGCTTCACGGGCTCGAGCCCGGGCATTCCAAAACCATGATGGCGGCTTTTATCATTGCCGTGCACGGAACGGTTTCCCAGGCAGTACTGCTGGGCGTATCGGCCGCGGTTTCCCATAGTTTGATTGTCTGGGTATTGGCCATGATCGCGTTGCAGTTTGGCGCCGATCTTATCGGCGAAACGACAGAGGCGTATTTCCTCATGGGATCAGGGGTGCTGATCATCGTCATCTCGTTTTGGATGTTGAGGCGGATGTTGGAAATCAACGCAGTTACGGTCCACAAACACCATCCTCAAGCCCACGAACATGACCACAAACATCATCCCGTAGCACAGGATGATTCCCATGCACAAGCCCATGCCATTGCGGTGCAAAAGAAATTTGCATCCGGCAAAACCACGACATGGCAGACCATCATGTTTGGATTCAGTGGAGGGCTGATCCCCTGTTCAGCGGCGATCACGGTCTTCATTTTGTGTTTGCACCAAGGCAAGGTTTCTCTTGGTGTTGGGCTGGTTGCCGCCTTCAGCATTGGCCTGGCGCTGGTGTTTGTCTCGGTCGGTGTTGTTGTATCTATTGGCATGCGGGTCGCTTCGGAACACACGACAAAGCTGGAATATGCATTCCAGAAGGCGCCTTACGTATCGGTGGTCATCGTCGCGGTTATTGGGCTTTTCATGACCTACAGCGGCTACACCCATTTGAATTACCACCCGGTATAAATGTCGCCTTATTTGCCTTCTTGCTGAGATACGAGTTCGGACGCCATGGTTCGAAATTGTTGCGATGCGGGTGAACCGTTCAGATCTTTGCTGCAAATCAAGCTGACAGTATGACGGGGCAGTTCCGGTAACAGGGACATGGTTTTAAGTCCGTGTTGTCGGGCGACGATGGTGGTCGGCAGAATTGTCGAGATGTCGTTTTGGCGTACAACCTCGATGATCACATTCAGAGACGACGTTTCCATGTGGATGTAAGGGTTGATGTTCTGTTCTTCAAAGTACTGGTCAATGTGGCTTCTCAGAGCATAACTTTTATTCAGTAAAACAAGCGGTTGCTGTAGCAAGCCGTGTTTGCTCAAGGGCCCTTTTTCAGTAGCCAGTTTGTGGCTCTCACCAAAAACCAGGTTCAGCTTTTCGATCGACAGGGTTTGGCAATGTTCCATGTTCGAACATATGTCGTTGGTCAGCGTGCTTGTAAACGCGATGCCGATGTCGACGTGGTTTTCAGCCAGCGCATCGCGCATTTCGTTCTGCGGCATTTCGAAAGTGGATATGGTTATGCCGGGATAGCGTTTCGAAAATTCATATAAAATCGGAATGGCCAGATAGTCGGTAATTGGAGTCATAGCGATACGCAAGGACCCGCGGCTCAAGTCTTGCAGTTCGTGAATGGCGCGCGTTGCGGTTTCCAGCTCTCCCACAGCACGGCGCGCGTGTTGCAAATAAACTTCGCCTTCTGATGTTAGCTGTATGTTGCGCCCGTTGCGGTTCAGCAACTGCACGTTCAGTGAATCTTCCAGCTGCTTGATTTGCTGAGACAGCGTCGGTTGAGACACAAACAGGGCCTCGGCCGCACGTGTGAAGCTTTTGTGTTTGGCAACGGCAAGAAAGTACTGAATAGACCGTGGTATGGTCGCATTAAGAGCCATAGGAAAACCCAATAGATATTATAGTTTATAAGTCTTAGCGAAGTTCCCGTACATCGTACATAGTACCACACATCGTACACATCAATTGCACCATCTTGATGTGTTTATGAACAATTTAAAGTGTGTGCGTGGCCGATGAACATCGTTCGATGGGCTTGTTAACTTTGAAATTTGCAGGATTTAGGACCAGAGCAAAATGATGACCAAAGATGAAATGAAAGACGTAATAATGGAAGCACGCCTGGAAAAAGGGCTTCTGTGGGCGGATGTTGCCAAAGCTGCCGGCATGTCTGACGAGTTCATTTGTTCAGCGTGCCTTGGCATGAATCACCTGGAAAAAGAACAGGCTGATGCTGTCGCTGACGTTTTGGGACTTGGCGCCGATATTTCGGCTGCGTTACAGCAGTTTCCCAAAAAAGTCTGGGATCAGGCGATCCCGACCGACCCTGTCGTGTACCGGTGGTATGAAATGGTCGGCGTTTATGGCGATACCATTCGCGAAATCATTTCTGAAAAATTCGGTGATGGCATCATGAGCGCCATCGATTTCAAAATGAGCATCGACAAAGAAGAAGACCCGGCCGGTGACCGCGTTCTGGTTACCATTAGCGGCAAGTTTTTGGGCTACAAGTCCTGGTAACTGTTTGCTGATCATTGATCCACGATCGGCTCGGAAATTGTTTGGCCGGGCCGTTCGTTGACCAGGATTGTATTTTTTAGGGGTGTTGATTCGTGACACTTAAAACGGTGCCCTCGGGGGTGCTTTGGTTAGGTGGCGCGATTAGGAGGGCTGAATGCAGGATCCTCACCGTTTTGTGAATGACCTTGATGCCGAAGCACATGAGAAGCTGATCGCGCGCCTGGAAAGCCGGGCCCGAGACCCCATCTTCTCAAAACTACTTGATAAATATCTCAATGCCCTTGATCTGAAGCCAGCCACGGATGTTTTGGAAATTGGCTGTGGAACCGGTGTGGTGCTGCGTTCGCTGGTGCGCAAATTCAAGATTACCGGCAAGGCATATGGCATTGATCAATGCGCATCGTTCATCGATGCAGCCACTGACCTTATTGAAGTTGAAAGATTAAGCGACCGGGCGACGTTTCAAGTGGGCGACGTTCACAATATTGAATTTCCCGATGAAACGTTCGATGTGGTCATTGCACACACCCTTATCAGTCATGTGACTGAACCTTTGAAGGTGTTGAGCGAGATTTCACGGGTTCTGAAAAAGGGTGGCGTGGCGGTGATCTTCGATGGTGATTACACATCGCTGACCTATGGTTATCCCGATCACAGTTTTGGCCGAAAAATGGATGCGGCATTGGCCAGTTGCACGTTCAACAATCCATTGATCATGCGCGACCTGCCGCGCCTGTTTGGTGACTTCGGTTTAGAGATGATAGACGCCTGGGGCGACGCCGTCGTCGAGATTGGCAAGGGCAGTTATTTCAAGACGTTCGCAGACACATATGTGCCCTATGTTCGCGACGCACAACTGTTTGCACCCCAAGCCGTGGATATCTGGCAAGACGAACAGCGCAAGGCCATGGAAGACGGTGAATTTTTCGCCGCTTGCAACTACTATTCATACATCGTTAGGCAGGTAGAATAAGGGATTTCGCCTGATTTGACCTATTTCGATACAGGTGTTTGTTTATTTACTAAAATAAAAAAATGTTGATTATCATATAGTTATGCTGAGAACAGGAAGGATAATAAAGTCATTTTAGGTGTCATAAGATTGCTGGGCTTTCCTATAGGCAATATCTATAGGTCTTATCGATATTTAGTCTTGGTATTAAAATTTCAGATACCGCATACTCAAGTAATTGGTTGTCATGAGTAGTGCGATACGTTGAAAAAGTTCATATATTAAAGAGCGTTATTAACGATCGAAATACAACGACAAGCGGTATGAATTAAGTCAAAAATTGAGGCTAAACCAGTACTGTTTTAATTCGCGGAGGAGGGGAAAGAATGTCTTCATCTACAAGAGAAGAGATACTTCGGCATCTTGATGCTGTCGGACAATTACAGCCGGCATTGCACAAGCCGACACAGGCGCCTGCGCCGACCGAAATAGACCATACTCTTTACAGAGCATACACACGCTCGGCACATGATGTCGGCGGCGAATACGATGTGCCTATCGAGTATCATGAAAAAGAAGAAGAGATCTGGGAACTGAATACGTTTGCAACGTGCGAATGTCTTGCCTGGCGTGGAGTGTGGAGTGCTGAAGAGCGCCGCCGCAGGCAAAACGTTGACGTTGGTCAGACTCAGTACCTGGGGCTTCCTTATTATGGACGTTGGTTGATGACCGCGGCGTTGATTATGGTCGACAAGCAGTACGTCACCCTTTCCGAACTGAGTGACAAGATTGAGGAGGTAAAGAACCGCCATGTCTAAGCCAGTATATGACAGAACCCATCACGCCAAGATGGCGACGGGTGTTGGTGATCCCCAGTGCTTCTCCGGGAAAGCCGGTGATGCAAAGTTCAAGGTCGGTGACCGCGTTCGCGTCAGAGACCTGCCCGATATTTTCTACACGCGCACCATGACTTATGCGCGGGGCCTTGAAGGTACCGTTGTCGAATTGGTGTATGAAAGCCCGCCAGCTGAAAACGAAGCATGGGACAACACAGAAGTGTCCGAATGGTTCTACAGCGTGGTGTTCAGCCAGCATGACATTTGGCCGGCGTACAGTGTGGGGTATCCGAACGATACGCTGGAAACTGAATTTTCCGAACGGTGGCTTGAAGCCGTCTAACGCGGCAAATATCCACTTTATATAATTAGGGAGGAATACATATGTCAGATCATGATCACGATCATAAGCCAGCGCCAGTGGTTGACGAAGTCAGTGACTTCGAAATCCTTGAGGTTGCTGTGCGCGAGCTTGCTATTGAAAAAGGCCTGTTCACGATGGATGACCATCGTACCTGGACAGAGTACATACACACTCTTGGACCAACCCCTGCTGCGCGTTTGGTTGCCAAGGCATGGTTGGACCCTGAATACAAAAAGCTGTGCATCGAAGACGGTGTAACGGCCAGCCGTGAAGTCGATATCGACTGGGTGACCAGTCCTCCGACTCAATTTGGTACGCCGAGCGATTATTGCAATCTGCGCGTTCTTGCCGATACGCCAACCCTGAAGCACGTCGTCGTGTGCACGCTGTGTTCGTGTTACCCGCGTCCGATTTTGGGGCAGTCTCCGGAATGGTACCGGACGCCGAACTATCGTCGTCGTTTGGTGCGCTGGCCGCGGCAGGTATTGTCCGAATTCGGTCTGCAGGTGCCAGAAGACGTGGAAGTGCGCGTTGCTGACTCCAACCAGAAAACCCGTTACATCGTGATGCCGAACAGGCCCGAAGGAACGGATGGCTGGACCGAAGATCAGCTGACCGAAATCGTTACACGCGACTGCCTGATTGGTGTTGCGGTTCCGAAGCCGGGTGTTACATCCAACGTTAAGTTGCCTGTTATGAAGGCAGCTAACCCGGTTCCTCATTAACTCAGGAAACGTAGGTGTGTCATGAGTGATGCTGTTGATGACGAAACTGAATTTTATGGTGATCGCAAAATCGATTCCAAGCCAATCCCGTTGCTTGACGCTATCAAGGAAAAGGGGCGTGTGTGGGAGGATTTAGCAGATGAGTACGGGGTGACGAACCCGGACCCACCATGGAAAATCACTTTGGAAACAACATGTGATCTTTTGGCAGGAGACTCCTGCGTTAAGGATTACGACGAAGTCGATCAGGATACGACGTTACTGCCGTCTCTGGATCGTCGCTGGGAAGAAGACGCGTTGTCTGATGGGCGTTACAAAGATGTTCCTTTCCCAGAACGTCAATTGCTATCGCTGGCTCATTCCATGATCAACAGAGGTTTGTTGGACGAGGCTGAGTTGGAGAAACACATGGCGGCTGTTGAAAAACGATTGAACAGTGGCTAGCTGACATACCAAAGGGTGAATAACAGGTTGTTGCGTGCACAAGATATTAAATTATGGATTGTGCATGCAATTCCTACAGTGATGCAAAAAAAACAAGATGGCTAGATAGCTCACATTTAGGTGCATTTCTGATAAAGACGTGAGAAACCGGCCAAAATAACAGAGAGGATATAGACGTTGTCTATTCGCGGTACAAAAATTGAGATTCAGGAATTAACGCACCGTTATACTCCTAAGAGTCCAGTTACTTTTAATAGCATCACACTGGAGTCACCTCCGGGTGAGGCGCTTGTGATCATCGGACGTTCCGGCTGTGGCAAGTCGACGCTTCTTCATATTCTTGCTGGCGTGTTGCAACCGACGGAAGGCAAGGTGCTTCTCGATGGTCATCAGATTGAAAAGCCCTCACCGCGTTGGGTGATGATGTTCCAGGCACCGCATCTTTTCCCTTGGATGACCGTCGCTGAAAATGTAGGCGTTGGTCTTACATTTGGCCATTGGTCGAAAAAAGAGATCGTGGAACGCGTTACTGAAGTGATCAATCTTGTCGAACTTCAAGAATTCGTAGACAACAACGTCCAGGATTTGTCAGGTGGTCAGCAACAACGTGTTGCACTTGCCCGCTCTCTGGTTATGGAACCAGAGCTTCTTCTTCTGGATGAGCCGTTTTCTGCACTAGATGCCTTTACGCGGGCGTCCTTGCAACACGATGTACGTTCAATTGCAAGGCGTCTTGGTTTCAATATCGTTATCGTGACACACGATATTGATGAGGCCGTGATCATGGCGGATCGTGCTGTGATTATGGCGGGGTCACCCGGCAACATTGTCCATGAACTTGATGTTGCCCTGCCCGATCCCAGAGACCGTCATGACCCGGAAGTTCAGAAATTTCGAGGTCTCTTAATGGGTGCATTCCAAGAGGCTGCAAACGTATAAATCTAATAATAATCCGCGTTTGTAGCTGACTATGAAGTTGAGTTGAGTTGTTTCGTTTCTGAGTATGTTCGTGTGTGCGTTTCGTTAATAGTGTGTATGAAACTTTTAAGGAGCTGAAAATGACTAGTAAGAAAAGCAAGTATCACTCCGATACTATTATTGGCTTAGAACAGGACTACAAAAAACATGGTGACGGGATTCAGGATCTGACTCCCACCGCCGATTTTGATCCTCGTTTCCAAAATGTTCTGGGCACAGGTATTTCTCGTCGTAATGTGCTGCAAACAGGCGCGGCAATGATGGCTGGTCTTGGCGGAATGTCCGGTATTTCCGAAGCATTTGCCGCTGGCAAGAAGGCACCTTTTGATCCCGTGATCAAAATGGGCTACATCCCCATCACCGATGCTGCGGCCCTGTTGGTTGCTCACGAATTAGGCTACTTCAAGGACGAAGGCATCGAATCTGAAAAGCCGACCTTGATCCGTGGTTGGGCGCCGCTGGTTGAAGCATTTGCGTCTCACCGCTTTAACCTGACTCACATGTTGGCACCAATCCCCGTTTGGATGCGTTACAACAACAACTATCCGGTCAAGATTACGGCCTGGGATCACACCAACGGTTCAGCAATCGTGGTCCATAAGGATAGTGGCATCAAATCTCCGAAGGATTTGGGTGGCAAACAGTTCGCCATGCCTTTCTGGTATTCGATGCACAACATCGTTTCGCAGATGCTGCTGAAAGCACACGGAATTACACCGGTTATCCGCCCGCAGAATGCTGAGGTCGGCCCGAACGAATGTAACTTCCTGGTTCTTAATCCGCCAGACATGCCGCCTGCATTGGCATCCAAACAGATTGACGGCTACTGCGTTGCCGAACCTTTCTGTGCAATGGGTGAGCTGAAAGCCAAGGGTCAAATCCTTCGCTTTAACGGCGACATCTGGAAGGGTGCTCCGTGCTGTGTTGTTGTTATGCACGAAGACGATGCCATGGATCCGGACCGCGCTGCTTGGGCACAAGGCGTTCATAACGCCATCGTGCGCGCTCAGCTTCACTTGGGTGAAAACCGTAAAGAGATGGCTCACATGCTGTCGAAGAACGGTAAGAAGTACCTGCCGATGCCGGCCAAAGTGGTCGAACGGGCAATGCTCTTCTATGATCCGGCTTACTACAACAATCCGGCTGCTATCCAGAATCTGGATTGGAAGCAGGATCGGATCAACTTCCAGGCATGGCCGTATCCGTCAGCCACAGTACGTATGATTGACGAATTGAAGAATACGGTGGTTACCGGTGATGCCAACTTCCTCAATAAGATTACTGGGGATCATGTGGCTAAGGATCTGGTTCAGTACGATTACATCAAGAAGTCTCTTGATAAATATCCGGACTGGAAAAATGACGCCAGTGTCCCGCAATCGGGTAACCCGTTTGAAAGAACGGAAGTCATTAAAACGTGAGCATACCTACTGACAATACGAGTGATAGCTGGATGGTTGGGCTTCTTAGAAGCCCAACCGTTCAGCAAATCGCCTGGGCGCTTTCCGGCCTTTCAATATTGATGTTTCTTTGGTGGATTTTTGGGAATTACATTGCTCAAAACCCTGCCACGGCAAGCTTCGCTACGTTTGGCCTGATCCCGACTCTTGAAGCATTTCCCCTTCTAATTCACGAGGGAAAAATTCAAACGGCTGTTGTTGCAAGCTCAATTCGACTTGGCGGTGGATTGGGGATTGCCATTGCGATTGGCGTTCCCGTCGGCATTATGGTCGGGCGCAGCAAACGGTTTAGAGAACTGAGCAATTCGCCGTTTCAACTTTTGCGTATGGTAAGTCCTTTGGCGTGGACGCCGCTTGCGGTGTTCGTTTTCACCGCATGGGACAGTTCGATCATTTTCCTGATCGCCATGGCGTCAGTTTGGCCGGTAATTTTCTCCACTGCTGCAGGTTTGTCCAAGGTTGATCCTGCGTGGTTTAAAGTGGCACGAAATCTTGGCGCCACATCTATGCATATGGTGACACGAATTATCATTCCGGCCATTACGTTTGACGTTCTTTCCGGCATTCGACTTGCGCTTGGTGTGGCATGGATTGTTTTGGTGCCGGCCGAATATCTGGGTGTGACCTCTGGACTTGGTTACGCCATCGAAGATGCGCGCGAAACGCTGTCGTACAATCATCTGACGGCGATGGTCGTGACAATCGGAATTATTGGCTACACCCTCGACACAACGTTGGTGATGCTGATCAAGCGTTACAGTTGGCACAAGGGAAGCGATGAAGGCTAGGCGTTTGTCATAAACGCACATCGCCATTCAGACGCATAAGACAAACTCAAGGTGGCAACTTAAGTAAGCTGCGAGCAGAAGAATACTGTGAAGACCCAAGGTAAAAAGTACACATCTTAATCTTTTTTGAGTGCAGGACGGAGTTAACTGATAAATGAATACCACTGCGTCTGTTGCAGTCGATGCAAATCCAGATAGTAGAAACGCGCGACTAAGCAGATTTTTTGCGTCGTCGTTGCGCGGTATCGGGAATTTCTTTGCAGGCATAGCACTTCTGTTCTTTTTATGGTGGCTAACCATATTCATCGTAACGCTGAGTCCGGAAAACTCGCACTTTGAGGATTTTGGGATTGGTGTTGCGTTTACCATCCTGCCCGAACTGTGGGGCGATGGCACAATTCCTGATGCGCTGACCACCAGCGGCTATCGCCTGGGTATGGGTATGGGCATTGCCATTCTTCTTGGTGTGCCAATCGGCATTACCATGGGCCGCGTGGCAACCTTCAAGAAATTAACCAACGTGCCGTTCCAGTTTTTGCGGATGGTCAGCCCGCTTTCGTGGGAACCAATCGCTGTTATCGTGTTCCTGGAATGGGATCACGCGATTATCTTCCTGATTTCTATTGCTTCGGTTTGGCCGGTTGTATTCTCGACGTCAGCGGGTTTGGAAAAAGTTGACCCGAACTGGTTCAAGGTGGCGCGAAACCTGGGCGCCAGCAAGTTGGATATGTTAACGAAGATCATCCTGCCTGCCATTGCGTTCGATATGCTTACGGGTGTTCGTTTGTCACTGGGTGTGGCATGGATCGTGTTGATCCCGGCGGAATTCCTTGGCGTTACATCCGGTTTTGGTTTCGCCATTCAGGACGCTCGAGAATCCATGAGTTACGACACATTGATGGCGATGATCATGATGATTGGTGCCGTGGGCTATGTGCTCGACAGCATCTGCGTGATCCTGATCAAAAAATACGCATGGACAAAAAAATAACAGCCGAGAGAAAAGTGTGCGGGCGTTGGACGCCCAAAAGGACATGAAAACAATAAACACAAGCGCTTGCGATTTTGTGTGCTTGTCAGATTAAGGTGTAGAAATATGTCAAACAGAATTAGCGTTATATGCATCACCGGAACCCGCGAGAAATTGCAGATGGGTGCGATGGTTGCTTCGGTAGGCGCTGCTACGGGTGCAGACGTTACCGTCTTCCTGTCCATGAACGCCCTGCCGTATTTCGTCAAAGACAGTACAGAAGTCGCCCCATCAGAGGGCGAAATGGGTCGCGTTATGGATGCCGAGCCGGGTGTTCCTGATTACAAGGAACTGTTTCAACAGGCAGTAGAACTCGGTGATGCCAAGATTTTGCCCTGTCCTATGGTAATGGATGTGTTGAAGCTGTCCAAAGATGACCTTATGGACGAAGTCGGTCCGGTGACAGGACTGACCAAATTTCTTTCTGATGCCGAGGGCAGCCAAGTCTTCACATTCTAAGCAATGTGATTGTTAACGATGAAATTTTAGTGAACTGGAGTAGTTCAAAATGAGTGAAAAACTAGTTGATGCACGAGACACCTACTGCCCCGGCCCTCTTATGGAGCTGATTACGCACATGAAAAAGGCTGAAGTCGGTGATGTCCTTGAACTTCTTTCGACCGATGAAGGGACTGTGAACGATGTGCCGGAATGGGTTGATAAAATCGGTCACGAGATGGTCAGCAGTGAAGAGGCTGACGGCGTTTGGCATTTGAAAATTCGCAAAATGAAATAGGCCATTTCTTGCCAGGCTTTGTCTGTACAGCCCGGCCAGGGAAACATCTGCATTTTGCTGTAATTAATGATAGGGGAATATCATGAGAATTTTAATTGTCGGAGGTGGTACCGGCGGCACCATTGTGGCAAACAATCTTGCCCGTCGGCTGTCTAAAGAAATTCGGACCCGTAAGGCGCGGATCACGATGCTTTCGGCTTCCGATCAGCATATGTATCAGCCCGGTCTGTTGTATCTGGCATTTGGCCAAATGACTCCGGATGAGCTTTACCGAGATCAAGCCAGCTTGCTGGAATCGTCCATTATCTTTCACGTTGACCCCGTGGAGGAGTACAAGATTGAAGAAAAGTATGTCGTTACCAAAAGTGGGAAACGTCATAACTATGATGTTCTCGTTATTGCTACCGGTTCTCGCATCGCGCCGGCCCAAATTCCGGGCATGACCGAAGGCGCAGATACCTTCTACACCGAAGAATCTGCGATCAAGCTGTTCAAAAAGCTGCGTGAATTTGAAGGCGGCACAATTGCCATTGTCGTTGGCGTACCACACAAATGTCCGATCGCTCCGGTCGAGTTGGTGTTCTCGCTGAACGACTATTTCAAGAAGCGTGGCATTCGCGACAAAGTGCACATCAAATATCACTATCCAATCGGGCGCATCCATACGATCGAAAATGTTGCGACCTGGGCAAAACCGGAATTTGACCGGATGGGGATTGAATACGAAACCCTGTTCAATGTCGAAGAGGTGGATGCCGAAAACAATGTGGTCAAAAGCCTCGAAGGTACTGAAACAGCCTACGATCTTCTGATTGCGATTCCGCCCCATTGTGGCATGGAAGAAATCGAGGCCAACAATCTGGGTGAAGACGGATGGATCCCGACCGACCGCCACAGCCTGTTGATGGATGGGCGTGATGACGTTTACGTGGTTGGCGACACCACAAACCTGCCGGTGTCCAAGACAGGTTCTGCCGCCCATTTCGAAGCTGAAGTCATCGCAGAAAACATTGCCTCGGTTATCAAGATGGGTACGCCTGTCCGTGATTATGACGGCAAGGTGTACTGCTTCATTGAAACAGGTCACGACAGCGCAACGTATGCAATGTTTGACTATAAAAATCCGCCTGACTTGACGAATCCGTCAAAGCCGATGCACTGGTTTAAGATGGCTTATAACCAAATGTATTGGACCAGCGTTCGTGGGCTGTTATGAGGAACAAATAAGATGACAACAGAAAATGAAACTCCAGACGTTGAATTTAGCGACGTCGATCTGCAACAACTCATCGAAGTCGCTCAACTGATCACGGCTGCCCGGGACGCCATGTCTGACGAGATCGTGACCCGTCTTTCGGGTGCTCTCAGCGAAGGTGTTTCCTTGCTTGATCGGATAACGCGAAACGAAGGCCTGATGCAGTTGCTGCAAGTGCTTGATCACCCCGACACTCAAAACTGGTTGGTTGCGTTGTCTGAATCGCTGCACGTAGCGAGTCAGGAAATCGCCTCTACGCCGCCGACAAAAGGCGGAGTGTTGTGCTTGACGCGTGTTGCCACTGAACCGGGAACACTTGAAGCATTGCGTTTTGTTGCCGCACTCTGTGGGAATATGAGCCAAAGCTTGCGCGAACAACATCGCAAAGGAATCAATAACACCTAATCTCAAGTTGGCTCGATCTCTTTATTGCTGGCGAAATCCAGCATGGGGTATCGGCTGACAAGAGATCAGGATATTTACGACCTAGTGTGTGACAAAGCGTGCTGTTCTTGGCAGCGCGCTTTGTTATGTCCAGGCGTAGCGGGTCTTTGCATGCAAATGATGTGCGCCGACAGCCCTGTCCGGTGTCACGGGGGCAAGCCGGCAGTGGGATTAAACCAAATGACTGATTGGGCTTAAGGCTCTACAAGCCGAGTTCCGATAGTCCCGGGTGATCATCAGGACGGCGGCCTTGTGGCCAGTGATATTTCCGGTCAGTTTCGGCGATGGGCAGGTCATTTATGCTTGCGTAGCGGCGCTTCATAAGACCTTCCTCATCAAATTCCCAGTTTTCATTCCCATATGCACGGAACCAGTTTCCGCTATCGTCGTGATATTCGTAAGCAAAGCGCACGGCGATCTTGTTATCGGTGAAAGCCCACAGCTCCTTGATCAACCGGTAATCGAGCTCGCGCTCCCATTTACGGGTCAGAAAGGCCTCAATTTCTGCACGCCCGGTCACAAACTCAGCGCGATTGCGCCAGACACTATCCTCTGAATAAGCAAGCGCGACCTTGGCAGGATCCTGGTTGTTCCAACCGTCCTCGGCAGCACGTATTTTTATAATGGCTGTTTCTTCGGAAAACGGTGGCAAAGGGGGGCGTGTCATGGGCTCTTTCTCCTTCTTCTTGGGGCTGGCCAATCGTAGCAAAAATAATACGTTGAATCTATCCAGGCCTGTCGATTCTGCAGCCGTCGGGGGCCCCCACCCAATGACATTTCAATGTGCCAAAATCCTGACGCCGGGCTTTCTCGACAGCCACATCGCCCCCGTCGATTAATTAAAAATTTCGTATACGTCGGACCGCACAAAATCGTTGAACAATCTCATGTTCAACTCAAATTTATAAAAATATTATTCGTTAAAGATTTTGAAGCGCGTCAATAATTTCTCTGTCTTTACCTTTGGTATAAGGCGTTATCTCGACGTCCTGATTAAGAATGTGGTCGAACAACCAATCCTTCAAGAATTTGCGGAACTCGACAAAGGTTTCCTGACTACGTTCCTTCTTCCACGTATCGTCCAGATCAATTAGATCTGAAGTGAGACGCCTGTGAAGTTCACGGTGGTTCTCTAAACCCGGATACTCACAAGCCTCCATCAACGCGTCTTCACGCGTAAAGTGATATTGGGTGTAATCAGTAAGTTTAGCGACAATGCCGTCAACATCCGTATCATCAAATGATCGACGCATTAAGCGGTTCAACAAAGAAATAAGAACTTGATGATCCTTGTCAATGGCATCGACACCAATATGCATGGCATCACTCCAGATCATTACGTCTTCATTGCCAGCCAAGGGAAGATCGATCCAGAAAGTGCTACCAACATTAACATCACTATCAAACCCAATGCGTCCCGCCAT
>JABHGV010000031.1 GCA_018671895.1 Rhodospirillaceae bacterium | reverse complement strand
TGCGATCAGGGCGGCGAATGCGATTTGCAGGATCAGGCCGTCGGATATGGAATGGATCGCAGTCGCTACACCGAAGACAAGCGTTCGGTTAAAGACAAAACTTTTGGCCCCCTGATCCGCGCCATGATGACCCGCTGCATTCACTGCACCCGTTGCATTCGGTTCTCCAGTGAAGTTGCCGGTGTCCCCGAAATGGGCGCAACCGGTCGTGGCGAGCATCTGGAAGTTGGAACCTATATCGAAAAGGCGCTGACGTCTGAATTGTCAGGCAACATGATCGATCTTTGTCCGGTCGGCGCTTTGACATCCAATCCTTACGCCTTCAACGCCCGCCCGTGGGAGTTGAAGAAAACAGAATCCATCGACGTGATGGACGCTGTCGGTTCGAACATACGCGTCGATGCCAAAGGCCCGGAAGTCATGCGTATCCTGCCGCGCCTGAACGAAGACGTGAACGAGGAATGGATTTCAGACAAAACCCGCTTCGCCTGCGATGGCCTGAAGCGGCAGCGTCTGGATACGCCGTACGTTCGCCGCGATGGCAAGCTTGAACCGGCAAGTTGGAACGAAGCGTTTGCCGCCATCGCCGCCAAGGTCAAAGGCATGGATGGCTCGAAATTCGCCGCCGTTGCCGGTGATATGGCCTGTGCCGAATCCATGACGGCCCTGAAAGATTTAACCGCGGCGCTGGGTTCCGAAAATATTGAATGCCGGCAAGACGGCGCGAAGCTCGATGCGTCAAGTCGAGCAGGATACCTTTTCAACACCACCATCGCCGGTATTGAAGAAGCCGACGCCTGCCTGATCATCGGCGCTAACACCCGTACGGAAGCGCCTATCATCAACGCGCGTCTTCGCAAGCGTTACCTGATGGGCGGTTTCAGCGCCGGGATGATTGGCGAAGCCGCTGATCTGACCTTCAAGCACGAACATCTGGGCGCCGGCACGGATACTTTAAGCGAAATTGCGGATGGCAAGCATTCGTTCGCCAAGGTCTTGAAAAATGCCGAAAGGCCGATGCTGATTCTGGGGCAGGGGGCGCTGACCCGTCCCGACGGCGCCGCCGTTTTGGCGATGGCGCGTCAGATCGCCGAAGATTTCGGCATGATCAGCGACGACTGGAACGGCTTCAACGTTTTGCATACCGCTGCGGCCCGCGTCGGCGGTCTTGATCTGGGGCTGGTCGCCGGTGGCGTCGACAACATCCTGGACGGCGCTGAAGTGGTTTACCTGCTGGGCGCGGATGAAATCGATACCAGTAAGCTGGGCAAAGCCTTCGTTATCTATCAGGGGCATCACGGCGACGCCGGGGCACACCGTGCCGATGTGGTTCTGCCGGGGGCGGCCTATACGGAAAAGAATGCGACCTACGTCAATACCGAAGGCCGCGTTCAACGCACCAATTTGGCGGTATTCCCGATTGGTGAAGCCCGCGAAGACTGGACAATCCTGCGCGCCTTATCTGACGTTCTGGATCATAAGCTGCCGTACGATACTCTTTCAGAAGTGCGCCAGCGCATGGTTGAAATCAATCCCGTCTTTGGTGGTGACGATCAGGTGACCGGCGGCGACTGGGGAGAATTTGGAACCAAGGGGTCACTGGAATCCGATGGTTTCGTTTCACCGATAACCAATTTCCACATGACGGACCCGATCAGCCGGGCGTCTGAAACCATGGCCCAGTGTGTTGAAGCACTGCTTGGCGACAGCAAGGGAAAGACCGGCACCGATGGTTGAACTTTGGGACTCATATATCTGGCCGGTGGTCTGGATCGTCATCAAGATTGTGGCGATTGTCTTGCCGGTTTTGATCGCGGTAGCCTACCTGACTTATGTCGAACGAAAGGTTATCGGCGCCATGCAGTTGCGTCGCGGCCCTAATGTCGTTGGACCCTTTGGGTTGTTGCAGCCGATGGCCGATGGTCTGAAACTTTTCCTCAAGGAAACAATCGTTCCGTCGGGGGCGAGTCCCGTTGTCTTCCTGCTGGCTCCGATGGTGACATTTGTACTGGCGTTGATTGCCTGGGCGGTTATTCCCTTCGATCAGGGCATGGTTCTGGCCGATATCAACGTCGGCATTCTGTTCCTGTTTGCGGTATCGTCTCTGGGCGTTTACGGAATTTTGATGGCCGGTTGGGCCTCGAACTCCAAGTACGCTTTTCTGGGCGCCTTGCGTTCGGCAGCGCAGATGGTTTCTTATGAAATTTCAATGGGTTTCGTTATTGTCACGGTGTTGATGTGCGTCGGTTCCCTGAACCTTTCCGATATCGTTATGGCCCAGAAAAATGTCTGGTTCGTCGTGCCGCTTTTCCCGATGGCGGTCATCTTTTTTATCTCGACGCTGGCTGAAACCAATCGTCACCCGTTCGATCTGCCGGAAGCGGAAGCAGAACTGGTCGCCGGTTATAACGTTGAATATTCGGCCATGGCCTTCGCGTTGTTCTTCCTGGGTGAATACGCCAACATGATCCTGATGGCTGGTATGACAGCGATCCTGTTCCTGGGCGGCTGGTTGCCACCCCTGGATATT
>JABHGV010000030.1 GCA_018671895.1 Rhodospirillaceae bacterium | reverse complement strand
GGCGATGCTTGCGGCGAATGCGGGAATTTCACGCTGGTCCGTAACGGCACATGCCTGAAATGCCTGACATGCGGCGGCACCAGCGGCTGCTCTTAAACAAGGGCGAACAGATAGGGAGATCCTCCCTGGGAAACTCAGGGGCGTGCTCCGGACGTCAAACTCCGGAGCCGCCCTCTTTTTTTCTACTTAACCCTCGTCAATCAAAGCGTTGTCAGGAATCTGTAAGGTTTCGAGGTGATCATCTCTAAATATTGTAGGAACGTGTCGTGATCCCTATATTTTAAGCTCGTCGAAAATGTTTCGCCGAGCTTATGTTTTACTCATAAAGGCAGCATTTTGCTCATGTCCAAGCTCAATTTATATCTCGTCGACGACGACCCCGATATATCGGAATACATGCCCGAGCTGTTACGCAGTGCCGGCCATAACGTCACCACCAACAACAACAGCACCGATGCGGTCAAAATAATCATCGCCGAAAAACCCGATTGCGTACTGTTCGATCTGATGATGCCGGGCATGGACGGCATGGATCTATGCAAGGCATTGCGTGCGGAAGAAACCCTGAACGACACCAGGCTGATCGTCATATCCTCGAAATCCTATAATTTCGACCGCAGGCGCGCCATGGAATGCGGGATTGATGGCTACATCAACAAACCGATCCGCGAAAAATCCTTCGTGGCGGATGTCGAAAACATCATCGAAGACAAGATGGACCTGACCTTCTGGGGGGTGCGCGGCACTTTGCCGGTTCCGGGCGAAAACAGCATCCGTTATGGCGGCAATACATCGTGCGTAACCATTAACTTCGCGCGAGGCGACCATCTTATTTTTGATGCCGGCAGCGGCATCAAGGAACTATCCAACTGGTACATGAGCCAGGGCAAGAAGAAGATCGAGGCGAAGATTTTCATCTCGCATCCCCATTGGGATCACATCAACGCCCTGCCGTTTTTCGTGCCGTTGTACATTCAGGGCAATGTGTTCGAGGTCTATGGCCCCCGGCATGGTGACGTTACCGTACACGAACTGATTTCGGCCCAAATGGACGGTGTCTATTTCCCGATCACCATTCAGGAATTCGCTTCCAGCGTCACCTTCAACGATTTGCACGAAGAAACCCTTGATTTCGACGGCATTAAAGTCAGTACCCTGCTGTTGCACCATCCGGGTCAATGTCTCGGCTATCGCATTGACTATAAGGGGCGCTCCATCTGCTACATCACAGACAACGAGTTGTTCCTTGAAGAAGATGAAGAACATTACGACGGGTTTTACGTCAAGCGTCTGGCCAAGTTCGTCGAAGGCACTGATGCCCTGATTACCGATACCACCTATACCGACGAAGAATACGCAACCAAGGTCGGGTGGGGGCATTCCTGCATCAGCCGAGTGGTCGATCTGGCCAACAGGGCCAAGGTCAAGAACCTGTATCTGTTCCACCACGACCCGGACCAGAACGATGATGCCATCGATTCCAAACTGGCGACGGCACGCGGCATGCTTGAAGAGCTTGGCTCTGATGTCGTGTGTGAAGCACCACATGAAAAACTAACTGTAAGAGTCTGATCATATGTCTGGAACCGTTGAGAATAAACTCGCCGAACTTGGCGTCACCCTGCCCGCCCCGGCGGCAGCGGCAGCCAACTATGTGCCCTATGTGATCAGTGGCAACATGGTCTTTGTGTCCGGGCAAATAACCATGCTGGACGGGGAATTACAGTACCTGGGAACCGTCGGCGACGACTTAACTCTGGATGATGGCATCGCGGCAGCCCGTATCTGCGCCATCAACCTGATCGCCCAGGTCAAGGAAGCCTGTGGTGGCGACCTCGACCGGGTCAAACGGGTCGTCAAACTGGGCGGTTTCGTCAACTGCACAGCTGAATTCACCGATCATCCGAAAGTTATCAACGGCGCATCCGACCTGATTGCCGATGCCTTCGGCGAGGCCGGAAAGCATGCGCGTTTTGCCGTCGGCGCACCGTCTCTGCCCCTGGGCATCGCCGTCGAAGTCGATGGAATCTTCGAAATCTCCTAAACCGGCGCTTGTTTCCTTAAGCCCCAGACATCACATTTACCCCATGCCCGATGGAAGCGAAGCAGCCGTAATCAAGGTTCTGGGAAGTATCGACGAGGTCGACGCCGACCAGTGGGATGCCTGTGCCGGAACCAACGATCCGTTCATTTGCCACGCATTTCTGAAATCGCTTGAGGACTCAGGCTCAGTCGCACCTGATACCGGCTGGACGCCCCGTCATCTGATACTCGAAGACGAAACCGGCAACCTGGCTGCATGTGCGCCCGTCTATCAGAAAAGCCATTCCTATGGCGAATACGTGTTCGACTGGGCCTGGGCCGATGCCTATGCGCGCGCCGGTGGGCGGTATTATCCAAAGCTTTTATGCGCGGTTCCATTCACCCCGGTCGGCGGGAAACGGCTATTGATCCGTCCTGACTTGCCCGAAGGAAGCCAACGCGAACTGAAGTCCACACTGGTATCGGGCATGGTAGCGTTGGCGGAACGCTCCGGGTTTTCTTCCTTGCACATTAATTTTACGAATGTCGACGATGGAAAAATATGTGGCGGTCTTGGGCTGTTGCAACGAAGCGGACGACAGTTTCACTGGTTGAACAAAAATTACGGTGATTTCGACGCCTTTCTGACAGCCCTGTCGTCGCGCAAACGCAAAGCCATCCGAAAAGAACGACGCAAAGTGGATGATTCTGGAGTCGATATACGCTGCCTGACCGGGGCCGAGATTGAAGAACGTCACTGGGATGCCTTCTATCGGTTCTATCGCAACACATCAGACAGGAAATGGGGCGAGGCCTACCTGAACCGGGCGTTCTTCAGGTTGCTTGGCGAGCGCATGGCCGAGCGCGTGTTACTGGTGATCGCCGAGAATGACGGTGAAATCGTCGGCGGCGCCCTGAACATGATCGGTGAAGACGCGCTGTATGGCCGCTATTGGGGATGCGGCGAACACTTCAGATTCTTGCATTTCGAGGTTTGTTACTATCAGGCCATCGAATACGCCATCGGTCACGGCCTGAAACGGGTCGAGGCCGGGGCACAGGGCGAGCACAAGCTGAGCCGCGGCTACATGCCGCACGCGACCTATAGCGCCCATTGGATCGCCGATCCCGGATTTCGCGACGCCGTCGCCCGTTTTCTGGTTGAGGAGACCGATGCCATCGACGACGAAATCGATATTCTGGTGACTTACACGCCTTTCAGGCGTGGCTGAAACCGTCCCTTAACTATTCCGGCGTAAGTTTTGAGAATGTTTAATTCCCCGATTCCACTGTGGGCGCGTCTCGCTGCCCTGTTCGCGTTGCTTGTCACATGGCCTGCGATGGCGGCCAACGTTGTGAAAGCCCCGGTTTCCGAGATTTTCATGTCCTCGCCACACCTGATTCCTGTGGCGTTGGGCTGCACCCGGTTGGGCAAACAATCGGGACGCGAGGTTCTGATCAACACCTGCGGGACGTGCCGCATCGTCAAGGTTCAACGTAAACGCCCCGGGGCTTCGGCACCGATCAACCGGACCCTGACTTTGGCCCCCAGAACCACCACCCAGTTATCGTTTCGTGGCCCCGGACAATCCCGTGTAATGTCCGACACCGCGTGCAAGTCATCGTCTGTCGGCAAGGTTCCGCCGCGCCAGGGATCGTCGCTGGCCAACGATGGCAAGAAATGCCTGAAACTGGCTCAATCACCCGCCGGTATGGGGCTGGTCAATGCGTGTAAGGAATGCCGGGCCGCCGTCGTCGAACGGGTCGATGCGCAAGGCAATCGCAAGAGCCAGACCGTTGTCATTGCCGGTGCTTCGGCGGTGAAAATACCTTCTAAAGGGGCCACCGGCGTGCGCATCCAGAGCGAAAAAATCTGCCCAAGATGATCTGTAAAATCAGATAGTTACAGAGCCTTCTTAATGTCTATTTGACTTTTGCCTTGGCCTTCTTGCGAGGCTTTTTCGGGGCTGCGTCGGGATAGCTGAACTGCGCTTTGCCGTCCTTCACATCAACACACACGATGCCGCCGGACTTAAGCTTTCCGAACAGCAATTCTTCGGCCAGCGGCTTCTTGATTTTTTCCTGGATGACACGTGCCAGCGGTCGTGCGCCGAACAGCTTGTCATAGCCCTTCTTGGCCAGCCATTGGCGCGATTTTTCGGTCAGCTCGATAATCACATCGCGCTCACCCAACTGGGTTTCCAGTTCAATAACGAACTTATCGACGACCTGGGCGACCACTTCGGGGCCAAGGGCGGCGAAGGAAATCACGTGATCAAGACGGTTGCGGAATTCCGGCGTGAACATCTTTTCGATGGCTTCCTTGTCGTCACCGATACGCTCTCCACGCTCGAAACCGATTGCCGGCTTGGCCATTTCTGCGGCCCCGGCATTGGTCGTCATAATCAGGATAACGTTGCGGAAATCGATGCTTTTGCCGTTGTGATCGGTCAGCTTGCCATGATCCATGACCTGCAACAGCACGTTGAACAGGTCCGGGTGCGCCTTTTCAATCTCATCGAGCAGCAACACTGTGTGTGGCTGCTTATCGATTGAATCGGTCAGCAGACCACCCTGATCGAAGCCGACATAGCCAGGTGGTGCGCCAATCAGCCGTGAAATACTGTGGCGTTCCATGTATTCCGACATATCGAAACGAACCAGCTCGACCCCAAGGGTCATCGCCAGTTGGCGTGCCACCTCGGTCTTGCCGACCCCGGTAGGACCAGAAAACAGGTACGAGCCGATGGGCTTTTCCAGATCGCGTAGACCGGCGCGTGACAGCTTGATGGCGCTGGCCAGCGCTTCGATTGCCATATCCTGACCGAAGACCATGGTTTTCAGATCTCTTTCCAGTGTCATCAGGGCCTTGCGGTCATCGGTCGACACGCTTTTCGGCGGAATTCGGGCGATCATCGCAACCACCGCCTCGACATCTTTGACCGTAACCTTTTTGCGCCGCTTGTTTTCCGGCAACAGCATGCGTGATGCGCCGACCTCGTCGATGACATCGATGGCCTTGTCCGGCAGCTTGCGGTCGCCGATGTGGCGGGCCGACAATTCGACCGCCGATTTTAGCGCTTCGTTGGTGTAGCTGACCTTGTGATGATCCTCGAAATAAGGCTTCAGGCCTTTCAAAATCTTGATGCTGTCCTCGATTGACGGCTCGTGCACGTCGATTTTCTGGAAACGACGCACCAGCGCCCGGTCTTTTTCAAAATGCGCCCGATATTCCTTGTAGGTGGTCGATCCCATGCAGCGCAGCTGACCGTTGGCCAACGACGGCTTTAAAATGTTCGATGCGTCCATCGATCCACCGGATGTAGCCCCGGCACCGATAACAGTATGGATTTCATCGATAAACATGATTGCGTGATCCATGCTTTCAAGTTCCGAAATAACCCCTTTCAGGCGTTCTTCGAAATCGCCGCGATAGCGTGTTCCGGCCAGCAACGCCCCCATATCAAGGGCATAAATGGTCGCTTCGGAGAGCACATCGGGAACATCACCATCGACGATCCGCTTGGCCAACCCCTCGGCAATGGCTGTTTTGCCAACGCCGGGATCACCCACATACAGTGGATTGTTTTTCGATCGACGGCACAGAATCTGTATCGTCCGGTCAACTTCCGCCTCGCGCCCGATCAACGGATCAATTCGACCGTCTTCGGCTTTTTGATTAAGGTTGACGCAATAGGCATCAAGCGCCTCGTTGCCCTGCTTGACGACTTCTTCAGCATCCATTTCCTCGTCGGCACCCACCGGTGTTGCCTGTTTATCCTTGCCCGGCACCTTGGCTATACCGTGGGATATGTAATTTACCGCATCAAGCCGCGACATATCGTGAATTTGCAGGAAATAGACCGCATGGGATTCGCGCTCGGAAAACAATGCGACCAGCACATTGGCACCTGTCACTTCCTCGCGACCCGACGATTGCACGTGGATAATGGAGCGCTGAACGACACGCTGGAAACCGGCGGTCGGTTTGGGGTCGGTCATCGGGGCTTCGTTGCCGGTATCGAGGCGAATATCGACCAGATCCTCGTCGATAAATTCAAGCAAGTTGCGGCGCAGTTCATCCAGTTCGACACCACAGGCACGCAACACGGAAACCGCATCCTGATCTTCGGTCAGCGCCATCAATAGATGTTCAAGGGTCGCATATTCATGGCGGCGTTCCGTCGCCATGGCCAACGCCCTGTGCAGGGTTTGCTCGAGGTTTCTCGACAACATCTCTATTCGTCTCCGTCTTTCTCGATGGTGCATTGTAACGGGTGCTGGTGCTGACGCGCCAGATCCATCACCTGAGTGGTCTTGGTTTCAGCGACTTCATAGGTAAACACACCGCAAACGCCGACGCCACGCTGGTGCACGTTAAGCATGATTCGCGTCGCCTGATCACCAGACATGGAGAAATAGCGTTCCAGGACATGGACGACGAACTCCATCGGCGTGTAGTCGTCGTTCAGCATCAACACCTTGTACATCGCGGGTTTTTTGGTCTTCGGACGGGTTTTTGTCAGCGTTCCCGTGTCCGGGCCACCCGGCGTTCGATCATCGTCTCTTTTGTCGGCCAAAGAATCTCACCTTGTCTGATTTCCCCTAGTATACGGGGTTTTAACGACAACAGAAAAGGCGCTCAGGCAAAAAAGAACGCCCGACGGAAGCCCGACGGACGCTCTCTTGTAATGCAGCCTAATGAAAAGGGGGAGGAATCAGTTAGGCAGCAAACGGTTTGGCAAAGCTTTCACTGGCAACTTGGGCACGCTCAGCAATTGGCTGGGAGACCTCTTCGGCCAGTTTCTGCGACATTTCGGTCAGCTTCTGGCTGTTAGCCATCAGCTTGTCGTAGTTGTTCTTGCTCAGATTGCTCTGCAATTCGAGAACTTCTGTCAGGCTTTTGCACGAAAGCGTTTCATCAACGACGTTGGCGGCGTTGGTGGCAGATTCCTGGGCCAGTTCAAACCATGCCTTGTTGATGTTCTGGATGCCTTCGGCAAACAACGAACCAGCCTTAACAAAGGCTTCGACGTTGTCCTGGCTGATGGCGACAATATCATCAAGACCGTTGACGGTCTTGGCTTTGGCTTTCGATGCGGAGGCCGAAGCGGCCTTTTTCGGTGCAGTCATAATTGTGTGTACTCCGGATATAAAATTCAGTTTTGCAGGTTTAACTCCCCGTTACATAGTGTCGCACAACCGTTTCGTCAAGGTATTTTTGTGCGCTGCACAAAAGTTTCTTAATTCATGCTAAGTTATTGCAATAAATTAATCTTTTACGATTATTGATCAAATTGATTAACGTTTATTTCGCAAGTGCACACAAAGCTATTTCTATACGCCCTGCACTAGACAGTTTCGAGTCCCCCCCTATCCTTTCTGTAACCAAACCAAAAAACAATTCCACCACAGGCTCTTAACCCTTTGACAAGCTTAGGTCTGATAACTTCAAATGATCAGGCAATATCGTCTGGGGATTGGATTCTAGCTACAGAGCATCGGGGACAGCGTTGATAATCGGGAATACGGCAGAGAAATTTATGGGCAAGGCTTTCAAGTTCGGTGCTTTCGGCCTGTTTGTTATTGCGTTGTTATTGTCGGCACGTCCGGCAGAGGCTAAATATGCCTCGTTCGTCATGGATGCCGAAACCGGTGCCGTCCTGCATGACATTAACGGCAACACCCGGAACTACCCGGCCTCCCTTACCAAGATGATGACCCTGTACATGGTGTTCGACGCTATCGAACGCGGCCATCTGGATTTCAACGATAAAATCACTATTTCGGCGCGCGCCGCCCGCCAACCTTCGTCAAAGCTGGGGCTCAGGCGCGGCGAGACCATTACCGTGCGCGATGCGATCCTGTCCATCGTCACCAAATCCGCCAACGACGTGGCCACCGCCATTGGCGAGAACCTCGGCGGTACTGAGCGCAAGTTTGCGCAGAAAATGACGTCCAAGGCGCGGCGATTGGGAATGAAGCGGACGACCTTTCGTAATGCTTCGGGCCTGCCCCACCGGGGGCAGCTTTCCACCGCGCGCGACATGGCGACGCTGGCGATACGCCTGTTGAAGGATTTCCCCCAGCACTATCACTTTTTCTCGACACAAAAATTCAGTCGTTCCGGGCTGACCTTCAGAAACCACAACGAACTGCTCAGGACCTATGACGGCACGGACGGCATCAAGACGGGCTATATCCGCGCGTCGGGCTTCAATCTTGTGACATCGGCGGTGCGGGACGACCAACGCCTGATCGGTGTTGTTTTCGGCGGTCGTACGGCGCGCGCGCGCAACAGGCACATGGCGAAGCTGCTGGACAAGGGCTTTATGAAAGTAAACCAACTGGACGTCGCCGACGGTTCGATCAAGGCGAAATCCAAAGCCACGGCCTATACACTGAAGAAAAGCAAAACCCAGTGGGGCATTCAGGTCGGTGCGTACAAAACCTACGAACCGGCTTATAAAATTGCCAAAAAAGCCATAGAGAAAGCGCCCGAGCTTCTGTTTGAAGGCAAGGTCCGGATTGTTTCACAGACCAAAAGTGCACCGGGAAGACTATACCGGGCGCGTATTCTGGGGCTGACCCGCAAGCAGGCGTCCCGCGCTTGCCGGACCCTGAAAATCCGCAAAATCAATTGTATGGAATTGCGCGTCACCGACCCGCAGCAGCTGGCCGAGGCCGGTTAATTCAGATCGGGTGGCTCGAGTCCACTCTGACGCAGTTGTGACGTCAGTTCTTCCTTCAGCCGCTCAAGACCTTCGGCCGTTGACGATTCACACCGCGCCACCAGTACCGCCTGGGTATTTGATGCCCTGAGCAACCACCAGCCGTCAGGCGTCTGAACACGCACGCCGTCCATATCATGCACTGTGATGCCTTCGATGCCGTTCAGGCGTTCGGCGACTTCTTCGACCAGCGCGAATTTACGATCTTCCGAGCAATCGAACCTGATTTCCGGGGTGTTCAGCATATTCGGCATGGCATCCAGCATATCGGCCAGCGACTGGTCCGACGACGCCACGATCGAGAGCAAACGAACCGCGGCATAAAGCGCGTCATCGAAGCCGTAAAAACGATGCTTGAAAAATATATGGGCACTCATCTCACCGGCCAGCGGTGCACCGGTTTCCGCCATCTTCGATTTAATCAACGAATGGCCGGTCTTCCACATCATGGGCTTGCCACCCATGCGCTCGATTTCATCGAAGAACACCTGTGAGGCTTTAACATCGATAATGATGGTTGAACCGGGCAGGTCGGCCAGAACCTCGCTCGCCAGAATGACCATCATCTGGTCGCCCCACAGCACCCTGCCCTGTCCGTCGACGATACCGATACGATCACCATCGCCATCAAAGGCGATACCCAAATCGCAATTATTGTCCGCCACCGCCTGTTTCAGCTGCGCCAGATTGGCCTCGACCGTCGGGTCGGGATGATGGGCCGGAAAAGTTCCGTCGATGGTTTCGTTCAGCAAGACATGACGTCCCGGCAGCCCGGCGACCAGCTTGACCAACGCATCACCGGCGGCACCGTTTCCGGCGTCCCAGGCGACGCTGAGCTCCTTCGTCCCCTGATAATCCGATAACAGGCGCGCCACATAATCATTTTGCAGGGGCTTGTCGGTGGCCGTGCCTTCACCATCGACGAAGTCTCCTGCAGCCGCCATGCGGCCCAGCTTCTGAATGTCTTCGCCAAAGAACGACTTGCCGCCGATGCTCAACTTGATGCCGTTGTATTCGGGCGGATTGTGCGAGCCGGTAATCATCATGCCGGCGTCGGCGGGAATTTCATGGGTTGCGTAATACAGCATCGGGCTGGGGCCGAGACCGACCCGATAGACATCCATTCCCGCAGCTTTCAGGCCCTCAACGGCAGCCGCTTCCAGGGCTGGCGACGACAGCCGTCCGTCATAGCCAATGGCGATGGTCTGTCCGCCACCCTGGGAGACAATACTGGCAAAGGCGTGGGCGATGGCGCGAACGTCGTCGGCATCAAGGGTGTCATCGACGATTCCGCGAATGTCGTATTCCCGCAAGATTGTCGGGCTGAGTTTCCGGGCGGTCATATGGCGACGTGCGGGCGGCCGAGACAATGGTAATCGAACCCGGCTTCCGCCATTTCCTTGGGGTTATAGATATTGCGTAGGTCAATCATCAACGGCGCGTTCAACAGGGATTTGACCCGGTCCAGATCAAGCCCGCGGAATTCGTTCCATTCGGTAATAATGACCAGGGCATCGGCATCCGGCATAGTCTCATAAGCCCCGTCGCACCATTCGACGTCATCGATCATGTGCTTGGCTTCTTCCATGCCTTCGGGATCAAACGCGCGAACCGTCGCCCCGCCCTTGATAAGTCCCGGCACGATATCAAGAGCCGGTGAATCGCGCATGTCATCGGTGTTCGGTTTGAACGTCAGCCCCAGCACGGCAATGGTCTTGCCTTTCAACGAGCCACCGCAGGCATCTGCGACGCGTCCGGCCATGGCTTGTTTGCGCTGGTCGTTGAATTCAACGACGGCCTCGACAATGTTCAGCGGGCTTCCGGCATCACGCGCGGTGTGCACCAGCGCCAGCGTGTCCTTAGGGAAGCACGAACCGCCATAACCGGGACCCGCATGCAGGAATTTGCGTCCGATGCGACCGTCCAGCCCAATCCCCTTGGCGACGTCATGAACATCGGCACCGACCTTTTCGCACAAATCGGCGACTTCATTAATGAAGGTGATCTTGGTGGCAAGGAACGTGTTAGCGGCGTACTTGATCAGCTCCGACGTCTCGCGCTGGGTAAACAGGATCGGCGTTTCAATCAAAAACAATGGCCGATACAGGTGGCTCATGACGTCGCGCGCCTGATCGCTCGACGTGCCAATCACGACCCTGTCGGGGCGCATGAAATCGTTTATGGCCGAACCTTCACGCAGGAATTCAGGGTTAGACACAACATCGAAGTCGGCATCCGGGCGGGCCTTGTTGATGATGGACTCGACCGCATCACCGGTGCCGACGGGAACCGTCGATTTGGTGACGATAACCGTATAGCCATCCATGGCGGCGGCGATTTCTTCGGCAGCGGCATATACATAGGACAAATCGGCGTGCCCGGTTTTCTTGTCGGTTGGTGTGCCGACGGCGATGAAAACCGCATCGGCCTCTTTAACCGCATCGGGCAGGCTGGTGGTAAACGACAACCGTCCGGCCTTGACGTTGTTGGCGACCAGATCGTCAAGACCCGGCTCGTAGATGGGCATGATGCCCTCTTCCAGCCGCTGGATCTTGCCTTCGTCCTTGTCGACACAAACGACATTCACGCCAAATTCAGAAAAACAGGCCCCGGTTACGAGTCCAACATAACCAGTACCAATCATCGCTACGCGCATCTTGATATTTTCCTATTCATTTCAGACGTAGCTTTTCAGCATGTCTGCCGTTCCATCTTTCAGGTCGTCGCGGGCCAGGGCAAAGGCAATGTTGGCCTCGAGAAAACCCAGTTTGTCGCCACAATCGAAGCGCCGTCCATCGAAACGCAGTCCATGGAACGGAATGTCACCAATGGTCTTGGCCATGGCGTCGGTCAACTGAATCTCACCGCCAGCACCGCTTTCCTGTTTCCCCAGATAATCGAACACATCGGCCTGCAAAATATAACGCCCGATAATGCACAGGTTCGACGGAGCCTCGTCCGGCGAAGGTTTTTCAACCAGTCCCTTGGCCCGGGCCAATTTGCCGTCGTCCTCGACAACATCCAGAATTCCGTATCGGTCCGTGTGTTCTGGCGGCACTTCCTCGGTGGCGACGATATTGCCACCGGTTTCGGCATACACGTCCATCATCTGCTTCAAACACCCCGGTTCGGCCATGATCAGGTCATCGGCAAGAAGCACGGCAAATGGCTCATCAACAATGAAATGACGCGCACACCAGACCGCATGGCCTAAGCCCAGCGGGCGCTGTTGGCGGGTCGATGTAATCTGTCCCGGCTTCGACATAACGTCCTGAACCTGGCTCAGGGCATCATCCTTGCCGCGTTCGACCAACACCTGTTCAAGTTCGAAGCTGTGGTCAAAATGGTCAAGCAGGACCGCCTTGCCGCGCCCGGTGACGAAGATAATTTCCTCGATACCGGCATCGCGCGCTTCCTCGACCGCGTATTGAATAAGCGGCTTGTCGACAATGGGTAGCATTTCCTTGGGCATCGCCTTGGTTGCAGGCAAAAAACGCGTGCCCAGACCGGCAACCGGAAAAACTGCTTTTCTGACGGTGTTGACCATTGAATTCATTCCTCAAAAGCGCGGTCTTTGTGCCATAGCCACCCCCCAACCGCAACCTTGCAGTTCTGCGGCCTTAATTCCCGAGAAGCACGTCCTTGGCCTGATTGATTTGCGCCGCCAGATAGGTCGAGCCTCCATGATCCGGATGCAGACCCGCGATCAGCCGTCGATGGGCCGCTTTAATATCGTCATCTGCGGCGCCATCGTCTAATCCAAGCACCTCGAAGGCCTCAGCGCGGGTCATCACCGTGTTGCCGGAATTCTGCCCAGCCGCCCTGCCGCCAGAAGCGGCATTGCGAAACATCTGCGCCACCCCCCAGGCGGTGCGGAAACGCATGAACCAGCCGAACAGGGCCGGTAACGTTGCGATTGCCCATGCCAACTTCCCGGTCAAAGCCAGAAACAGGCCGATGGCAACGATGACAATCAACGACAGCCACTTGAATACCCGAACCAGATTTTTCGGCGTCGTCGTGACGTACCAGCGCGATATCAACATCAACGCCAGCAGGATGAACAGACCGATGACAAGATAAAAGGCCATGAGAGGGTCCCTAAAGTCCTACGGCGTCAATCAGATTGCGAACTTCCTGTCGAGCGGCGACGTGCGACAGGGTCAGGCTGTCTTCGCCCAGCACATCGAGAAGATCAAGCATGGTCAGCCCGACCAGGAATAATTCACGAAATATCACCCGTTCGCCGAATCCGGGCACTTGGCGGAATCCGATTCGGTCCGACAAATCCCCCAACAAGCGCTGCATTTCGCGCTTGTTCCGGGCATCCAGACTGCTCAAACGGTTGCGCATGACGATCCAGTCCATGGAACCCCCGTCACGCTTGGCTCGGCGCATTTTCTGCTGCCAGACCATTTCCGCGTAATGGCTGGGCTTGTCGATATTCAGCGACCGCCCATCGATACGGGCCAGCACGTCCAGATCGACGAAACTGTCATTTAAGGGGGTCACCAGGGTATCGGCCAGTGAATGCCCAAGACGGCTCAAGGAGCTGTCGGCACCAGGTGTGTCGATAACAACGATATCCGATGTCGCCGAAAGCCCGGCGATGGTTGTGGTCAGGTTTTCTTCGTCTTCGACTTCGGCGGTATCACGATTAACGTCGGTGCTTGGCTCGATCTCGGCCAAAACCGGCATCGGCAGGTCTTTTTTCTGATCTTCGGTGAACGCCTGACGATTTAGGATATACCGCCGCAATGTCCCCTGACGGGTATCCAGATCGATGGCGGCGACGGAATGACCGGCGCGCATCAAACCGACAATCAGGTGCATGGCCGTCGTCGATTTTCCACTGCCACCCTTTTCGTTACCGGTGACGATAATGTGTGCTTGTCCGGGAATCTCCATCGCCAGACTCTAGCAGAAACTCTATTCGGTATGGAGCACGCCGTTGGGATGAAATGCGTGAAAGACAAACGCGAAGGTTACGTCATGGACGACATCCTTGCCGTTTCGCATCACCACCACATTGCCGACATCACGGCCCTTTGCGATGGTCGATGCATCAAGCGCCGAATTCTGTCCGGCCTGCCAGCGAATTTCAAGATCACCGGCACGAATGGAGCCCTTGTCGCGCAGCAATGGCAGGCTCCACGCTTCAGACCCAACGGCGACTACCCGGACCATGGCCTCGATGCCTTCGGGGAACGGGCCGGTGAAAAATCCATAGGGCCGGGTGCGACTGTCGTATCCGGCGTAGGGATTGGTTCCATAGCTGCGCTTCGATGGATTGGTCGGCACCAACACCTTGCCCGTCGGTGCGCGCTGTTTAAACAAGGCCAGTGATTCCAGTCGCGACGGGATCATCACCAGATTCTTGCCGGTCATTTCCCCGACAATGGCCTCGCCCAGAAACTGCTGCCACCAGCTTTCCGTCTGTCGGTCATACATGATCAAATCAGAGTTCCTGAGTTTGCCGGTGGTGCCGAAATCCAGCGTTCGGCCATTGAGCCTGCGCTCGAACACAATCGATGAATTGCACAGCGGGCAATAGGTCACGGTTACCGGAACACCGCCGACAGTATCGTTGACGATTTCGTGCCACATCAGCACCCGCAGCGGATAGGCCCGGGCATCGCCGTTGATAACCAACCCGACCACCGGTTCGCTGTCCGATAGTCCTCTGGATTCGGCAAGCGAGGTGAATTTCGGTGAATCAATGGACGGAATACCATCCTTCGGCGGCCCTCCGGAAAACACCTCCCCCAGATCGATAGTGTGCTTCGAGAAATCCGTGCGTGGCCATTCCAGCTTCCAGTTTATCGGAATATTCGCCGCCGCAAGGGCCGTACTGATGGAAAAAACGCTGACAACGATGGCGGTTATGATTTTCATATTTCCAGTGTCGCCAGAACGTCTGAGGACCGCAAATCACCAACCTTCACGTTCCGGTGAGGGCGCGCTTGACCCTGCCTGTCGCATCTTTCACAATTCGATTCATGGAGAAAACAGACTGCGCAATCATCGGTGCCGGAGTCATTGGTCTGACCATCGCCCGACGACTTGCGATGGATGGACGCGAGGTCATTATCCTGGAGCACGCCGACGCCATCGGCACCGTCACCAGTGCGCGTAACAGCGAAGTTATTCACGCCGGATTGTATTACCCGAAAGACAGTCTGAAAGCGCGGCTGTGCGTTGAGGGCAAGCAACAGCTGTACGCATACCTTGAAGAACGCGGCATCAACCATAATCGTTGCGGCAAGATGATCGTCGCTGCCGATGAAGCTGAACTGGACGGTCTTGGCGAAATTCAGGCCAAAGCGGCTGCCAACGGCGTCGATGACATCAAAATTCTCAGCACCGCAGACGCCCGCGCACGGGAACCGGAACTCACCTGCACCGGTGCGTTGTTGTCCCCATCGACGGGGATTCTGGATAGTCACGCGTTTATGTTGGCCTTGCAAGGAGACGCCGAAAACCATGGCGCAACGCTGGCCCTGCTGAGTACCGTCAACGGCGGTCGTGTTGACGGCGACAGGATTATTCTCGATGTCTCCAGCGGTGGCACCGACATGCAGTTGTCGTGCGCCACGGTCATCAACGCCGCCGGTCTTGGTGCACAGGATATCGCCAGCGCCATTGACGGCATGCCCAAGGCGCTGATCCCGCCGCTGTATTTATCCAAAGGCTGCTATTTCAGTCTCAGCGGCAAGGCGCCGTTTCAGCATTTGATCTACCCCCTGCCCGGGCAAGCCGGTCTCGGCATCCATTACACCCGCGATCTGGGCGGACAGGGACGTTTTGGTCCCGATTCCCAATGGGTCGAGTCGATTGACTACAAGGTCGATGTCAGCCGCAGCGATGTGTTCTATGACTCCATTCGACGCTATTGGCCGGGCCTGCCCGATGGATCCCTGACCCCCGGCTATGCCGGTATTCGGCCGAAGATTCAGGCCCCCGGTGAAGATCCCGCTGATTTCGTTATTCAGGGCCCGACGGATCACGGCGTCAACGGCCTGATCAACCTGTATGGCCTTGAATCACCGGGACTGACGTCGTCCATGGCCATTGCCGATTTGACCGCCGAAATGCTTGCCTCATAAATACCTAAATGTCGGGAATATGATATAATTTGGATTCTTCGAAGTCCGTACAAGGGTGGCACTGAATGAAGCCGTTGCGAATTTTCCTGATTGCCCTGTTGCTGTTGCCGGTTGTGGCAAATGCCCAGGAAGGTGGAACCACGATCCAGGGCCGCTCCACCGAAGAACAAGAAACAGTCCGCGCCGTCGATACAGGCCCCCTGCTCGACTTCCGCGAAGAAATTCGAAAATTCCTGGAAAACATTACAAAGTACGCCCGCTCGCAGAAACGTAATTTCATTGTCATCCCCAAGGGTGCGCCGGAACTGTTGACCAAGCTTGATGATACCGACGAGACAAAATCATCCCCGGCGCGGTCTTACATGAAATCCATCGATGCCGTTATGATCGACGGGCTTAATTTCGGTGCAAAAACGCTGGGCGTCCCAACACCGCCTGAGAAGCTCGACAAGTTGATGTCTCTTGCGCGACTGGCCAAGAAGAACCGGCTGAACGTCATGGTTCTGGATCATGTCAGCGATGCGACGCAGGCCGAGCAATCCTATATTCAGAACGAAGCCAATGGTTTCACGCCGTTTGCCGCCAATGCCATGGGCGAGGAAATGAACTCCATCCCCGATTTCCTGAAGGCACCGATCAACGAAAACCCGAAAAACATCCTGTCGCTGAAAGACGTCAAAAACTTCCTCTATCTGGGCGATACATCGGGGTATGGCCGTCAGGACGAATTCGCCCTGAAAATGCATAGCACCAACTATGACATGATCATCGTCGATGTCTTCCACGGCCGCGAACCGCTGACGCGCCAAGCCGTCGAGACCCTGAAGTACAAAAAGATCGGCGCAAAACGGCTGGTGCTGGCCTACATGGATATCGGAGCTGCGGCGAGTTACAAATATTACTGGAAAGAAAATTGGCGCGAAGGCTCGCCCAGCTGGATCCGCGAGCCGTTCCGCGACAACCCGGACAAGTACCGTGTCCAGTACTGGCGCAAGCCCTGGCAGAACATCATCTTCGGCGATACCAATTCGTATGTATATGGGCTCATCGCCCAGGGCTTCGACGGCGTCGTGATCGAAGGCCTGGATGCCTATAAATTCTTCATTGGAAATCTTGAGGACGAAGAGGAAGACCAGTAAGCCGCAGGGAGTAAGGGGATGTCCGCAGTTAAATTGATTGCCGGTTTTCTGGTCGCAGCAAGCCTGATCATCAATACTGCAGCCAACGCCGACAATATCCCGCTGATCGATGCCCACAGCCAGTTACCGTCGCCCGAGACCGCCGCCAACGTCATCGAACTGATGGACAAGGCCGGTATATCCAAGGTCATTTTGTCGTTTCGTGGGGCCGGCAGGGCCAATCATGTAATTAAACTCGGAATAAAACACCCAGATCGCATCATCCCGTCAATAAAGACCAAGGGCATCAACTATATAGAGGGAACGGAAAAATTCTATTCGACTCTCGCCGGCCATTTAAAGAGCCCCGCTTTTGGAGCCATGGCCGAAACGATCCTGTGGCATGCAAAAAAAGGCAACAAAGCCCCCGAACAAATCGTCGATATCATGTCGAAGCAGGTTCAGACGTCTCTTAAGGCAGCCCTGAAAAAGGGCTGGCCGTTCATCATCCACATTGAATTTGCAGCCGCCAGAGCGGCCGGTGATGGTGAACGTTTCATGACAATGCTTGATGGCTTGCTGAAAGCTTATCCTGATCACCCATTTCCGATGATCCATATGGGGCAGCTTCAGGCAAAGGAAGTCGCCGCCCTGATTGGTAAATACCCAAATATTTATTTCATCACGTCGCACAGCAACCCGGTCATCGCTGGCAAGTCAGGCCAACCATGGGTCGATATGTTTATCGATGATGTGTTGGCACCAGAATGGAAAAAAATGATGATCGAGCACCCCGACCGATTCATTTTTGGCATCGACAATGTCTGGCCCCAACACTGGGGCGACATATACATCGAACAGGTGAATTATTGGCGAAATGCGTTGGCCGAATTGCCGCACGAAGTAGCCCACATGATCGGCCACAGGAATGCCGAACGGCTCTGGGGTCTGAATAACAAGTAAGCTGAAAAGTCGACTAAAAGTGACTTTCGGCAACCTGCTGGATCACGAAACCTTCTTCGGCAGGAAACCGCTTGGCGATGATAGAGACAGCCTCGGTCTCATCGCGCGCCGTTACGTTTCTGACGTGGACATCCGCCCACTGATCGTCAAAAAAATGATGGTGTTGGTTTTCTTTAACCATGGCCCTAACGTCTTTGTTGTACAAAGACACTTCGAACACATGATGACCGTTTATTGGCAGTTGCAGCATTGTACTGAGCCTTATCCGGTTGAAGTTTCCTTCTGGTGTATTCGTCCGGGGCGGGTCGGTTACCGCTGAAAAACGGATTTATCCCGCCAATATTTTCTGTCATCAAAATGTTACAATCGGATTGTTAACAAACCGTTTCGGCAAGTCAATTGATGACTTGAGAATCACTCTACAAATAAATTGTGGTGATTTTATGCGGCGATATCAGTCACTTAGAAAATGCTCAATCGTCAAGGCCAGCGTTGCAATCTAACGTGCTGGCTGACGGCTATCAAAAAACCGTACGAATCGTGTGGTTTTGATGTGTTTGCAACGACTTTTAGAAGGTATTTTCGGTGACCGGCGTAATATCGGTAATGACAAAACCGTGTTCAGGAGGGTGCTGACGGTTAATTTTGGCGCGCGCACCGTCTTCATCATGAGCTGAAACCTGGATGTAATGGGGGTCAGCCCATTCGTCTTCGTAACCTTCGTGTTTTTCCTGCACCGCAACGCGGTCACGCACTTCCTGATTAAAAACGACGACTTCAAATTTCGGCACGGTGTTTCTCCGACTGTAATCCCCAATATTGATCTAAGTATGAGCGAAAAAACATCAACATTCCATGAACAAAGGCCCCGACGGAATTATATCCGTCGAGGCCTTTGAAATTTGGTAGGCGCTACTGGACTCGAACCAGTGACCGATCCCTTAAAAGGGGATTGCTCTACCAACTGAGCTAAGCGCCCCCTGTAATAGGGGTTCCCTTGTCTTGGGAAGTCCGGAAAATAAGGTCCGGAACCGGGTCGGTCAACATCTTTCCGATATGTTGGGAACTATCCGTCCATTTCGGCGAAACGCGCGACCAGATGCTGCTTGACGCGGGACGAGACAAAATGCCCGACATCGCCGCCAAGACGCCCGATCTCCTTGACGAAACGCGATGAAATAAACTGATTTCGGTCCGATGCCATCAGGAACATCGTTTCGATAACATTGTTCAGCCGTGCGTTCATTCCGGCCATCTGAAATTCATATTCAAAGTCCGACACGGCGCGCAAACCACGAACAATGACCGATGCATCAACGTTTTCGGCAAACTCCATCAGCAGAGAATCAAAGGATTGCACCTCGATATCAGCTTCGGCGTTACCGTTCAGGGAACCCAGCTCTTCGGTAACCATGGCAACGCGCTCATCAATGCTGAACAGTGTATCTTTGCCCGTATGTTGGGCAACGCCGATAATCAGATGGTCAACGACCTTCGACGCCCTAACGATAATGTCCATGTGGCCGTTGGTAACCGGATCGAAGGTGCCGGGATAGATGCCGATTCGGATCTTACCCATATCTTTATTCCTCTTCGGCTTCAGATTCTGTGGCGGCTTCAGTCTCAGCCCCGGATTCAGTTTCGGCCTCAGCCTCTGTGCCTTCAGCAGTGTCGTCCTCGTCATCTTCACTTAAACTGCTGACGGACACCACCCTTTCGCCGTCTGCGACCTTGAAGATGGTGACGCCACGGGTCGACCGGCCAACGACGCTAATGCCGCTGACAGGGCACCTGATCAATTGGCCGTTGTCAGATACCATGACCAGTTGGTCTTCGCTGTCGACCGGGAACGAGGCAACGACAGGGATGGTTTTCTTCTTGCCGCGCTTGGTGTCGATACTGGCGATACCTTTACCGCCGCGTTTCGATATCCGGTAATCATAAGCCGAGGTGCGCTTGCCAAAACCGTCTTCGACAATGGTCAGGATGAATTGTTCGTTTGCCGCCATTTCGGCGAAAACAGGCTCGTTCAGGCGCGCCGCCAGGCCTTCATCCTTTGCCTTGTCGTCGGCACGGTCCGTGTAATCGCCGCCAACCAGACGCTTGGCCGCGCTGGACGATTGCAGATAATCATCGCGATCAGAGACTTCGGCCGCAACATGGCTCAACACCGACATGGACATGACGTCATCGCCCTTATCCAGGCGAATGCCCCGAACGCCCTTGGAATCACGACCGGAGAATATCCGCACGTCGGTAACCGGGAAACGAATGCACTTGCCGCCACGTGAAGACAACAGGACGTCGTCATCCTCGGAACAGGTCTGAACGCTGATCAGTTGATCGCCCTCTGCCAGTTTCATGGCGATTTTGCCGTTCTTCATGACGTTGGTGAAATCGCTCAGCCGATTACGCCGAACGCCGCCGGATGCGGTCGAGAACATGACAAACAGGTCGGCACAGCTTTCTTCGTCTTCTGGCAGCGGCAACAAGGTGGTGATGCTTTCGCCTTCGTCCAGCGGCAACAGGTTGATCATCGCCTTGCCCAGCGACGTCGGCGAGCCCAGCGGCAGTTTGTAGACCTTGAGCTTGTAGACAATGCCTGTCGACGAAAAGAACAACACCGGTGTGTGTGTGTTGACGACAAAAACCTGGCTGACGAAATCTTCTTCGCGGGTCGACATGCCGCTGCGACCCTTGCCGCCCCGGCGCTGTGCCCGATAGGTCGAAAGCGGCACGCGTTTCATATAACCGGTATTGGTGACTGTGACGACCATATCCTCGCGCTGGATCAGGTCTTCGATATCGTGTTCGAACTCGCTTTCCTGAATATCGGAACGACGCGGGTTGGCGAACTGCTCGCGCATTTCCATCAGCTCGTCGCGCAACACCTTCAACAACAGCTCACGCGATGCCAACAACGCCAGATGCCCCTCGATTTCCTTGCCCAGTTCACCAAGGTCCGATGCGATCTTGTCGCGTTCCAGCCCGGTCAGGCGATGCAGTCGCAATTCCAGAATAGCCTTGGCTTGTTCCAGCGACAGCTTGTATTTGCCTTTAACGACACCCCTGCCCGGCTCATCGAGCAGTTTGATCATTGGTTCGACATCGCTTGCGGGCCAGTTCTTGGCCATCAACTGTTCACGCGCCGTGGCGGAATCCTTGGCCGCCCTGATCAAGGCTATTACTTCGTCGATATTGGCGACGGCGACGGCAAGACCGGCCAATACATGGGCCTTTTCACGCGCCTTGCCGAGATCGAAAATGGTACGCCTGCGGATAACAACTTCGCGGAAATCGAGGAACGCCTGAAGAATTTCTATCAGGTTCATCAATTTCGGCATGCCGCCGTCGAGCGCCAGCATGTTGACACCAAAGCTGGTCTGCAACGGCGTAAACCGGAACAACTGCGCCAACACTACTTCGGCGATGGCGTCTCTCTTGATTTCGATGACCACGCGCACGCCGTCGCGATCGGATTCATCGCGTAGGTCCGATATGCCTTCGATCTTCTTGTCGCGTACGCATTCGGCCATTTGCTCGATCATGCGCGACTTGTTCACTTGATAGGGAACTTCGGTGACGATGATGGACTGGCGTCCTTTGCGACTGCCCGAGGTCACTTCCTCGATTTCAGTGCGCCCACGCATCACGACAGAGCCGCGTCCGGTGCGCAGGGCCGATAACAATCCCTGACGCCCGAGAATGGTGCCCCCGGTCGGAAAATCCGGACCCTGGACGTATTTCTCGATGATTTCTTCAAGATCAATGTCGGGCGTGTCAATCATCGCACAGCAGGCATCGATAACCTCGCCCAGATTGTGCGGCGGAATGTTGGTCGCCATGCCAACGGCAATACCGCCGGCTCCGTTAACCAGCAGGTTCGGATACTGTGCCGGCAACACCGTCGGCTCGTGTTCCGATTCATCGTAGTTGGGCTGGAAGTCGACAGTGTCCTTGCCAATGTCTTCCAGCAGCGCATGGGCCGAGCGCGCCATGCGGGCTTCGGTATAACGCATGGCGGCTGCCCGGTCGCCATCCATGGAACCGAAGTTGCCCTGCCCATCGATCAACGGCAGGCGCAGCGAGAAATCCTGAGCCATGCGGACCATGGCGTCGTAAATCGACTGATCACCGTGGGGGTGATATTTACCCATGACGTCACCGACGACACGGGCTGATTTGCGGAACGGTTTGTTGTATTCGTAACCACTTTCCTTCATCGAATAGAGAATACGCCGGTGCACTGGTTTCAGACCGTCGCGGACATCGGGCAAGGCACGCGACACGATCACACTCATGGCGTAATCGAGGTACGATCCCCGCATTTCATCTTCGATGGAAACGGGCATCATGTCGGACTCTTCAGGGGGCTCCACAGGCGGTCCCGATGGCGGGTCTTGAGGCGGTTCTGAAGGGTCTTCGTCGGGGCTATCTGGCGGCGGTGTGTCCGAAGGAGAGGTCACAAAAAATATCCAATAAAATCAAATTGTTATGAGCGCCCATTCACAATCAGAATCGGCTCCCTGAAAGGACTTGAAATGTAGCATGGACGGGCTTTGGACACAACCACGGCAAGGCCTGAAAATGCCCCGAAAAAAGGCTTTGAAAACACTGTTAAAATCAGTCTGAAAAATTCAAATCCAGCGATTTCCACAGGTCTGGTGCGAGGCCTTCGATGACATGGTTTGCAGACTGCTGAACCTCTTCCATCAGCCCCTTGTTGATGGGGTGCTGGCCGTGGCCGGCAAAGTGGCAGAACCAGGCATTATGGTAGTAGACGTTGACGCATTTGACGGCAACTTCGGGGTTTTCCATGACGAATTCACGCAGGTACAGAAACGGGTAATGGGTTGCAACGACCTTCGACCACGCCATATTGAATCGCTCGTCGATAAAGACGGCCATGTCTTCAGCCTGCAGCTCGTATGAATAAGGAATATTTTCGAACGATCCGTCTGCGGAATCGGCCTCGTACTTGGCGTAACACTGGCTTAGGAAGTCATTGTGCCGCTTCGGCTGGAAAACGAACATGCCGGTGTTGATGTACTTGTCGACAGGCTTCAGATACCCAAGGTTCTTATAGACATCTTCCATGTGCAGCGGCGGCACGTCGATTTTGGTGCTGTTCTTGCGGAACAACTGGTCAAGAATGTAATAGCGCTCAGCCGTGTCCTCGAGCGGTGACAGGGTCGAATTGTAATCAGCGACAGCGATCTTGTCAGACCCGGTCTGCTCGACCGCTGAGACGACGCACGGTGCCGTTCGTGCGTTGATCAGGATATCGGTGTCCATCCAGACCACATGGTCATAGTCGCTGACACCCGGCACCAAACCGATCAGAAGCTTCTGCCAATGCAAGGATTTCCGAGATAAATCACAACTTTTATCGATAACGTCGGTCAGCACGATGATGTCATAGCCGTGCTTGTCGGCATAGGCCCGCCAACTGCGGCTGACTTGGCTCTCGAACTCATCGACATAGCGTTCGCCGATAGCCAGGGTGACGAGCGCTTTGTTGTTTTTCTTCATGCTGTTCCGGGGACTGCCTAGAACGGGATCTCGTCGTCGAGATCGCCCCCCGGTGCACCACCGCCACCGGCGCCACCGCCAGAGCTGTCAGGCCCGGATTGTGGGCCAGAATCACCACCACCGGAATATCCGCCGCTGTCACCGCCGGAATACCCACCACCGCCGCCGCCTTCGCCACGGCTGTCGAGCATGGTCAGCTCGCCGCGGAAGTTCTGCAACACGACTTCTGTCGAATACTTCTCGATGCCGCTGTTGTCCGTCCACTTACGGGTCTGCAAGGAGCCTTCGAGGAACACCTTTGATCCCTTGCGCAAATATTTCTCGGCAATGTCGGCCAGATGGTTGTTGAAGATGACGACCCGGTGCCATTCGGTTTTTTCCCGACGCTCACCGCTGTTCTTGTCTTTCCATTGCTCGGACGTGGCAATAGACAAATTGACGATCTTCTTGCCGTCCTGGGCGAAACGAACTTCCGGATCGCGGCCCAGATTCCCGATCAGCATGACCTTGTTAAGGCTGCCTGCCATGAAAGTAACTCCCTGATATAAAAAGTTATTCTTAAACTATGTCGGTCATCCCCCTGCCCCGTACGGGCCTTGGCGACTCCCCTAATCGTTCCGGACTCTACCTTATGGACCTGCCCCTCGCCAGAGCCGTTTATCCACATGCTGAAGGCCATCCCGGAATCTGAATATGATGCCAGACAAGCATTCCCCATTGCAAGAACATTTCATGAACATTACCCTTTATGCAGGGATTCGGCACACGCCACCTTTACGACCACGCCGTTCCCCTATATTTACTGGGGTTTCGGCCATTATTCAGGCATCTATGACATGAGCATCGACAAAATCAGTATCCGTGGCGCGCGCGAGCATAATCTTCGCAATGTCGATGTTGATATCCCACGCGATCAGTTGACCGTGATTACCGGCCTGTCCGGATCGGGCAAGTCGTCCCTCGCCTTCGATACAATCTATGCCGAAGGCCAGCGCCGCTATGTGGAAAGCCTGTCGGCCTATGCGCGCCAGTTCCTGGAGCTGATGCAAAAGCCCGATGTCGACCATATTGAGGGCCTGAGCCCTGCCATTTCCATCGAGCAGAAGACGACCTCGCGCAATCCGCGTTCGACCGTCGGCACGGTGACGGAAATTTACGATTACATGCGGCTGCTGTTTGCCCGCACCGGCATCCCCCACTCGCCCGCGACCGGCCTGCCCATCGAAAGTCAGACCGTCAGCCAGATGGTTGACCGGGTGATGGCAATGGATGAAGGCATGCGCCTGTATCTGCTGGCCCCCATCGTGCGCGGCCGCAAGGGTGAATATCGCCGCGAATTACAGGAACTGGCGAAGCGCGGCTTCCAGCGGGTCAAGGTCGATGACGAACTGTATGAAATCGACGATGTCCCGACGCTCAATAAAAAAGTCAAACACGACATCGAAATCGTCGTCGACCGGTTGGTGCTGAAACCGGGATTGGAGCAACGTCTCGCCGACAGCTTCGAAACGGCGCTGGGCCTGGCCGATGGCCTTGCCTTTATCGAGAATGCCGACGACGGCAGCAAGACACCGTTTTCCGCCAAATTCGCCTGCCCGGTATCGGGCTTCACCATTGATGAGATCGAACCGCGCCTGTTTTCCTTTAACAACCCGTTCGGGGCCTGCCCGTCGTGCGATGGTCTGGGAACGGAAATGTATTTCGACCCGGAACTGGTCGTCCCCGACGACCGACTGTCGTTGGAAGAAGGCGCCGTCGCGCCGTGGGCCAATTCGACCTCGCAATATTATCGCCAGACTCTGGAAAGTCTGGCTGGGCATTTCGATTTCAAGACAACGATGCCGTTTGCCAAGCTGAAAAAGGCGGTCCGCGAGATGCTGCTGTATGGCTCCGACGAAGAAGACGTGACCATGCATTACAACGACGGCCACAAGTCCTATGACGTCAACAAGCCGTTCGAGGGTGTGATCCCGAACATGGAGCGGCGTTGGCGCGAGACCGATTCATCGTGGGTGCGTGACGAACTGGGCCGTTACCAAACCGTCACCACGTGTGATGACTGCGGCGGCCATCGCCTAAAAGCCGAAGCGCTGGCGGTCAAGCTCGACGGTCTGCACGTATCGGAAGTCGCCGAGATGTCCATCAATACAGCCGCAGTGTGGTTCAAGAAATTAAACAAAACGCTGTCGAAGAAACAATCGCAAATCGCCGAGCGGATCCTGCGCGAGATTAACGAACGACTGGGGTTTCTGGTCGATGTCGGGCTCGAATACCTGACGCTCAGCCGTTCGTCTGGCACTCTGTCAGGCGGCGAGAGCCAACGCATTCGTCTGGCCTCGCAGATTGGATCGGGTCTTACCGGCGTTCTGTATGTGCTCGACGAGCCGTCCATCGGCCTGCATCAGCGCGATAACGCCCGCCTACTGGAAACCCTGAAACGGCTGCGCGATCTGGGCAACACGGTGATCGTCGTCGAACACGACGAAGACGCCATCCTGACGGCAGACTACCTGATAGACATCGGCCCCGGTGCCGGTGTCCACGGTGGCGAGATCGTCGCCCATGGCCTGCCTGACAAGGTCATGAACAACCCCAAGAGCCTGACAGGTCAATACCTGACCGGGAAAAAACAGGTGCCCATGCCGACAACCCGGCGGGTCGCTAAAAAGGGCCGTAAGCTGACGGTCAAGGGCGCGCGCGCCAATAACCTGCAAAATGTATCTGTCGATTTTCCGCTCGGCACCTTTACCTGCATCACCGGAGTGTCGGGCGGTGGCAAATCGACATTGATTATCGAGACCCTATATCGAGCGCTGGCACGTCGCCTGCACCGCAGCCGCCTGCATGCCGGTGACCATGATTCCATTGAGGGTCTGGAACTGATCGACAAGATCGTCGACATCGACCAATCCCCCATTGGCCGAACACCACGTTCCAACCCGGCCACCTATACCGGCGCCTTCACACCGATCCGCGAATGGTTCGCCGGACTGCCCGAGGCCAAAACACGCGGCTACAAGCCGGGACGCTTTTCCTTCAACGTCAAGGGCGGGCGCTGCGAGGCCTGTCAGGGCGACGGCGTCATCAAGATCGAGATGCATTT
>JABHGV010000029.1 GCA_018671895.1 Rhodospirillaceae bacterium | reverse complement strand
GGCGATGGCGTAAAGCCCCGGAACTTCGCCGCTGATGAGCACGATGCCGATGCCGATGCTGGCGGCCTCGATGCCGGTAATGCCGTCGATTCCATCCATGAAATTAAACAGATTTATGAACCACACCCACAGCAATCCGGCAACGAACGTATCGACGGGCATGGGCAGCAGGCCTTGAAAAAGCGGGCTTTGTTCGGGGCCAAAGACAAGGGCTGCGGTGACGGCGGCCGTTTGCGCCGCCAGACGCGTTAGCGGCGACAATCCGTTGAGATCATCTGCCCACGAAATGACGGCGAGGACGAAGGCACATGCGGGGATCACAACAAGCGGATCAGACAGCGGGGCCTGGATCAGGTTGATAAACAACCAGGCCAGCAAAAGTATCGCGATGATTGCGATGCCGCCGCCTTTTGGCGTCGGGATGTCGTGGCTGGAACGTGCATTGGGGTGATCAAGGACGGCGCGTCTTTTCAGCACACCGATCAAGACCCGCACCCCGGCAAAGGATGCCAGTGCGGTGAATGCAAATATCAGGGCCGGAAGGGTCCAATTCATGGGCCAGAGTGTATCGTTTGCAGCGCCCCTGACAAAGAAAATCAGAAAGCCCTGTTCGGGACGATATCCGAGCCCAGGAATTTATGTTGGAATCGGCCTTATCTATATAAAAAACCATGCAATTTCGGCTTGACGTTCATTTCATGAACGGTGTACTGTTCACGCCATGAACGCAAGGGCAGAATGCGCGCGGGGCGAGATTTATGGCGGAAAACGAAAACGACATCACGCTTGGGCTGTTGAATACGGTCGAAGAGAACAGCAACGTCACCCAGCGCGTGGTTGCCAATGATCTCGGCATCGCGCTGGGGCTGGCCAATTCCTACCTAAAGCGCTGTATCACCAAGGGCCTGATCAAGGTCAGCCAGGCACCGAAAAATCGTTATGCCTATTACCTGACGCCGCAGGGCTTTGCCGAGAAAAGCCGCCTGACGGCGGAATACTTGTCACAATCACTAAATCTGTTCCGGGTCGCCCGCAAGGAAAGCGGCGAGTTGCTCGACCTGTGTACTGAACGCGGCTGGAACAAGGTGGTCTTCGTTGGCACCGGGGACCTGGGGGAAATCGCGACGCTGTGCGCACGCGAACATACCATCGAGATTATTGGCTTTGTCGACGCGACGGACAAGGATGACACCTTTGCCGGTCTGCCGGTGTTCGGTGCCGAAGAAGGGTTCAACAAGGCCGATGCGGCCATCGTCACCGATATGAAAACGCCGCAGGCGACGTTTGAGTTCGCCCTTGAAAGCCTGACGCCGGACCGTGTCCTGGCACCGCGGTTTCTCAGGGTCTCGCGAAACCATCTGAAAGAATCTGCATCGGAGGGCAAGTCATGAAGATGTGGTACGCCGTTCAGACCCGTGTCAGGAGCGAGAAGCTGGCGCTCGTCAATTTGCGCCGCCAAGGCTATGAGGCCTATCTGCCGGTATACAACAAGCGCCGTCGTCATGCGCGCCGCACCGACTGGGTCGCAACACCGTTGTTCCCGCGTTATCTGTTCGTGCAAATGGATATCGATGTCATCGCCTGGGGTGCCATCAATTCAACCATCGGCGCGCAAAACATTGTCTGTTTCGGTGATGGCCCGGCAGCCATGCCGGTCGGCATTATCGAAGAAATCATTGCGCGCGAAGACGACGCCGGCATGGTGCAGTCTCGTCCAATCATCCCGTTTAAACCGGGGGAAGAAGTTCGTATCACCGAGGGCGCCATGTGCGATCAGGTAGGCCTGTTCGACTGTGCCGCTGACGAAGAACGCGTTTATATCCTGCTCAATCTTCTGGGCAGGCAAGTCAGGGTCAGGGTTTCCGGCGAGCAGCTCGCCGCCTGCGCTTAAACAGCGCCGACAAGGAAATCAGGGCCTAATACAGGTTCGAGCGCTCCGGGGGATTTTCACCCGGAGTGCGGTAGCGTGGAAAAATCTCTTCATTAAAAGGAAATGGAACCGGGGCATGTTGGACAATAAAAGCATTCTCGTCACCGGCGGCACCGGGTCGTTCGGCAAACATTTTATTCGGACTGTGCTGGATAGGTACGAGCCGAAGCGCTTGGTCGTGTACAGCCGCGACGAGCTTAAACAGTATGAAATGGAACAGGAGTTTCCTGGGGCCGAACATTCGTCGATACGGTATTTCATTGGTGATGTGCGCGACGCCAATCGCTTGGAAATGGCCATGCGGGGCATCGATTACGTTATTCACGCAGCCGCGCTGAAACATGTCCCGGCGGCTGAATACAATCCGTTTGAATGCATTCACACAAACGTGCTGGGGGCAGAAAATATCGTCAATGCATCGATTCGTGCAGGCGTAAAAAAGGTGGTGGCGTTGTCGACAGACAAGGCGGCCAGCCCGGCCAACCTGTATGGGGCCAGTAAACTGGCATCGGACAAAATCTTTGTTGCGGCAAATCACTTGAGCAGCCACGACGGCCCGCGTTTCTCGGTCGTTCGCTATGGCAATGTCGTTGGGTCGCGCGGCAGTGTGGTTCCGTTTTTTCAAAAACTGGTTCGCGAGGGCGCGGATTCATTGCCTATCACTGATCCGCGAATGACGCGATTCTGGATCACGCTTGAACAAAGCATCGATTTCGTCCTGACGTCACTTGACCGCATGTACGGTGCCGAGATTTTCGTGCCGAAAATTCCGAGTATGAAAATTACAGATCTCGCCGATGCCATTGCACCCGGTATGTCGACCAAGATTGTCGGCATAAGACCCGGCGAGAAATTGCATGAGACCATGATTACCGAAGACGACGCGCGCACCACCATCGACATTGGCGACCGCTACGTCATTCAGCCTGCTTTCAAGGATTGGTCAGCAGGCGAAGGAAGCTGGAAAGATGCGACACGAGTCGTCGAGAATTTTTGCTATGCGAGCGACACGAATACCCACTGGATGGATGCTGACGAATTGATAAAGATACTATCGGGCAGTATTGCCAGGTAATGGACGGGGCTGAAATGCATACCCTTGATTCTGCACGCGTATACCTTCGTGGTCTGAATGACGATGACGTGACGGATCGCTATTTGAGCTGGTTCAGCGACGAAGATGTAACCCGCTATCTGGAAATCAAGAGCCTGACTCGTGAAGATGCACTCAAATTTCTTCACCATGGCCGCGAGACAGGTAAATACCATTTATATGGAATTGTTCTGAAAGAAGATGACCGGCTTGTTGGCACTGTCAAGATTCGCGTCGTTAACAAGGACAGCGGTATCTATGCCGTAAATACAGTTGTCGGTGACAAGTCTGTATGGGGTCGCGGCATTGCCACACACGCAATTCTTATCGCCAACAACATCACCTTCCAGGAATACAGGGCGCGCAAAATCGTTGCCGGAATTTATGCAGACCATATTGGCTCTCTCAAGGCTTACATGAATGCGGGATGGGTAATTGAGGGGCGTCAGGTTGGCCATTACATCGTTGACGGCGAGGTTAAGGATGGTCTGTGGATTGCCTGCTTCAACGACATATACTTTGACTACAAGGATGGCGCTTACACGGTAAAAGCCTCAGAAATATAATCATGAAAAATTCCCCATCTGAAATCGGCATCGACCATATGGCGTTATATGTGCCGGGGCCGTATTTATCTCTGGATGATTTGGCTGCCGCGCGTGGTGTTGATCCTAATAAGTATTCCGTCGGTATTGGCATCCGCGAAACTGCGATCGCGACACCGGCCGAAGACGTCGTGGTTTTGGCAGCAAATGCAGGGCAGCGGGTTCTCAAAGAGGCAGGTGTGTCGCCTGACGATGTCGGCCTGTTGGTCGTTGGTACGGAAAGCGCCGAGGATAAATCGAAACCAACAGCGACTCACGTACACGAATTGTTGGATATCGGTAAATCGTGTCGCGTTTATGATGTTGTGCATGCATGTGCCGGGGCGACCTATGGCGTACTGAACGCCATCGACTGGCTGCATAATTCAACTCATAAATATGCGTTGGTTATCGCATCGGATATTGCCAGATACGGCAAGAATGAAGCGGGCGAGCCGACTCAAGGGGCTGGTGCCGTTGCGATGCTGTTAAGTCGGCAGCCGCGCCTGATTGGCCTCAATGAAATTTCGACCTTCAGCAAGAACGTCTATGATTTCTGGAAGCCCCTGGATCAGAAGTACCCCCTCGTCGATGGCATCTATTCTGCGCGTTGTTATGCTGAAGCCGCCGAGGCCTGTTTTGCAGGGCAAGATTTGCAAGAAAATGCAGCCTACATTTATCACACGCCCTACCCCAAGCTGGTCCAGCAGACACACATGCAGGTCGCTCGTATGATTGCCGGCGATGTAGATATAAAAAATCATTTCAAGGACAAGGTGGGGCCTTCGCTGCAATTGGCGGCGCGCATCGGCAATATTTACACCGGCAGCATGTGGTTGGCGCTGATGAGCTTTCTTGAAGCAAATCTGTCTGAACCCGCAGAAGATTCCGACGGCTGTTACCTGTTTTCCTATGGTTCAGGGTGTGGTGCGGCCTTGTTAAGGGGCAGGCTTTCGCCAGCCTGGAAAGAACAGGTCGGATTGTTCGGGGCCGAGGCTACTCTTGATGCCCGCACACGCCTGGCGTTTGACGAGTACGAAACGCTGATGGACATATACGAAAATCCTGAATCCATATCTGCCGATGATCTGGCCGCAACGACTGTCAACGGATCATTTCGATATCTTGGCACTGAAAAAAACAAACGCAGATATGGGGCCGCTTAAATTGACATACGATGATTTCAAGGTTGGTTACAAAGGGTCATTTACCAAGTCAGTAACCGAGCGTGACAATGACATGTTTGGCGAATTGAGTGGCGACATGAACCCGATACATTTCGATGATGCGGTTGGCCGCAAGCTGGGCTTCAAGGGCCGCGTGTCGAACGGTTTCGTTCAGGAAAGCAGAATCGCTGCAGCACTGATCGAAACTTTTGGCTCTGACGACACCATCGTAGTCGCACTTGAAAAAAACACTCGCTTTCTAAAACCGGTTTATATGGATGACGAAATTACGGCGACTGTTGAAGTGGTCGGGCGCGTTCCAGCGTTACGGGCCCTGAAAATAAAAGCTGGATGCGTTAACGGTGACGGCGAACAAGTCGTTGCTACCAACATGACAATTATAATCGTTTCACCGAAATGAAATACTATGACCACGACTGATAATTTTTTGCCTTACGGCAGGCAACAAATCGATGACGACGATATTGCCGCCGTTTCCGACGTCTTGCGCAGCGATTTCCTGACGACGGGCCCGACAGTTGCCGCATTTGAAAATGCATTGGCGAAACGGGTTGGCGCGGATTTCGCGGTGGCCTGTTCCAGCGGCACAACGGCTTTGCATCTGGCGGCTCTTGCTTGCGGTATTGGGCCCGACGATACGGTCATCGTTCCGTCGATGACGTTTCTGGCGACAGCTAATGCCGTGCGTTATACCGGCGCTGCGGTTGTCTTTGCCGATATAGATGGGGACAGCGGCCTGATGCAGGAAGCGGGCCTCGCCCAGGCGCTGGAAAAGCATCCCAATGCGACGGCTGTCTTTCCGGTGCACTTGTGTGGCCAGCGGGCTGATATGGCGGGCATTACCCGAATGGCCCGCGAAAAAGGGATGAAAATTGTTGAGGACGCCTGCCATGCCCTTGGCACCACCCACGGGAAGGATGGCTCGGTAGGGGATTGTTCGGGCAGCGACGCGACGGTGTTCTCGTTTCACCCGGTAAAAACGATCGCTATGGGCGAAGGCGGAGCCGTCACCACCAACGATGCCGATATGGCGGAACGTATGAGGCGTTTGCGCAATCACGCCATGCACCGAATGCCAGAATCCGGCGAGCCGTGGTTTCATGAAATGGCTGAGCTTGGGTTCAATTATCGAGCCAGCGATATCCACTGTGCCCTGGGGCTAAGCCAACTCGGCAAGCTCGATATGTTTCTTCAGCGTCGCCGTGATCTGGTCGCCCATTATGATGAGGCGCTGGCTGACTTGGCGCCAATTCTGAAAGCACCAACACGGAATGAAGGCGAGAACACGGGATGGCATCTATATGTTGCGCTTGTTGATTTCGACAAGATAGATCTGACACGTCCGGCGTTGATGGAAAAACTTAAAGACCGGGGCATCGGCTCTCAGGTCCATTACATTCCAGTCCACACGCAACCATATTATCGAGAACATGCCGGAGAAGACTCACTACCCGGCGCAGAGGGTTATTACCGACGCTGTCTGTCGTTGCCTTTGTTCACGGCTATGAACACCGGCGATGTTGATCGCGTTGCCGTCGCCCTTAAATCAATTTTGTTAACGGAGACACACAAACAATGAGCACACAAAGTCTGGATATTATCTATGCCGCCATCGACGTGGTAAACGACATGGAAGAGGACGACATGCCCCTGGAAAAGAGTCCGGAGACAAAACTTTTTGGTACTGACGGCGGTATCGATTCTCTTTCTCTTATCAACCTGGTGGTCGCGGCAGAGAAAATTATTGAGACGGAAACCGGGAAGACGATCGCCCTTGTTCAAGAAGACATCATGAGCATGGAAAACAATCCGTTCGCCACGGTCGCCTCTCTGGCCGATCACCTGGACAGTATTTTGGCAGAATCCTGAGCCCCCGCATTATGAAGGCACGAATCGAAGATATCTCTTATGCCCTGCCGGGCGCAGTCGTTACCAACGATGCACTGCACGAGGCGCATCCTGAGTGGGATTTTACCCAGCTGGAAGAGCGTACTGGCGTGTCGCAAAGATGCATCGCCAGTCCAGATGAAACAGCCCTCGATCTGGCCGAGACTGCATGTCGAGATCTTGATCTGGATGGTGTTGATGGTCTGCTGTTCTGCACCGAAACACCGGATCACCCGATCCCGCCGAATTCCTGCATTCTGCATGGACGATTGGAATTGCCTGAAACCGTATTGGCGCTCGATATCAACATGGGATGTTCGGGCTACGTTTATGGATTGGAGCTTGCGCGCGCACTGATCGTTGCCGGGTCGGCGAAGAAAGTTCTTCTAGTCACAGGCGACACCTACTCGCGCCTGATAAATCCTGGCGATCGAGCGACTCGTGTTGTTTTTGGCGATGGTGTTGCCGCGTCGTTGATTGTCGCATGTGAGGATAACGAGGGCATTCTTGATATATCCCTTGGCACCGCTGGAAAACTACACGACAGGTTTATCGTGCCAGCCGGGGGAACTCGCCTTGCCGGCAGTGACGAGACGCGAATGGAGAAGACGGATAAAAGCGGCAATGTGCGGACCGACGAAGATATCGTTATGGATGGCTTCGGTATGTTGTCGTTCGTTAATGCCAAGGTTCCGGTCTCTGTCAAAAGCCTGCTGGAAAGCAACAAGCTGGGCCTAGAAGATGTCGATGTTTTTGTATTCCACCAAGCCAGCAAGGTGGTCCTTGAATCCCTTCAGCGGAACTTGAAAATTTCTGATGACAAGATGATTAACAACATGAACATGACTGGCAATCTGGTGTCAGCATCGGTTCCTGTTTCCTTGAAAATTGCCATTGATGCGGGGCAGGCGAAACCTGGCAATTTGGCATTGTTGTGCGGTTTTGGCGTTGGCCTGTCGTGGGCAACGGCACTGGTGAGGCTTTAAAGTTAAGAGAATGACTGAACATCCCAGATGGAAAATTGCACTGGATAAATTGTGGACCATGAATCGTGTCCATTGTGGTCCAGAAATGAGCGCCGCTTATCGCGACCTGGCGACAATTTATGATCACACCGAAGTTTTTGGGTTTGCATCCGGAGAAAAAAGCGGTTCGTGGACGGCCCCTCAGTCGTGGGTTGTTGAGCACGCGACCCTGACAGGCCCTGACGGCACGGTTGTCGCCGACTTTACCATTCATCCGCTGCACCTGTTCACTTTCAGTCCGCCGTTCAAGGGGACCATCAGCCGGACTGAGTTGGATGAACACCTGTTTTCAATGCCTTCCAAACCAGACTGTATTCCTTTTCATTTTCGCAACCAGTACCGTCATTGGGAACCGGAATGGGGATTTTGCATCTCTCAGAATGCCCGTGATGATTTGCCAGGCGGCGATTACGAAGTAGACATCGCCACCCGTTTCGAACCGGGCATGTTGGAAATGGCCGAGCAAGTTCATGCAGGCGAACTTTCCGACAGCCTGCTGTTGATCGGTCATTTCGATCACCCATATATGTGCAACGATGGTCTGGTCGGGTGTCTGGCCGGACACGAGGCGATTTCGCGATTGGCCGGACGCAAAACGCATCTAACCTATCGTATGCTGTCGACGGTCGAAATTATTGGCTCGGTGTTTTATGCCGAACACATGGCTGCGGCAAACAATGTGCGTCAGGGAATGTTTGTCGCGTCTGCCGGTGCCGATGCGCCGCTTGCTTATCAGAATAGCTTCTCCGGCTCGGCAGCTATCGACCGGGTTATGGCCCATGTTCTGGAAAGTGGTGATCACAATGCGACACTGCATGAATTCCGAAATGGTCCGCTGGGGAATGACGAGACAGCATTTGATGTCGGCGGTGTAGGCATCCCGTGCGGCTCCATTATGCGCGCTCCGTTTGGGGTTTATCACACCGACGAAGATACGCCCGAAAATGTGCATACCGATAAGTTCGAACAAATGACAGACCTGATTGGGCGTGCCATCAATGTGTTTGAAAGCAACGCCATCTTGAAGCGCAGATTTACAGGGTTACCTTGCTTGTCGTCGCAGGAACTAGACCTGTATCTGTCACCAGCACTGATGTCGCAATCTGCCCAGAGCGTTTCTTCTGGCGGCATTACCGAAGCGCTGACGCCAGAGCTGATGCGCGTCGTTCAGGATCGGTCTGCCAGCAAAAGCCACCTACGTTCGGGGGCTTTGAATTACCTGATGAACATTTTGCCAGCCATGTGCGAGGGTGACATGACAACTCTGGACGTCGCTGAAAAGGCCGGGTTGCCGTTTGAATTTGTTGATGCCTATACCGATAAGTGGGTGGAAAAAGGCCTGCTTGAGAAAAACTGGGTGAACCCTTTCGCATCTCCAAAATGACACTGGAATCAAAAATTGAAGAAGCCCTGCATGCAGCGGGGATTGCAGCGGGCGACACGGTGTTCGTGCATTCGGCTGTGCGCGGCCTGGTCTTGTCGTTACTTGCCGAGGGACGTCGTGACGGAAACCTGGTCGAGGCAGCCGCAGAGGTTCTTCATAGCGCCATATCGACAACGCTTGGTGCAAACGGAACGATTGCCTCGCCAGCGTTCTTTTACGAGTACGGGCGATATGGCACGCCGTTCGATGCGGCGACCTCGCCAACTGACAAACGGTTGGGCGGTTTTTGTTCGTGGATGCTGAATGTGCCGGGCATGCGCCGCAGCCTGTGTCCCACGGTAAGCGTAATAGCGTCAGGCAAAAATGCTTCAGAGATATGCGATACGGGCACCGGTTTTGGTTATGGCAGCATGTCGCCATGGCAACGACTTGTTGATCTGGACGCCAAGATGCTGTTCTGGGAATGCACGCCGCGGATGATGACCTTTGTTCATCATGTAGAGGTATTGGCTGGGGTGCCGCATACTTACAACAAAGTTTACGACGCACCGGTAACAGGATTGGACGGACCCTTTGATGGACCTGTCGTTTCGGCAGTTCGTTATCTCGACGAAGACTTTGAAATTGTTTACGAACTGGCTCGGTTTACCACGGCGGCGACAGAGGCAGGAATTGTCAGGACGGCAAAAATGGGATCGCTTAACCTGCAGGTTATCGGTTTTCGGGATGCCGAAGCATTATTGCTCGAGAAATTGAGCCAGGACCCGTATTTTCTGCTTGTCAAACCGCCTGTATTTACTCCCGGCAAAATTCCTTTTGATGGCGGTTCGGGCGCAGTGAATCCCAAGCTTCGTCACGTGGCAGAAAAAGTCAGCGTAGAGGTTAAGGAATGACTGGGCCTGCTGAGGGCACGTTGTTTCTGGCTTCCATCGACAACACCTTCGACCCGGACAAAGACGTAGCGCTTGATCCCTGGTGTTTTGTTGGTCGTGAAGATGTTTATCCAGACTGGCAGCAGCTTGACTTTATCGACCCGATTCCGAGGCTTGAAGATATCGAGTCCGAGCATGCTAAAATCAGACCCTGGCTTGCACATCTGGTTAAGGGGCTGACTGGCGAGCTAAACGCTTTTCACGGAACCGATTATTCCGAAGATTTCTGGCGCATTATGACGATGACCTGGTTGATTGAGCTGGTTCAGCGGGCGTGGAAGCACTACTTGCTGATTGAGCAGGTTATCGAAAAAGTTGGCAGTCGTCCGATGCGGGCAACTGTCTGGACAGACCCGGTCAGTTGGCCTTTCAGCACCATTGATCAGTTTTATCAGTGTCTTTTGCACGGGCGCGAATTCAACTGGTGGATTGACTCACAACTTCTAGCGGCCCTGGCACCGGACCACTGGACGCTGGTTCCGGCAACACAGCCGCCAGACCCGGCAGGCCTGATAAATCCCCGCGACACCGCAACTGACCCGAAAGGTTTTGGGCGCTTGATCCGGCGCATCAAGTTATCGCTCGGCTATACCGATATCGTCGGCACAAAATGGCGAGGCGTTGCACTGTCAATATTTGCTAATCTTCTGTCCCGCAATCCGTCGCACCACAAAGTACAGCCGGATACGAATTTTTTTCCCGAGGATGTGTTTCCGGAAAAATTTCTGACCGTTTTTGACCGCATCATGCACGCGACCATGCCAAGGGCGTATGGTGAAGAATTTGATAAATATGTGAAAGTCGCAAGATCCTACCCGACACGGCCGGGCCGGTTGCGCTTGGGAACTCTGAGTTATTGGAACGACGAAGAGAAGTACATCGCCGCCATTGCACACGAGGCAGGCGAAAAACTGATTCAGACCCAGCATGGCGGCGGCTACGGTCTTGTTGCCGTTCATTTGAAACCTGCCGAAATCGAATATCGATTTGACGCATTTTTGAGCTGGGGCTGGACAGAACACAGAGATTACACGGGGCGTTTCATCCCGCTGCCATCTCCCTTATTGAGCCGAATGGCAGACCAGCATCGAGAAACAACAGGCGGCCTGATTATTGTTGGCGATGCGCCAAGGCTACGTAAGTCGCGCATTGATCAAAGGCCTCGTGCTGCCGATTACTTCCGGTGCATTCCCAGCTCACTGGAGTTTATCCGCGGACTTGATAAGTCGGTACGCGAGAAAACACTATTTCGTCCTTATCTGCGTGCCTCTATTGATATTGACCTGATGGCTGGCATCCACAAGCAGTTCCCGGATATTCCGGCGCTAACAGGCGATCTGCATGCGGGAATGATGGGGTGCAGAATTGTTGTTCTGCAAGCTCCAGGAACGACCATGAACATAACAATGGCGGCAAATACGCCGACAATTTGTGTCTGGGATAAAGAGTTCTTCTGCTACAGCCCAGAATCACAATCGTATTTTGACGCTCTTGAAGATGCCAATATCCTGTTTTATGACGAGGCTGAAGCGGCCCGTCACATCAATGCCGTTTGGGATGATGTCGATGGCTGGTGGCAAAGCGAAGAAGTTCAGAAAGTCCGCCGTAACTGGAGCGAAAAATTTGCATGCACTGATCGGTTCTGGTGGTGGCAATGGATGAAAGCCTTGGTAAAATTGGCGAGAGAAAAATAGATGGCTAAGCAAACCGTCGCCGTTATCGGGCTTGGTTCCATTGGCATGCGCCATGCGCGCAATCTGCTGGACATGGGCCATGCGGTCAGGGGGTTCGATCCAAACGCCCCTTTGCGTTCCGAACTAAAAGATATGGGCGGCGAGGCGCTTGAGACCCGCGATGATGCTTTTAAGGGTGCCGCCGCCGCCGTGATCTGCAGCCCCAACGCGGCGCATCTGGATGATGCCCGCGCCGCGCTTGATGTCGATTGTCATGTGTTGATCGAAAAGCCGATGGCGCACACAGAACGGGGCATCGAAGACATGCTTGCCGGCACAGACAAGACCATCGCCGTTGCTCACAACATGCGGTTTCATCCGTCAGTCGAGGCGGCGAAGAAAATTATTTCGTCGGGTGCGTTGGGCGATTTACTTTGGGGGCGGTTTGTCTGCGCAAGCTATCTTCCCGACTGGCGGCCCGGGCAGGATTATCGAAAAAACTATACGGCCGATGCGAGTACCGGCGGCGTCCTGTTCGATATTGTCCATGAATTCGATATCGCCAATTATCTTCTTGGCGCGGCTGAAACACTAGCTGCCTGCGCATCGCGGTCTGGTCACCTGGAAATGGATTCCGAAGATATTGCCGACGTTATCATTCGTCATGCAAACGGCGCTCGTTCGACCTTGCATCTGGACTACGTGACACGCCCGGCCCGCCGTCGTGCCGATATCGCCGGAACAAAGGGGTTGCTGGAAATCGATATCATCGGGCGCAGCCTGAGACTGACAGGTATCGATGGCGACGTTAGCGATGAACGCACGTTCGAGGGCGAGAATGCGGAAACCTATCGCGCCGAAATGAAAGACTTTCTGAACGCGGTCGAGACCGGTGCGCAGCCCCGTTGCGATGGAACGGAAGCATTGTCGGTGCTGCATCAGGTTCTTGCCGCCCGGCGTATCAGCGGATTGCCCGAAGCATGACAAACCTTGCCGTCATTCAGGCGCGCATGAATTCCACCCGGTTGCCCGGCAAAGTGCTGGAAGATTTAGGCGGCAAGCCGATACTTGCATGGGTTGTTGATGCGGCCCGTGCGGTTCCTGGCATTGATAAAGTTTGCGTCGCCACGTCGACCGGGGAGTCTGATAATTCTATTGCTGCGTGGTGTTCAGACAACGATGTCATTTGTCATCGCGGGTCTGAAGATGATGTGCTGGCGCGGTTCGTTCTGGCGGCGAAGACTGAAAATGCAGACGTCGTCATGCGCCTGACCGCCGATTGCCCCTTTCTCGATCCGCAAGTTTGTGGACAGGTGTTGGCACTGTTCGGGCGCGCGGCTGCGGATTATGTCAGTAACGTCGATCCGCCGAGCTGGCCCGATGGACTCGACTGCGAAGTGGTTTCCATGGATGCGCTGGCCACGGCTGATAAAGAGGCGACGACGGCGCACCAGCGTGAACACGTCACGCCTTTTATTCGGAATGACCGTGCGCGGTTCAACGTCGGCAACGTCTTGTGTTCCCTGCCAGGACTGGCCGGAGAACGCTGGACCGTTGATACCTCAAACGATCTCGATTTTGCACGCGCCGTCGCCGACAAGCTGAAAAATGACACACCGCCGTCGTTTCTCGATGTGCTTGCGGTTCTGGATGCCGACCCGTCGCTCAGAGGCAAAAACGCCGATGCCAGCCGCAACGAAGGCTCGAGGCCGTCAATCACCGGGCCGCTGGAACAAATTCAGGAATTTGGAAACTCAGCCGACATGCTGGTTCGCGCCGAAAAGACCATTCCACTTGGAACCCAGACATTCAGCAAGTCGCGGCTAATTTTCGCATCAGGTCACGCCCCACTGTTTTTGACCCATGGTGATGGCGGTCGGGTTTGGGATGTGGATGCCAACGTCTATGTGGATCTTGTTTGCGGTTTATTGCCGGTGGTGCTGGGTTATCGCGACCCGGACGTCGATGCGGCGATCCGTGACCAGTTAGGCCGCGGCATCAGCTTCAGTCTGGCGACATCGCTGGAATCCGATCTGGCCGAACGGCTGGTTGATATTTTTCCTTGCGCCGAAAAGGTGCGCTTCGGCAAGAACGGCTCGGACGCCACCACCGGTGCGGTGCGTCTGGCCCGCGCCTTCACTGGGCGCGATCAGATAGCGGTATGTGGGTATCATGGCTGGCAGGACTGGTATATCGGCTCGACGACCCGCAACAAGGGCGTGCCCGATGCCGTTCGCGAGCTGACCCATCGGGTGCCATACAACGATCTGGCCGCCGTTGACGAAATGATGAACGCGCACCGGGGTGAGTTTGCCGCCCTGATATTGGAGCCAATGAATCTGATAGAGCCGGAACCGGGGTATCTGGCCGACCTGAAGCAACTGGTAAATGGTCACGGTGCCCTGTTGATTTTCGACGAAGTTATTACCGGTTTCCGTTATGCGTTGGGTGGCGCACAGGAACTGTTCGGCGTGACGCCCGATCTGGCGGCGCTGGGCAAGGGAATGGGCAATGGCATGCCCATCGCAGCAGTCGCCGGTCGCACAGATGTGATGGCGGAAATGGAAGAAGTTTTCTATTCCGGCACCTTTGGTGGCGAGACCCTGTCGCTGGCTGCGGCCATCGCGGTGATTGACAAGATGCGCCGTGAGCCGGTGATTGAGCGCCTGTGGCAAACGGGCAAGGCGATTGCCGACGGGGCCGAGGCTGCGATTAACGATAACAACCTGACGGACGTGTTCGCTCTACCCGGAAAAGACCCATGGCGGGTGCTTGATGTGCGGGATCATGCAGAGGCTTCGAAAGAAGCGATCAAGACGTTGTACATGAGCGAAATGCTGAAGCGCGGCGTGCTGACAGCAGGCGGACATAATGTCTGTTATGCCCACAACGATATCGATATCGCCCGAGTGGTCGCTGCCTATGGCGAGGTTATGCCGGTTATCACGGCAGAGTTAGCGACCGGCAAGCTGGAAGGAAACCTCAAGCAGCCGGTGGTTGAGCCGGTGTTTCGGGTTCGCGAATGAGCACGGCGGCAAGCCCGCATCTGATTGCCAAGGATGGGGGGCTGGTTCGCCTGCGTCCGGCAAACATGAAAGACTCTGACATCTTGTTTGACTGGCAGTGTCATCCTGATACACGCCGTCACTTTCGCAACCCCGAACCGCCAACGACGCAAGAACATGCCGAATGGATGCAGGCCCGTACGGCAGAACAGATGATCTGGATGCTGACGCTGGACGGTGACTGTGTTGGTATGGTGCGGCTGGACGAAAAGCCGGACGGTGCGGCGGAAGTCTCGATATTGGTTGACCCGGCCCGGCATGGTTTGGGCCTTGGTAAGGCCGCACTGGCGTTGTTGCGCCACGCCCATCCGGAAAAAACACTACACGCCGAGGTGCTTGCCGATAACGCCGCCTCACGGGCCCTGTTTTTGGCAGCCGGTTACGAAAATGACGGTGACATATATATATGCACGCCTCGGTGCGGAATTGTCGTGTTTCGGGCGGACGCCGGACCGGGTATCGGCGGCGGCCATGTGATGCGGTGTCTGGCGTTGGCAGGAGAACTTTCCAGGGACGGGTGGACAGTCGCCTTTGCTTGTTCGTCGGATACTCCAGCGACGGTTCCTGTCCTTGTTGATGCCGCGTATCCGATGATTACTGTCGGGCTTGCGAATGGTTCAGAGACAATGGCCGCCGCCTGGCCGGACGGGGTCGACTGGCTTGTTGTTGACCATTATGGGCTGGATGCAAAATTTGAAACCGCCTGTCGGGGATGGGCCCGGAAGATTTTGGTTATCGACGATCTTGCCGACCGCCCCCATGATGGCGATGTCCTGCTTGACCAGACGCCGGGACGGACGCCGGAAGATTACGGCCTTGGTGAAAATAAAAATTGCCGCCCGTTGCTTGGGACCAACTATGCCATTCTCAGGCCCGAATTTGCCACGATGCGCCCCAAGGCGCTGCAGCGCCGAGGAGATGTTAAAGTACGGCGGCTGATTATTTTCTGCGGTACCGTCGACCGGGCCAATCTGACGGCGAAAGCGTTGCAGGCGTTGGATGGCATCGACCTAGATGCGGTTGATGTGGTGCTTGGTTCAATGGCTCCGCATCTTGAGCAGGTTAACGCGTTGGCCGCAACTGCGCCCTGCCCGGTCACCGTGCACACAGATTTACAAGATATGGCGGGGCTGCTGGCCGACGCTGATATTGCTGTTGGGGCCGCAGGAACATCGTCTTGGGAGCGATGCTGCCTGGGCTTGCCGACAGTTGTCGTGATCATTGCTGACAACCAGCAACGCATCGCCGATGGTTTGCAAGAGGCCGGGGCGGCAACGGTTTTGGGGTGGCATGAGGATGTGACGCCAGCGAAAATTAATGAAAGCATCGCCACCGTATGTAACGACGCCACCTTGCGGCAAAATATGAGCACCGCCGCTGCCGCCTTGTGTGATGGATTAGGCGCTAATCGTGTCGTAAATGAAATGATTTAAGATGCCAGCCCCATGGCGGGGTTTTGGTTGACTTCAAGGGGGATGCTCCCCATGTTTGGGCAAATCAAGGCCAACACCCATCGTTGGGTAGTTTTGGCTTGTATTTAGAGAAGAGGAAACAAGTGCAATGATGGACAAAACACCTCCGGCGCGTGACACCCTGACCAAGGGTAAGGTAGTCCTCTTTTACCCGGATGCAATCATGCGTGCGGCAAATGCGCCGTACAAGCATGAGCACTACTGGTTCCCGTTCCCTTATTTGTACCTGGGACCCTTCCTGGAAAGGGAAGGTTATCAGGTCGTCGTTCTTGACGCCCGTGTTGATGAGTTTTGGGACAAGACCCTAATTCGTGAAATCGCTGATGCCGACGTTATCGGTATTACAGCGATGTCGGGCAATGACCTTCTGAATGCTGTACAGGCCGCGAATATTATCCGCGACACAAGACCGGACCTGCCGATCATGTGGGGCGGCCACCATGCGTATCAACTTCCTGACCAATTGATCGAAGAAGGCGTGGCGGATTACGCGTTTGTCGGCCATGCCGAGCACAACATCGTTAGCATCGTGAACGCCATTGTTGAGAAAACTGAAATTCCGATGCTGCAAGGCGTCATTTATAAAAACAAGAACGGCGACGGTTCCATAGTCGGCGACCGGGAAGCGGCACGGATCAGCTTTGACTATGATGTATTCCCCGGCTGGCATCTTCTCGATATCGAGAAGTATCGCTCGCCCAATAACATCGCATCATACTTTTCATCCAAGGGCTGTCCGTTCAAATGCACGTTCTGCACGACCGGCGATTACTCGACATCGTACCGGAATATGGAACAGTTCGAGTTGGAATTCTCGCATCTGACTCAGGACATGGGGTTCAAGAACATCTTCCTGCAAGATGGCACTTACTTCCTGTCCAAGAAACGTGTTCTGCCAATGGCCAAGATGATCAAGGAAATTTCTCCTGATACCTTGTGGAAAGCCAAGGCAAAAGCAGACTCGTTGCTCAAATGGAAAGACAACGAAATTCAACAGTTGCATGATTCCGGCCTGCGCTCGATTTTCTATGGCATTGAGCACGGCTCGCAACGCATGCTCGACCATATGGTCAAAAACATTACCCGCGAGGATGCGCTCGACAGCGCCCGCATGTGCCGTGATTTCGGGTTTGAATATTATGCCTCCTTCATTTTCGCCATGCCGGGAGAAACGGTGGACGATCTGAAGGAAACCCTGACCCTGATTGATGAGATTCTTGCTATTAAACCGGATGCAACACTGCAGAATTGTATTTATCTGCCGCTGCCCGGAACGCCTATGTATCGTGAGTGCATTGACCGTGGGTTTGAGCCTCCGACCACGCTCGACGGATGGGGCGGACGTAACACGACGTCAAACTTCGGCGATGACAAAGACATCAGCTGGATGGAGCCGAACTCACGCAAAGAATACATCAGTGCGTATAACGATGCGTTCCCCGATTACAAACACGCCTACGAAAAAGAACGCGATGGTGACTACACTTCACCGTTGTTCGAAAAGAAAGCCAGCTAGCACCACTCCTCAACGACAGGCGGACAAGACGGTCCGCCTGAGGTTTCAGGATTTCAATGACCAGTCACACATTCAATGTGGGCACGTGCCGCATCGGCGCGGGCGCGCCTGTGTTCATTATCGCCGAGATTGGTATCAACCATGATGGCGACGAAGCCGCTTGTGCGCGCCTGATCAACGCCGCTGCCAATGCAGGTGCCGATGCTGCCAAGCTACAGATCGTCGAGGCGGGCGAAAGCTATGTTGCCGGAACGGAATCACATAGGGTGTTTTCTGACCGTGCCCTGTCGATGGATGCTCTTGAGCGTTTAATGACGCATGCAGCGAAACGCGGCATTATCCTTTTTGCGACGCCGGGCGACTTTTCCAGCCTGCAAAAGATCACCGACCTGAGCATGCCGGCGATCAAGATTTCATCGGGTTTGTTGACCAACACGCCGCTGATCAAACAGGCAGCTGCGACAAAATTACCGATGATCCTGTCGACCGGCATGGCCGACCTTGATGAGGTTGGCATTGCCGTTGCCACGGCCCGCGATGCCGGAGCGAGAGAACTGGCGGTTCTGCAATGTACCTCGATTTATCCGACACCTCCCGCCCAGGTAAATCTGAATGCAATGCAGACACTGGCTGCAGCGTTAGATGTGCCTGTCGGATATTCCGATCATGCCTTGGGAAGCACGGCCTGTCTGGCCGCCGTGGCGTTGGGCGCAACGATTGTCGAGAAGCATATCACGCTGGATAAAGGCCTCGCGGGGGCCGACCACCACCTGTCGGCGACGCCCGATGAGCTGGTGCTATTGGTTGCCGAAATCAGAAACGTCGAGGCGATGATGGGCCGCGGCGATAAGTCGCCTGAGCCGGAAGAACGTGACCGCCGAAACGGCACGCACCGGTGTCTGGTCGCACGCCAAGACATTGCTGCGGGTGAGACGTTCGACATTGATAACCTTGGCCTGAAGCGACCGCTGCCTGGCACCGCCGGGCTGCGTGCCGATGATTACGAGCGCGTGCTGGGCGCGCGCGCGACGCGCGACCTGAAAGTCGATGAGCCCGTCGCTGGGGAAGACGTCAAATCATGACGGTCACCTTGATGCTGACATCGACTGGTGGGGTCTATTCGGCGCAAACGATAATGCAGGCCAGCGCCAGCACTCGACATGATGTGCGCGTCGTCGCCGTCGATGCCGGCGACAAGGCCGCGGCAGTCAATGTCGCCGATGTATTCGCCCGCGTTCCTTTCGGCAGCGATCCTGAATATGTGGATCGCGTCTGTGATGTCATTAAACGAGAAAAAGTTGATCTAGTGGTGCCATGTTCGGATGAAGAGGCGCTGACCTTAAGCGCTGCCCGACAGCAAGTCGAAAATGTTGGCGCAACGCTGGCCTGTACGGACGCCGATACACTGGCGATATTCGCCGACAAGATGAAGACCTACAATGCGCTGGGCGAGGCTGGCATCGCCGTTGCCGACTGGCGCTACGTTGAAACCGTTGATGAATTCGAAGCCGCATTCGATGAGTTGCTGAATACACATGGTGAAGTCGCTGTGCGCCCGGCGGTATCGCGCGGCGGGCGGGATGTGTTTGTCATCCGCAAAGACCTGACCGAGATCGAAAGTTATCTGGGCGGTTTCGAACTGCATATGAATTTGGAAACGTTTCGTGGCGATCACGTACAGTCCTGCCTTGAAAAGTTGCCACTGATCGTCGCCGAACGGCTGACCACCCCGGCCTATGATGCCGATATTCTGGCATGGCAAGGCGAAGCCGTGCATGTGGTCCCACGGCGCAGGCTCGATCATACCGGCAACAGTCTTGGTTACGTTGTCGGCCCGGACCCGGAAATTGAAGATATGGGCAGGCGTTTGGCCAAGCTGTTCAATCTTACGTGGCTTTACGACGTTGACCTGATGACGAACATGGCCGGGCGTCCGTGTATCGTCGAGATCAACCCGCGGCCATCGGGCAGTTTTTCCATGCCGATCGCGGCCGGAGTTCCGATTCTGGATGATCTTATATCGCTGTATAAGGGCGAGGCCGTGCAGCCATTTCCGGTGCCAGTGAACAAAAGGGTCGTTCCCTACAACGGCCTGTATGTTGTCGAAGACGGAAAACAACAGGGAGAAGATGGAGCATGAGCGGACAATCCATATTGATCGTCGCGGCCCACCCGGATGACGAGGTTCTGGGTTGTGGTGCAACGGCCGCCCGCCATGTGGCCGATGGCGACACGGTCCATGTTCTGATCATGGCCGAGGGCGCGACATCCAGAGATGCCGATGACATAGATGGTGTCGAGGCCTTGCGGCAATCGGCAGTTGCCGCTGCTGTGGCGCTTGGAACCCAGCCGCCCCGTTTTGCCGGACTGGCGGACAATCGCATGGATAGCCACGATATGCTTGATATCGTCAAGGAAGTGGAAAGCGCCGCCGCCGATGTTACCCCGACAATCGTCTACACCCATCATGGCGGCGATTTAAACGTCGATCATCGGCTGACCCATCAGGCGGTGCTGACGGCATGCCGCCCACAGCCGGAAGAAATCGTGCGAGCTATCTATACATTCGAGACGCCATCAAGCACCGAATGGTCGGCGACGGATATGGAAGAGGCTTTCTTGCCGCAACGTTTCATCGATGTTTCTGATCACATGGCGGCGAAGATTGCAGCTCTGGAATGCTATGGGAGCGAGATGCGCGACTTCCCCCACGCCCGCTCTATCAAGGCGGTCGAGGCGCTGGCAACGCTGCGCGGCAGCCAGTCCGGATTGGTCGCGGCGGAAGCATTTCGGGTGATCAGGGAAGTTATCTAATCTAAATGACAACCCTTTATTTCATTAATGAATGGACAGCGTGGCGGTTCATCTGGGCGGCGTTATTGGGACGCAATCCACAGGCCATTGCCATTGAGCCGTTGTTTCCGCGAATGATGGTGCCGTTGAGAAAGCTTGTTCAGTGGGCGGTGGATAGCGGTCGGGCCCGCCACGCCGCCGATGGATGTCCCGAACTAAAGTACTATCGTGATTTTCGGGTAACCATCGAAAGCCTGGATATTTTCGGCGAGACAGAAGAGAAGATGAACGCGTTTTACAATTTTGATGGGTTGGACCGCAATGTTCCGGAATATGCCATGGCCTGCAAGCTGTCGGTCAGCAACCACACGGCTGTCAGGCAATTGCCGATAATGGTGCTTAATCATATTGCGGTTAAAAAGGGCGTCGGGAATATCCGCCTTATCGGCGCTCAGCAGGCGATACTCAACTTGTACCAGGAATATTTTGGCGAGCTTCCAACATCGTTTCGCGCACAAGAAACGGCAAAAAAAATTGTGAATGCTGTTTATGCCGCGACGATTTCTTCTTTTGGCGCGCTGCGGTCGCTGTTGCGTATTCGCGTTGGACGAGGTGGTCCCAAAAACGTTTTCCTGATGGCAGATTTCATCGGCAACGCACACGACATGCGCATGTTTGATGAACTGGATGATGGTGGTGATATCGTCGTCATGCCGCGTGGTTACGATATGTACTCACCGGAAACGAAAGCGCGGATCGCAAGATTCGGCATGTGTACCAAGTCGGATGGTTTTTTCAGTGTCATCGATGGCTTGAAAGCGGCGGCGGAGGCATTCAAGGATGGGCTTAGTTTGTGGCGGCAATGCAGAGACTATCCATCG